>JADYYG010000063.1 GCA_020853755.1 Dehalococcoidia bacterium | reverse complement strand
GAGGCTCTGCCGCCAGTGCGCAAGGCCATCGGGAGTGGATTTGAGACAAGCACGATCACGCTCTCGTGCGGCAAGCTGACGACGGGTGTCACCGTGCCGCAATGGTCATCGATCCTGATGCTGCGCAATCTCAAGTCGCCCGAGACCTACTTCCAGGCCGCGTTCCGTGTCCAGTCGCCGTGGTCGATCAAGAACCCAAACGGCGATGACCCGAACGAGGAAGAGATCCTCAAGCCTGAGTGCCTGGTGTTCGACTTTGCGCCGACGCGGGCGCTGCGCCAACTCTCCGACTATGCAATGGGCCTCTCTCCGGGTGAGCCAAACCCCGAGAACGCGGTGAAGGACCTGCTGTCCTTCCTGCCCGTGCTCGCCTACGACGGCGCGAACATGGTTCAGATCGACGCGGGCGGGATCCTGGATATCGCGATGGCCGGCACCTCGGCTGTGCTGCTCGCCCGGAAGTGGGAGAGCGCCTTGCTCGTGAACGTGGACAACGACACGCTGCGCCGCATCCTTGACAACCCCGAAGCGATGGCAGCAGTGGAACGCATCGAGGGCTGGCGTTCACTCGGCGACAATATCATCGAGGCCATCATCAACAAGAGCGAAAGGATCAAGGGTATGAAGACGAAAGCCAAGGAAACGGGCCTTTCGCCAAAAGAGAAGAAGGAACTGTCCGACGAGGAGAAGGAGTTCAAGTCGAAACGGAAGCAGGTGCAGGAGAAGCTCATCAAGTTCGCTACGCGCATCCCCGCGTTCATGTACCTGACAGACTTCCGCGAGAACACGCTCCAGGACGTGATCACCAAACTGGAGCCCGACCTGTTCCTCTCGGTTACCGGGTTGACGGTCAAGGACTTCCACCTGCTCGTGCGCCTGAAGGTGTTCAACACGGAGCAGATGAACCAGGCAGTCTTCGCCTTCCGGCGCTACGAGGACGCCTCACTGCGCTACACGGGCATCGATAGCCACCCGGGGCTGAGGTCCTACGGGCTCTACGACACCGTGGTGGCAAGGGGTTGAAGAGGCCCCGAATGGGGCCCTCGTTGTTGGTACTGGTGGAGACGCGGGAGAGTTGAACTCGTCATAACGTTCCGCTAGAGGCCGCTGGAGACCGCATTTTAGACTCAATACCTGATCTGTCTTACCGCTGTTGTCCGCCTGCATCCGCTGCTGTTGGGGGTCAACTTTGGGGGTCAAACTATGTGAGAGGCGAATGTGGTCATATGACGTGCGAGGGTGTGCCGCACCAGCGCCGCAGCGGGTCATCCTCGCCGCCCTGGGCCCATCCTCGACAGGCACAAACGAAACCCTCCCGGCCGCAACGGCGGGAGGGTGATTCGTAATCACGAGGATGGCTGTCTCGCCTACAGCCTAATCAGCCATTTCTACCGTGACGCGCTGTAGTGCGATTCTGGGCGAGTTTCTGGCCGAGGCAGTAGGTAGAGTCATCCGCGCTACCGTTCCGCGCGCCTCGCCGCTCGCAGGCGTTCCAGCTCATCGGCATCGACGCCAGGCGGCCGCGGGTCGACCTTCGCGGCACTTGCCGGGTCCAGCCCAAACCGCGAGCACATCGTCGAGTAGAGCGTTGCCGCTGTGGACGCTATCCGAACCGCAGGGTTCAGCTTCGGGCCGTACTCCGTCATGACGATCTGGCCGTCCTCCTCAATCCGCCGTGTCGCCTCTACCCACTGGCCAAACCACCAGCAGCCAAACGCGAGCACTCCCTCGGCGGTCGCCGGGAACAGCCCCTGCACCAGCAGCAGCTTCGCCAGCCGCTCGTACTCGTCGCGGGCTGGTCCTGCGAGGTTCGCCGGGGCTGCCGCGCTGCCAGGCGGGTAAACCGGTTCACGGCTCGCCTCGCGTGACGGGCGAAGCGTCCCGCGGGCCAGCTTGACCGCCGACGGCAACCTCGGCCTACCTGCAGTCGTCATGGTGTCCCCCTTTTTCTGGGATTTTGGATAAACGTGAGAAAAGGGGCGGCCTCTTCCGCTCGGCCTCGGGTTCCCCAAGATTTCGAAGCCCCCCGGCGCCCAGGGCGACGCGCCGGGTCTCGCAGTCGCGGCAAAGGACGGCGATACGGCGACCTGTGGCGTGCACCACGTCGGCGGGCCGATGACAGCTGTCGCAGCCAAACGCCAACGCGGCCGCCGCGGTCACACCTGCCGGGCCAGCCATCGCACCAGGTAGTCAGGAAGGATGGCCAATGGCTGGCCACCGAGCCGGAGCCGCTGCAGCCAAACCGTCTCGGCGCCGACGGGCTTCGGTGCGGGCAGCGCCTTCAACGCTTCGCGCGCCGAAGTGAGACGGCCATCGCCGAGGTCGACGGGCCAGCCGCTCGCAACGGCGGTTTCGAGGGCGCGGCGCAGTGCCGGGCCATGCAGGCCAGCCGTGCTCATGAACGCGGTCGGGCGCGCCGAGGCGGTCGGGCGGGCTGCTGGCGCCGAGGTCGAGCGGGCTGCGGATTCAAGCTGCAGGCGCCGGGCCATCATGAAGAAGCTCGGTCCCGCGTTGTTCGGGCCGTGGCGCTCGCAGCGATTCCCGGCTGCGCGGCAGAGCCGGGCCGCGAATGATTCAGCCGCCGCCTCGGAGCCGCCCGCGTGCGCCGCGTGATGTGCCTCGTGCAGCGCGGCGCAAAATGCCGCGCCAGGCGTCAGGCCGGTGCGGATGTGGATCGTGCCGGGTTCGCGCTCGTCGTAGCAGCCCGAAATGAGGTGGGGCCGAGTGAAGTGCATCCGGCCGCGCATCGGGGAGAGCTCGAACCACACAATCGTCGGCGGCTGGCTCATGCCGAGCTCGACCGAGGCCGCCCACGCGCCGCAGGCCGCGGCCAGGGTGGCCTCGCGCGAGGCCGTGGTCTGGTCGAGAGGAATGACCCATCGATAGGGGAAGGATGCGCCGCCGTCATGAACGACGGTGGGGCGTTCGTGGTGCGCGCTCACGCGGTCACCGCCTGGGGCAGCGTCGCGCGAATGCTGGCCAGCGCCTCGGCGAAATCGACCACATCCGGGTCAACTGCGAGCGCCGAGGCGGCGTCGCGGGCTTCGGCCAGCCGGGCGAGGCCCTCGCGGTCGTGCTTTCCCGAGACGGAAGCCGCGTCGCGGCGCTCTTGGAGCAGCTGGTCAATCTCGGCGATAAGCTCGTCGAGGGCGTCCGGCGCCAGTGCGCGCAGCTCGGACTCGATCCGGGCCAGGTCACGCGCGGCCGTCGTGGTGACGGAGCGTTCCTCGACCGCGGCCTTCGTGTGGGCGCGGTGTGCGTCTTCGGCGGCGAGGCGGGCGCTCTCGAATGCAGCGCGGGCTTTGGCGGTCGCCGCGGCAGCAGTTGCGGCCTGCTTGTCGGCGGCAGTACGGCGAGCGCGAAGCTCGGCCGCCAGCGCCTGGCGGCGCGTTGCGCGTTCGGCCTCGACATCGGCGAGCAGCCGGGACGCCAGCGGCGAGGTCGCCAGGCGGTTCAGGACGGTTTGAGTCAGGGTCACAGTCGGGTTCCTTTCGCGAGTGGCGGCGCTGGTGCGCCTGGGCGGGTGAGGTTACGCCGGATTAGCGCACCTCCTCGGCGGGCGCGGTCCAGCCACAATCCGCGCAGACCTCACCGGGCAGCATCGGCCGGAAGTCATTGCCACAGCGATGATCGACGATATTCGAGCCGTTCCATGTAGGGTTGCTAGATTCAAAGTGTAGGGTTGTAGGGTTTTCTCCAAACTCCTCTTCACCCGCGCGCGTATGGCGATTTTTCGTTAAAGTCGTCAACCCTACATACCCTACATCGAGGGCGATGCCGTCATACGCCAAACCTGCCGCGGTCCGGGTCTTCGTGAACAGTTCCGAGAGCCGTCGCCCGAATGCTGTCGAGCTTGTGGCCGCGAGGTTTTCGGCCTGGCACCAGGTCGCAAATGCCCGGTACAAGTCGCCCGCTCCAATGCTCAGATCTGGTCCGCGCCTGCAGCACTCAATGAGGAATCGCCCAACCGCGTCTTCGGACGTCCGATACCTGGCGCGCTCTGCATGGATTGAATCGGGGATACGCAGCCCATCACGGTACCAGTCCTTCGCACCCTCAATCATCCAGTTCAAAACGCCCGACAGTTCGCCCATCAGCTTTGTTTCGAGGTTTTTGTCATCATCCTCGCCGATGAACTGCCGATAGAACGGGATGATGACCATGCGCTCCCACATCGCCGTTGTGTGATCAGAGACCCGCGGGCGATGGTTTGCCAGCAACCACAATGTGAACCTCGGCCGGAAACGGAATGCGTGCCCATACTTCTTGGCCGCAACGACATCCTCGCTGCCCGTCAGGGATTTCAGCACCTGAGAATCAAACTCACCGCCATCCCCGACTGTCTCAGACGACACGACCACGCGGGCATTTACCGTGTCAGCAATGTCGCGAAACGCGTCACCTCTGGCGTCTGAGAGGAACGCAGCAAAGCGAACAGTAGCCGCGAGCTCTGAACCTGCTACAGCTCGCAGCAGGTTCAGGAACTTACCTTTGCCGTTCCGCCCTTCCCCGATGAGTAACACAAAGATGTTCTCGTTCGCGCAGCCACTCAGTGAATAACCAGCCAGCCGCTGCAGGAACTCGGCCACCTCGACATCGCCCATCGTGATCTCATTGACGAATCGAGTCCACCGCGGGCACTCGGCTGCGGGGTCATAGGGCACTTCGCTGGCAGTTGTCAGGTAGTCCTCGCGTCGCCCGGGCCGAAACGAGCCGTCACGCAGGTCGATGACGCCGTTCGCGACGGCCAGCAGGTCCGGGTGGTCATCCCAACGGATTCCCGGCGCATAGACGGGCGGGAGCGACTTCACCAGTTCCAGCGCCGCGTCGAGCCGCCGAAGGTCGCGCGACCTCGCCGCGAAACCCGCCTCGGCGGTCGTTGTGGCCGTCCGCAGCCGATAGGCCGCGCCATCGATTGCCAGTTGCCGGGCGCGCTCGACTGACAACGGCTTCCACGCGGGGCCGCCCGTCCATTCGAGCAGCCGCCCGGTCGAGGGATCATGCCGCAGATTCTGGCCATGCAGCCGGGCCAGCAGCTCGGCGTTCGACGTGTCGTCGAATGTCAGCCGCACCTCGCCGCCCGCCGAGGTCTCTACGGGGCCAGGGTCGGCCGGGGGCGTCCACGCTGGCGCAGCAGCCACCAGTTCGACCAGCTCGTCGCGAGAGCCGCCGAAGTCTGCCAGGTCGCCGTGTTCCAGCATGCCCGGCAGTTCGAGCCAGCGGGCGCCGATGCCGAGTGCTGCGAGCCGCTGGCCGATCCGCTGCATATGCTGGAAGCCGGCGTCGTCGTTGTCCTGGCACATCACAACGTCGAAGCCACGCAGCACTTCGAGCGCGGCATCGTCGGGGGTGGCGCTTGCACCGCACGCGGTCCCGACAGCCGCGAATCCCATCGCAACCGCCGCCTCGGCGGCCGCTTCGCCTTCGGTCAGCAGCACCGTTGCGCCAGGGTCCAGCTCGGCCAGGGCCTCGCCGCGATACAGCGCCAGCCGCGGCTCGGCGCCAGGCGTCCAGCGAACCCGCTTTGCCTCGCCGGGGCGGTCCTCGCGATAGTGCGTCCACGCGCCGACTTGGAAGCCAACCGAACGCGGCACCAGCCCACGGTCGCGAAGTGCGCCGAGCACGGCCTTGTGTTGGCAACCCGCGAAGCAACACAGCAGCGGCCAGGCTGTCCGGCTCGGTGGGCTGACGTTCAGGCTGGGCGTCAGGTCGTCGTGCGCCGGGCAATGAGTCAGCCCTTTGCCGGCGCGAGCCGACGTGCGGCAGACGCAACCCGAGCGGTCGCACTGCAACCCTTCGAGGATGCGGCCTGTTGCGTCGTCATTGTTAGAATGTTGGTAGTGCATGGGCGAGCCGCCGCCTATTGCCAGCGAGCGCCGGTTTCGGGATTCCCCGGAATCGGCGTTTCGCCGTCTCAGGCGCGGGCCTCCGCCTGGGCTTCGCGCTCGGCGATGAACCGCTGCAGTTCGGCCACCGAAACAAATCGGGCCGTTCCGATGGTCCAGGAGCGCAATTCGCCGCGTTGCCACAGCCGATCCGCCGTGTCTCTCGAACAGCCCAAGTACGCCGCAACCTCGCGCATTCGCAACGCGCCGCGTTCCGTCGTGGTTGGCATCATCTTGGAACCTCCGCACCGATGGGCTAGCAACTGATTGCTTCGGCGCTCGTGTGCTACGCTAGCGACGGCACTTATTCGTCTCGGGAGGTGGTGTATGGACCTTGGAACCGCCGCAGCGGTCAAAACGGCACTCTCGGCGGCCGTCGGCGAAGAGCCGGGCGAGGGAGCATGGCAGCAGCTCGTCGAGTCCGGGCACGTTGGCGACGTGACCCTTGCCGACGATGGGCCAGGCAGCCGCGAGCGGGCATTCCGCGCCCTCGTCGGCCAATACCGCGCCATCGCCGGACAGCCACGCACACCGCCAAAGACGATCATCGAACTGGACCTGGACGGCGAGACGCTGGTACGCGCTGACGCCATCGCCGCCGCTGCCGCTGCTCACCCCCAGGTTGTCGCGTTCCGCCGACGATTCCTCGCGGGCGGGCTGCTTGGATGGGATGAGGTCGCCTCGTGGCTGGCATCTACGGCCGAGCGCGAAGGGCCGCCAGCGATGCTGCTTCACGGCGTTATCTGCCGCGGCGAGGTCGAGATTTCATTGGATGCCGAGCATCCGGGGGTGTACCCGGTCGAGCCGCTGACAATTTCCGCCACGAACCCGGCGCGCGGGAGCAGCATGAAGACCCTGGCCTACGCACTGCGCGGCGACCGGGGTGTGCGCCGGATGTACGTCCAGCCGGACGGCACGTTAGACCTGCTCGCGGGCCTCTCGGCAGAGCTCGCGACGATGTACGGCTGGCAACCGGCGCAGGCGGCTGTTTTCGTGATGGCGGGGGTTGTCCCGGTCGTCTCTCGTGGCGTCGCAACCCTGAATGCAACGGCAAGCAGTGACGGGCTTTCCGCGCGAGTGATCCTCACTGTTGACCCGGCGCTGCCGGAGCGCTCCGTCGTGAACCTCTACCAGCGGGCGCGCCGCGAACTGCTGGCGCCGATTGGCGTAAAGCCGCGCAGACCTCGGGCGCTCCGGCCATTGAGTGAGCGCAACGTCGCGCTGGCAGCGTTCGCCGCAACGGCCGTAGAGGGAACGTATCCGGTTCGCATGGCCGAGTGGAACCGCCTTCACCCCGAATGGACCTACAAGGAACAGCGCACGTTTCGCCGCGACTTTCTCCGCGTCCGATCACGCACCACAGGAACCCAGGAGGACCAGCCATGACCGCACCCCGTCGACGTACTGGCGAAGGTAGCATTCGCCAGCGGCCTGATGGCCGGT
The DNA here is from genome assembly GCA_020853755.1 of Dehalococcoidia bacterium. Taxonomy (GTDB): domain Bacteria; phylum Chloroflexota; class Dehalococcoidia; order Tepidiformales; family Tepidiformaceae; genus Amarobacter. The sequence goes on along the minus strand of JADYYG010000063.1, from coordinate 16,796 downwards.
GGGAGCTTCGCGCTCGCATCGGCGGCAACCGCCGCTCATTCTTCGGCGCCACCGAAAAGGAAGTGCTGAGCAAGCTTCGCGATGTGCAGCGCGCCGTCGACGAGGGCCGCAGCATCCCGCCCGGACGGCTCACGGTTGCCCAGTACCTCGGCGACTGGCTCGAAGGCCGAAAACCTAACCTCAGCGCGAAAACCGCGAAGTCGTACCGGCAGCGCATCGATGCCCTGCTGCCGCACATCGGCAAGGTGGGACTCGCGAAGCTCACGCCGGGAGATGTGCGCGCCGCCTATGCCGCCCTCGCCGCGTCATCCTCACTCAGCAGCACGTCGATACAGCTCTCTCATGGCGTCCTCCACACGGCTCTACGCGATGCCGAGCGAGACGGGCTTGTGTCGCGCAACGTCGCCTCTCTCGTCACGCCGCCGCGCCGGGACACGCCGGAATACCGGTCCCTTCAACCGGAGGATGCGCGTGAACTGCTCGCCGCTGCCGCGGGTGACCCGCTCGAAGCGTTCTGGACGCTGGCCGTCACGACAGGCGCGCGCCTCGGCGAACTCCAGGCGTTGAAGTGGGATGACCTGGACCTTGACCGCCGCCGCCTGCAGATACGGCGCACGCTGGCCGTCGACGGAAAGCCCATCTTTGCGCCCACCTCGACAAAGAAGAATCACAACCGCACCGTGTGGCTGACTGAGAAGGCCGTGACCGCCCTCACAGCGCACCGTGGACGCCAGGAGGCGCAGCGCCTCGCCGCGCGGGAGGCATGGACTGAGCACGGCCTCATCTTCACGGTAGGGACGGGAAACCCGCTCGACAGCCGGAACCTTCGTAACCGGAACTTCCCGGCGCTGCTGGCGAAGGCCGGGCTGCCGAAGATGCGGATTCACGACCTGCGGCACTCGGCCGCGTCGCTGCTGCTCGCCGAGGGTATCCCCGTGAAGGTCGTCGGCGAAATGCTCGGGCACAGCGACGTGTCGACCACGCTACGGATTTACGCGCACACGCTCGAAGGGGCGCAGGCCCAGGCGACCGCGTACTTGGATCGGCTGTTCAACGCATGACCCCCAAAGCGAACCGGCCGGAACCCACAAACCCGCTTACTTTTCGTCTGGGGGTCAAGGTTGGGGGTCAAACCCAAGATTTCCAGCCATTTTAGATTCAAAAAGTGGTGGAGACGCGGGAGAGTTGAACTCCCGGTCCAGCGAAGGTCAGCTCCGAATTGTCCTACAGGCATTCCCACCGATGGGGATCTCGCTACCGGACTACGATGGTGGTCCTCAAGTCCAGTAACCAGCCGATGATCTTTCGCGGGCGCTATCGGCGTGAGCCCACGGCATCCTGGCTTTAGTGACGCCCCTTCCCGACGCTGCCAGGCCGGGCTTCAGGAGGGACGGCCTCTACAGGGTATTAAGCTGCGAGTGCGAGTTGGCGATTGTTGCCATTTGTTTTTGGCCGCCTGATTAACGAGGGTGACGCCCAACCTCGGCCTGCTATCCGGCTACCTAGCTCCCTGTCGATTCCCTTCGTCCCCAGTTGATACTCCAAGCATAGCACACCCGTTCGAAACCGGCCGTGGCGGGCGCCACAGATCCCATGGGGCCGCTCTGGTAGAGTCTCGCGCATGAACAAGCTGCACCTGGAGTACTGCTCCGGTCTCGAATGGGCCGAAATCGTCCGCAAGCACGTTGTGCCCGACGCCACCAATGGCATCAACCTTGGCGAACACCTGCTCGAGGTTGGGCCGGGACCAGGGCTGACGACCAACGTCCTCGCAACGCTCGCCCCGAAGATGACCGTGGTTGAACTGGATGCAGACCTCGCATCCGCCCTCGCCGACCGTTTTCAGGGGTCGAACGTCACGGTGCACCGGGGCGACGCGACCGCCACGCCCTTCGCCGCTGACGCCTTCTCGTCAGCGATCTGCCTGACGATGCTGCACCATCTCCCGACGGCGGCAGCCCAGGATCGGCTATTCGCCGAACTGAACAGGCTCGTCCGCGCCGGCGGAACCGTCATGGGCAGCGATAGCCTCGACAGCCCGGAGTTCCGCGCCGCGCATATCGATGACATCTGCACACCGGTCGACCCGGCCACGCTGGCAGAGCGGCTTCGGGCCGCGGGATTCACGAACGTGCGGGTCGAGCCGAACCGCTTCGCCGTCGCGTTCTGGGCAACCGCCACATAGAGGCAGTACCGGTTATCCCCGTCGCAGTGCGCGCTGCATGTCTCGCTTCTGGTCGTATTCCTTGAGCTTCTGGCGCTTGTCATAATGGTGGAGTCCACGCCCAACACCGATCTCCACCTTCGCCCTCCCGCGCTTGAAGTACATCGCGAGGGGGATGAGGGTCAGGCCCTTGCCTTCCATCATCTCCTCGATCTTCCGAATCTCCTTCTTGTGAAGGAGGAGCTTGCGGTCCCGTGTCGGTTCGTGGCCCGAATATCCCGCGCTCGCGTAGGCAGCGATGTTTGCGTCCTGGAGCCAGACTTCGCCGTTCTTGAGCCGGGCGTAGGCGCCCTGCAGTTGCACGCGGTGCTCGCGAACAGATTTGATCTCGGAGCCGGTCAGCACGATGCCGGCCTCGAACTTCGCGAGGAACTCGTAGTCGTGCCGCGCGCGGCGGTTCTGGGCAATTGTTGAGTCAGCCATACGGGAGGACGCTCAACGGCCCCGCCTTGGCGACGGGGCCGTTGTCTGGTTCGAAGTAGTGTACCGCCTGCGGCTACTTGCCGTGGAGCAGGTCGATAGCCTTGAACATCTGGATGTCGCCCTGATCCAAATACTCGTCATAAGTCATGGGCAACTCAATGTCCGGCTTCACGCCCAGGCCCTCGATCTGGTCCCCCTTGGGGGTGAGCCAGCGGCCGACTGAAAGGTAGAGTGCGCCACAGCCTGCCGGGTCACCGCAGTTCTTCAGTTGCTGGAGCTGGTTCACGGTGCCCTTGCCGAAGCTGCGCACGCCCACTATCTGGGCCCGGCCGTTGTCACGCAGGGCCGAAGCGAGCACTTCGGAGCCGCTGGCGCTGCCGTTGTCCTGGAGGATGATGATCGGGATCTTGGTGGCCAGCCCGCCGGACTTCGCCGACCACGACTTCTTTCCGCCGTTGGCATCGACCTCGGAGATGATGGTGCCGCTCGTCAGGAACTCGTCAGCGACATCGACGGTCGCCTGGAGGAGGCCGCCGGGGTTGCTGCGAAGGTCGAGAATGAGACCCTTGTAGCCCTTCGACTCGATGCCCTGCAGTTTGGCTCGCAGCTCCGTCACCGTGCGGTCGTGGAACTGCGAAATGGCGATGTAGGCGACGTCGGTCACTTCCTTGCCATCGCGGTCAACGAGCTTCTTCCCACTCTCCCCGGGGATGATTTCGAGGTTTGGCTCGGTGAAGACGCTCTCGATTGGGATTTCACCGCGGGTGACGGTGATCGTTTCGATGTTCCCGTCGGTGTGCTTAATCTCGAGGCTGACCGGCGTGCCTTTCTGGCCGCGAATCCGCTCCACCGCCTGCTGGCTCGTCCATCCGTCGGTCGCTTCGCCATCCACTTTGAGGACGATGTCGCCCTGGCGGATGCCGGCCTTTTCCGCAGGCGAGTCGCGGAACGGGGTAACGATGGTCACCGCACCGCTGGTGTCCGACACGCTGGCGCCGATGCCGTCATAACTCGAGTCGAGGCTGAGCGCGCCGGCCTTGAGCTCAGACGGTGACAGATACTCCGTGTGGCTGTCGTTGAGCGCCCCGATGATCCCGTCGATGGCTGCCTGGCGAAGGGTGTCCTCGTTCAGCACCGCCTTATCGACGTACTGCGTCTTCAGCAGGTTGACGATTTCATCGATGATCGCCGCCCCGACAGATTCGTTGTTTCGCGAACCGCCAAGCGATTGTTCAGCCGGCGGCGCGGACGACTTGGTATCGTCCTGGCGCAGGTCTTGCACGAGCCAGCCGAGACCAAACGCGAGGGTGACAATAGCGAGGAGCAGGAAGACGACGACGGCGTTCCTGGCCGTCCGTTCGGCGAACGACGGTTGCGGCTTGTCCTGGGGAATCTCCATCGGGTGTGGCGTGTCCTTCCAGCTTCGCGAAGGGCGCGGAATGGTGTTCGCAGTGTACTCGTGTGACCTGAGCGGCTCCAATTGGCTGCATTACCGGCCATTAACCCGGGAGCTGGTCACACGACGGCCCCCGCCAAACGACGCCCGTTACCTATCGCGGTCAACTTCGCACTATATCAGTTATGCAGTGAGGCGCCCCAAATACGGGTTTCCGGCTAGGGGTTCACCCGGCGGCAGGCGCCCCAAATACGGGTTTCCGGCTAGGGGTTCACCCGGCGGCAACGTAGGGATTTCCCTTATGTCCTGCGTTGTAACGGAACCACCACGGACGTGTCACCGATCTTGCGTTGTTCTGTCACCGGCATGCTCTGAACAATCGTCCTACCTGATCGACAACCAAGTCAGACCGGTTGCGGACAGGGTGCTTGTTCGGGGGAGCAGCAAAAATGCAATGGCCGTCATCATCAGTTGAAGAGTCCCAGGCCGCCGGCCAGGGGACGCCGTCACGCCTCACGCTGGAAGAGCAGCAGCAACTCGTCACGCAGTATGCTCCGCTCGTCCGGCGCGTCGCCCGCTCACTGCCTTTGGAGATCCCAGGCTTGCTGGAGTTCGAAGACGCTGTAGGTTACGGAACCTGCGGCCTCGTCGAAGCCGTTCGCCGGTATGACCCGTCCAAGGGAACGAACTTCCACGCCTATGCGGTGCAGCGCATCCGCGGCGCAATGATCGATGCCTTCCGGCGGATGGACCGCCTGAGCCGCACGATGCGCCAGAAAGCGCGGGACGTGCAGCGGGCGCAGAACGAACTCGAGATCCTGATGGGACGCTCGCCCAGTGACCAGGAAGCGGCCGACCACCTCGGCATCACGCTCGAACAGTACAGGGACGCGAGCTCGCACTCCCGCTGGGTCACCGTTTCACTCGATCGCATGCTCGAACGCGATGATGACGGCGACTCCTTCCCGGCGGCGGAAATGCCGACCGCGGACGAAGACATCGACTTCACGCGCTCCTTCGAAGAACGCGAGTTGTACGAGGACCTTGCGCGCTCGGTCCAGGCGTTGCCCGACCGCGAACGGCTGGTCGTAGCTCTTTATTATGTTGAGCATCTGACGATGAAAGACATCGCCGCGGTGCTCTCGGTCTCCGAGACGCGCGTCAGCCAGCTCCACGCCCAGGCCGTAAAGCGTCTGCGGCGAGCCCTGCTCCGCGAAGCCGCCTGAATCGCAACCATCCAGTTCGAACTCATGAGGGACGCCCGGTGACTGCCGGGCGTCCTCTCCGTTTCAGGGCTGTGCCGGCGCGGTGACCGGGCTTGAACGTCAAATCTCAGCGGACTCGTGCCGCCTACCCTATTACCACCGCGAACTGTGCCGATGATACCTATGAGCCAGTGGCCGATTCGCGCATCTGCGCACCCGCCACGGTGCGAATGTACTCCCGTGATGGCCGTGAAGGCCTCCACTGGATTGGGGGAAGACGATATGGCGGACCGATACGACGAGGGGTACCGAAGCCAGGTGGCCTTCGTCACCCACACTCGGGAATACCGCTCGGCGGAAGTGTTGCCTGCGCTCGCGCGCCATGGCTTCACGACGACCGAACGCCCGCACGATAGGGAAACTGAACGGCTCATCAGCCAGTTCGACCCGGATCTTGTTGTCCTGGCTGTCGACCCGCGGCACGACGAAGATGTCGCACTGGTGCGGCAGGTTGCCCGCGCGAGTAAAGCCGCCGTCCTCGTGCTGGCGCCGGGCCCGCACACGCACGGTATGAGCCTGGCCCTCGAAGCCGGCGCCGATGTGTGCATGCGTGACACTGATGGCGTCGAACTCCTGAGCGCCCAGCTCAGCGCACTCGCCCGCCGAAAAGCCCCCGCTGTGCAAGAGATGCGGGACGACGGCCCGAGCACGATCACGGTCCGCGACCTCGTGCTGGACTTCGACCGCTGCCAGGCTGTGCGCGAAGACGAGACGATTCCGCTGACCCCCACGGAATTCAAGATCCTCGCCTATCTCGCCAAGAACGCCGGCAAGGTCGTCAGCCCCGTCGAAATCCTTCGCGCGGTCCAGGACTACACCTATTCCGACCGCGAAGCGCAGGAGATTGTGAAGGTCTACATCCGCCGCATTCGCCGCAAAGTTGAAGCCGACCCCGCTGAACCGAGCTACATCGTGAACGTCCGCGGTTTCGGCTACATGCTCGAGCGCCGCGGCAATCGCCGGGATAGTTCTGGACGGGTTGCTGAGGCAGCCTGAGTTCCGGTGTGCACTATTTGAACAGGCCCGGCAGAACTGCCGGGCCTGTTTCGTGCGAGTCGTTATGTACTTTCGGCATGCGGCGACGATCGACATGGAGGAACTTCAGGACATCCTTCGCTTGCGGGCTTTGTAGCGGCCAGTTAGTTTGACCTCATCTTTCGACAGATCGCAGGGATAGGTTCATGCAGACCGCCGAGATGACCGCCAAGATCGCTGCTGGCAAGGGTTTTATTGCCGCGCTCGACCAATCGGGCGGGTCCACCCCCAAGGCCCTCAAGGGGTATGGGATCGAAGAAGGCGCCTGGTCCACGGATGAGGAGATGTTTGGCCTCATCCATGCCATGCGGAGCCGGATCATTACGTCGCCTGCCTTCAAGGGCGACAAGGTCTTCGGCGCCATCCTCTTTGAACGCACCATGGACAGCGAAGTTGGCGGTAAGCCGGCCGCGCAGGCACTGATCGACCGCGGGGTGATCCCGTTCCTCAAGATCGACAAGGGTCTCGAGGAGGAAGCCAACGGCGTCCAGTTGATGAAGCCCATGCCGGGCCTCGACAAGCTCCTCGAACGGGCGAAGCGCGCCGGCATCTACGGGACCAAAGAGCGCTCGGTCATCAATGGCGCCAATCACGCGGGCATCGAAGCCATCGTCACGCAGCAAATCGAGGTTGGCCGCCAGGTGCTGGCCGCCGGTCTTGTCCCCATCCTCGAGCCAGAAGTCAACATCAAGAGCACGGACCGCGCGCAGAGCGATGTGTTGCTGCTCGACGCACTGACCCGTGGACTGAGCGCGATGCCCGGCAGCGACAGGGTCATGCTGAAGTTGAGCCTCCCGGTGAAGCCCGGGCTGTTCGAGCCCCTCGTCGATCACCCGCGTGTTCTGCGCGTTGTCGCGCTTTCCGGCGGCTACAACCGCCCAGAGGCGTGCATGGAATTGGCGAAGAACCGGGGTGTGGTGGCGAGCTTCAGCCGGGCGCTACTCGAAGACCTCCGTTACCAGATGAGCGACGCAGAGTTCGACAAGGCCCTGGCCTCGGCCATCGACGAGATCTACAAGGCATCGACCCACAAGGCCGCCGCCGTTAACTGAGTCCCCGCGCCAACCGAGTAGTGCACGCGAGACTAATCTTTACCTTTACTATGGCCCATCCGGGATACGGTGGAAGCACTAAATCTCGTGGAGCGCCCTGCCATGCGCGTACTTGTGGTCGAAGACGAAGATGCAATCGCCAGCGCAATTGAACGTGGCCTGACCAAGCAGGGTTACGCGGTCGATGTCGCCCATGACGGCGCCGAAGCCCTCGACAAGGCTATCGTGAACAACTACGACGTCGTCTGCCTGGACCTGAACCTTCCGCGCGTCGACGGCCTTGAGGTTTGCCGCCGCCTGCGCGAAGACCGGTTCAGCGGTGGCATCATTATGTTGACTGCACGGAGCTCGATTAAGGAACGAATCGAAGGCCTCGACTACGGCGCAGATGACTACCTCGTAAAGCCGTTTGCCTTCAGCGAACTGGCTGCCCGGATTCGTGCGGTCACGCGCCGCGAAGGGGGCCTTCGCGAACCGATCATCGACACCCGCGGACTCGAACTCGACCCGAACACCAACCGCGCCCGCCGTGATGGCCGAGATATCCACCTGACACCTAAAGAGTTCGCGCTTGTCTACTACCTGGCACGAAACGAAGGCCGCGCCGTGCCGCAAGAGGAACTCCTCGAGCACATCTGGGATGAGCACGCCAACCCATTCACCCAGACCGTCAAGGTGCACATGAACAACCTGCGGCGGAAGCTCAATGAGGGCTTCGAAGAGCAGCTTATCGAAACCATACGTGGGAAGGGTTACGTTCTCTAGGCGTGAAACTCCCTGCTTTCACCCGGAGCTTCCGGTTCCGGCTGACCGTCTGGTACAGCAGCCTGCTGCTGATCTTCGGGGTCGCCTTCGTGCTGGCCCTCAACATCGCCGTGCGGCTCGACGAACCGAAGCTGGTGACGATCTCCGGCGTGGCGTTCACGGAGCAACTTGAGCCCGTGGAGCCGCGGCCCGGCTCGGCGCTCGTCGGCAGCCGCCGTGTCATCACTCCCCAGTTGCTCGTCCAGGACGCTGAGGATCAGCTCTACTCTGAGAACCTCGACCGGCTCCGCTTCTGGTCGCTGATCAGCGTCGTCGGACTTGCCGTAGCTTCTGGCGTTGGCGGTTATGTCCTGTCAGGAATCATGCTCCAGCCTATCCGGAGCATCACGGAGACGGCCTCGGAGATCTCAGCGAGCAGCCTCTCGAAACGTATCAACTACGAAGGTCCCCATGACGAACTCTGGGCGCTGTCTCAGACGTTTGATTCGATGATCGACCGCCTTGAGCACTCCTTCGAACGCCAGCGCCAGTTTGTCCAGGACGCGTCACACGAACTCCGCACGCCGCTCGCCGCCATCCGCACGAACATCGATGTGACCGAGATGGACTCCGACGCATCGGTCGAGGAGTACCAGGAGCTGGTTTCGACCATCAAAGGGCAGACTGAGCGGCTCACGCGGCTCAGCGAAGACCTCCTTCTCCTCACTCGCGACGACAACGACTCGCTCGAGATGGACACGATCGATCTCGGCTCCCTGGCCGGCGAGGTGATCCGGCAACTCTCGCCGGTGGCGGTAGCCCGGGATGTCACGCTTCGACCAGTCACTTCCGGGGACGTCGAAGCCGAAGCGAACCCGGACCTCGTTTACCGATGCGTCCTTAACCTGGTCGATAATGCCATCAAGTATTCGGGGCAGGGCGCCACAGTAACCGTGACCACGGAGCAGTCGGCAGACCGGGCTATCGTCCGGGTCGCAGATACCGGCGCGGGTATTGCACCGGACGATCTGCCGCGAATCTTTGACCGCTTCTACCGGGTTGATAAAGGCCGCAGCAGGCGAGAGGGCGGCACGGGACTGGGCCTCGCCATCGTCAAAGAACTGGCCGAATCCCAGCGAGGAACGGTGACAGCGACGTCGGAACCCGGGAAGGGCAGCGTCTTCACCCTCGTTCTTCCGGCCCCAGCAGCTCCTTGATCGTCTGCAGCGAGGCCCGTACGTTGCCATGGCCGCCTCGAACCGAGGTAAGCCAACGCACCGCACCTGGCTGGCCGTCATGGCCTACTGTCAGCGGAGGGAACCCGGTTGATCGAGATCCTTGATCGTGTAGAAGACGCCCGTGACCTGCGCGGCCTCACCTACGACCAGTTGAGCACGCTGGCAACCGAAATCCGCCACTTCCTCGTCGAGACGGTGGACTGTATTGGCGGCGGAGGTCACCTGGCTTCCAACCTCGGCGTCGTCGAACTCTCGATCGCGCTCCATCGGCTTTTCGACACCCCGAAAGACAAAGTCATCTGGGACGTCAGTCACCAGGTGTATGTCCACAAGATCCTCACCGGCCGCAAGGATCGCATGACGACGATCCGGCAGTTCGGCGGCCTCTCCGGCTTCGCCGACCGCAAGGAGAGCCCGCACGACGCCTTCGGGGCGGGACACGCTGGCACGTCAATCTCCGCCGCGGTGGGCATGGCAGTGGCGCGTGACCTGCTGAATGAGGACTTCTACTCCATCGCGGTCATCGGTGACGGCGCCATGACCGCCGGGATGGCCCTCGAGGCCATGAATCACGCCGGCCACCTCAACCTCAAGAAGCTCATCGTTGTCCTCAACGACAACGCCATGTCGATCTCCCCGAACGTCGGCGCCCTGAGCCGGAACGTAAACAAACTCCGCGTCGACCCGCTCTACCGGAATGCGAAGCGCGACCTCGGCGAGTTCGTCGAACACTTCCCGCTCGGCCGGCAGGTCTGGCAGGGCGCGAAGCGTGTGAAGACGAGCATGCGCGACCTGCTCGTTCCGGCACGGTTCTGGGAGCAGTTCGGCTTCGAGTACTACGGCCCAATAGACGGGCACGACATCCATGAACTCGAGGCCACGTTTGCGTCGATCAAGCGCGTGCCCGGCAAGCCGGTTCTCCTCCACATCCTCACGGAGAAGGGCCACGGCGTGCCCGAAGCCGCGGCCGACCCGATAAAGAGCCATAGCGGCACCTACTGGCTGAAGAAGCCGGCCGCGGCCGATGCGCCGGCGCCGCGCCCGACCTACAGCCAGGTTTTCGCCCAGGCCACGCAGGAACTGATCGAAGCCGACCCGAAAGTGGTCGCCATCACCGCGGCAATGCTGGAAGGCACCGGACTCGCGCCGGTCCACGCGAAGCACCCCGGCCGCGTCTTCGACGTCGGTATCGCCGAGCAGCACGCCGTGACGTTTGCGGCAGGGCTGGCCACGGAGGGCATCAAGCCGATCTGTGCCATCTACTCGACCTTCCTCCAGCGTGGATTCGACTCCGTCGTTCATGACGTCGTCGTGCAGGACCTGCCGGTTGTCTTCGCGATGGATCGCGCCGGGTTCGTGGGAGACGACGGCAAGACACACCAGGGGTTCATTGACGTGAGCTACCTCCGCTGCCTGCCGAACATGGTGGTGGCCGCACCGAAGGACGAGACCGAACTGCGCGACCTCCTCTACACAGGCGTGAACCATGACGGGCCGTTCGCGGTTCGCTTCCCCCGAGGCACCGGTCCGGGGGCGCCGGTCGACCTCCCGATGAAGCGAATCGAGGTCGGCCGTGCCGAAGTCCTTCGCGAAGGCGAGGACATCGCCCTTGTCGGCTTCGGAGTCAGCGTCCAGGAATGCCTGCGCGCCGCGAACACTCTTGAGGAAGCGGGCATCGACGCCGCCGTTATCAATGCCCGCTTCGCCAAGCCACTTGACGAAGAGACGCTGCTGCACTGGGCTCGGGAGACGCGTGGCATCGTGACCGTCGAGGAAAACGTGCGGGCCGGCGGCTTTGGTGACGCCGTCCTCGAACTCCTCGCGGATCACGGTCTCGCGGGGAAGAGCCTGCTCAACCTCGCGATGCCCGACGAAATCGTCGACCACGGCCCACAGGCGACCTTCCGTCAGATCCACCACCTTGATGGCCCCGGGATTGCGGCGATGGCGGCGGCAGCACTCGCGGAAGCAGATACAGCGACCGGTGCGGGGAGTCTGCCTGCCATGTCGCCGATCGCAGCGAGTTAGCGTTGGCCGAACTCCCCGTCGCGCTTGGCAGACACCTTGGCCAGATCGAGGCCGCGCTCAAGACCAACCTTGGCCAGGGCACATCGCCACTTGATGCCGTCGGCCGTTATGTAATGGGGTGGGAGGACGAGCAGGGGCGACCTCGGACCACCGGCGGCAAGCGATTGCGGCCGGCGCTCTGCCTCTTCGCAGCGGAGCTGTTCGGCGCTAGCCCCGAAGATGCGCTGCCGGGCGCGGTGGCCGTCGAACTGATCCACAACTTCTCGCTCGTCCATGACGAAGTGCAGGACCGTGACGCCGAACGGCATCATCGCCCCACCGTCTGGGCGCTGCATGGCGAGGGACAGGCGATAAACGCTGGCGACCACCTGATTACTCGCGCGATCGCGGCACTCATCGAGAAGCCCCGGCATGCTGAGCGGTCGCTTGCCGCACTCAGGCTGCTGAACGATGCCATGGCCCGGATGATCGCCGGGCAATGGTCCGACATCTCGTTTGAATCCCGGGACGATGTCACGCCCTCCGAGTACATCGAGATGATCCGCGGGAAGACCGGCGCTTTGCTTGGCGCGCCGCTCGCGATGGGAGCATTGTTCGCTGGTGCAACTGCCGCCCAGGCGGAACGGTTGCAACGTTGGGGCGAAACGGTCGGCCTCGCTTTCCAGGTGCGTGACGACTACCTGGGAATCTGGGGAAACCCTGACCTCACCGGCAAGTCGAACATCAGCGACCTCCTTCGAAAGAAGAAGACGCTCCCTGTCGTCTTCGGTATCGAGCACGACGGAAGCGGGACGATCCGGAAGGTCTACGCGCAGGAAACGGTGACAGCGGAGGATGTCCCCCAGGTTGTGGCCGCCCTCGAAAGGGTTGATACGCCGGAATTTGTTGAGGGGGAGGCAGCGAAGCTCGTCTTTGAAGCCGCGCGATTGCTTGATGACTTCGAACTCCCCGCTCCAGCTCGGGAAGCCCTCCGCGAGATCGGCGCTTACCTCGTCGAACGCGACAACTGACGTTGCCCCTTCGCCGAAGCTCGCCTAGCGTCACGCACAATGTTCGAAAACGTCCGTGACGACATCGAGTTGGGTGTGCGCTGGCACAGCGTCCCCCGTGCCCGGGCGCTATTCGGCGAACGCGCCGAGACCTTCGCCGCCATCGTGCTGTCATCGGACCTGCAGGTTGTCCTCGTCTATCGGTTGCAGGCGTGGCTGAAGGACAACCGCGTACCGTTGTTGCCGAACCTTCTCCGCCGGCTGACCATGCTCCTCGCTGGCGTTTCCATTGGCGACCGCGTTCGTATCGGGCCCGGGCTTCTGCTCAATCACGGGCACGTCGTGATCGACGGCGACACGACGATTGGGCCGCTGTGTTCGGTTGCGCCGTTCGTCACGATTGGACTCAATACCGGCGGTCCCGACCCGTCCCTCGCCGGGCCAACAATCGGGAAATTCGTGTTCATCGGCACGGGGGCGAAGCTACTCGGCCCGATCCACATTGGCGAAAACGCCCGCATTGGCGCCAACGCCGTCGTCCTCCAGGACGTTCCGCCCAACGCGACGGCCGTTGGCGTACCAGCACGCGTCCTCCCGCACACATCGCCGCTCGGGCCGGTGGGAACACCCCGGGACTAGTTAATCGGGAGCAGCGTCTCGCCCATCAGGTACTTGTCGATGCCACGGGCAGCGGCACGGCCCTCATTGATGGCCCAGACGATGAGCGACTGACCACGGGTCATGTCGCCCGCGGTAAACACCCCCGGCACGGACGTCATCTTGTTCTCGTCGGCCCGCACATTGCCGCGCTCGGTCAGTTCGACGCCGAGTTGTTCGAGCATCCCGGGCTTCTCCGGGCCCAGGAAGCCCATCGCCAGCAGGAGGAGTTGCACATCCTCACTGAACTCGCTCCCGGGAACCTCACGCATCACCTGCCGGCCGTCTTCGTTCACGAACTCAACGTGGACGGCGTGGAGCTTTTCGAGCTTGCCGTTCTCGCCCGAGAGCGACTTGGTCATCACCGTGTACTCGCGCGTTCCGCCTTCTTCGTGTGCCGAGGACACCCGGTAGATGGTCGGGTAGGTCGGCCACGGGTTCTCCGGCGGCCGCGTTGCCGAAGGCTTCGCGAGGATTTCGAACTGCACCACCTCGCTGGCGCCCTGGCGAAGCGCCGTACCAAGGCAGTCGGCGCCCGTATCGCCGCCGCCGAGGATGATGACGCGTTTCCCCTCGGCGCTGATGAACTCTTCGTCGGGGATTTCGTCGCCGGCGTTGCGCTTGTTCTGCAGCGGCAGGTAGTCCATCGCGTAGTGAACGCCCTCAAGCTCCCGTCCGGGCACGTCAAGGTTTCGCGGGTAGGCGGCGCCACCCGACAGGAGCACAGCATCGAACTTCGCGAGCAGTTCACGAGCATCGATGTCCACACCAATGTGAACGCCGGTCTTGAAGACGACCCCCTCGCCCTCCATCTGCGCGAGGCGACGGTCGATGATCCGCTTCTCCATCTTGAAATCGGGGATCCCGTACCGAAGAAGCCCGCCGATTCGGCTCTCCCGTTCGAAGACGGTCACATCGTGGCCCGCACGGGCGAGTTGTTGAGCCGCAGCCAGGCCGGCCGGACCCGAACCGATCACCGCAACGTTCTTCCCGGTTCGCACTTCGGCCGGTTCCGGCTTTATCCAGCCACGCTCGAACGCGTGCTCGACGATGGTCAACTCAATCTGCTTGATGGTGACCGGGTCATTGTTGATGCCGAGGACGCAGGCAGCTTCGCAGGGCGCAGGGCAGAGCCGCCCGGTGAACTCCGGGAAGTTGTTCGTGGCATGGAGCCGGTCCATGGCGTCGCGCCACTTGTCCCGGTACACGAGATCATTCCAGTCGGGAATGATATTGCCGACCGGGCAACCCTGGTGGCAAAACGGGATTCCACAGTCCATGCAGCGGGCGGCCTGCTTTTGCAGGCGCTCGTCCGGGAACTCCTCGTAGACCTCGAGCCAGTCCGTGACACGCTCGGCGACTGGCCGGCGGGATGGGTTTTCCCGCTTGAACTCCATGAAACCCGTGATCTTAGCCACCAGCAACCGCCGTTTCCTGCCTGGACTGCTCTTGCGCCCGGCGCTCGAGGAGAACGCGCCGGTACTCGCGAGGCATGACTTTGACGAACTTCCTGGTCATGTCCTGCCACCCTTCGAGGATGCGCGCCGCAACGCTACTTCCCGTGTATTGGAGGTGCCGTTCGAGGAGGCCGCGCACCAGCGCGATGTCCTCGTCTTCCGCGAGCGGCTCGAGACCGATCATTTCCATGTTGCAGCGCGAGGCGAACGTGCCGTCTTCATCGAAGACGTAGGCGATACCGCCGCTCATACCGGCGCCGAAGTTCCGCCCGGTCGGACCAATAATGACGGCACGGCCGCCAGTCATGTATTCGCAACCGTGGTCGCCGGTGCCCTCCACCACGCCCAGTGCGCCGCTGTTGCGGACCATGAAGCGCTCACCCGCAACGCCGCGGAAGAAGGCTGCCCCGCCGGTTGCGCCGTAAAGCGCGACGTTGCCGACGAGGATGTTCTCCTCGGGCCGGAACGGCACGTTGGGCGGTGGACTCACGACGATCTTGCCGCCCGAGAGGCCTTTCCCGACGTAGTCGTTGGCATCGCCCTCGAGCCGGAGGGTGATGCCGGCGGGGATGAAAGCCCCGAAGCTCTGGCCGGCCGACCCGCGGAAGGTGATCGAAATGGTGTCATCCGGGAGCCCGGGGCCTCCGTGAAGCCGAGTCAATTCGCTTCCCAGCATGGTCCCAGCGGTGCGGTTCACGTTTTGGATGGGCAGGTCGAGCGAGACTCGCTCACCATGCTCCAGGGCCGGCCTGCAGGCTGCGATGAGGTCATTGTCCATCGCCCGCGCCAGGCCGTGATCCTGGATGGCAACCCGGCGGGTCGCGACTGAGGCATCGACTTCCGGCCGGTAGAGGATGGCCGACAGGTCGAGGCCCTGTGCCTTCCAGTGGTTGACCGCGCGCCGCGTGTCCAACAGGTCGCTGCGGCCGATAAGCTCGTCCAAGGAGCGGAAGCCGAGTTGGGCCATGTAGCCGCGTACTTCCTCCGCGATGAACGTGAAGAAGTTGACCACATGGTCTGCCTGGCCAGAGAACTTCGCGCGGAGTTCCGGGTTCTGGGTGGCAATGCCAACCGGACAGGTGTCCAGGTGGCAGACGCGCATCATCACGCAGCCCATGACCACCAACGGGGCCGTCGCGAAGCCGAACTCTTCGGCGCCGAGGAGGGCGGCGATGATGACGTCACGGCCGGTCTTCATCTGGCCGTCCGCCTGGACAACGATGCGGTCGCGGAGCTTGTTCAGGACAAGCGTCTGCTGCGTTTCGGCGAGGCCGAGTTCCCACGGTGCGCCCGCGTGCTTGAGGGATGTCAGCGGACTTGCGCCGGTGCCGCCGTCGTGTCCACTGATAAGCACGACGTCGGACTTGGCTTTCGCCACGCCAGCAGCGACAGTGCCCACGCCAACCTCTGCGACCAGTTTCACGCTGATGCGTGCGCGCGGGTTCGAGTTCTTGAGGTCATGGATGAGCTGCGCAAGGTCTTCGATCGAATAGATGTCATGGTGCGGCGGCGGGCTGATGAGGCCCACGCCCGGCGTCGCGTGCCGGACCTCGGCGATCCATGGGTACACCTTCGCGCCAGGGAGCTGCCCGCCTTCGCCCGGCTTGGCGCCCTGCGCCATCTTGATCTGCAGTTCGTCGGCGTTTACGAGGTACTCGCTCGTGACGCCAAAGCGGCCCGACGCAACCTGCTTGATTGCACTCCGGCGGAGGTCCCCATTGGCGTCGGGAGAGAACCGGCGGCGGTCTTCGCCTCCCTCACCGGTGTTGCTCTTCGCGCCGATGCGGTTCATCGCAATCGCGAGCGTCTCGTGCGCTTCCGCAGAGATCGACCCAAAGGACATAGCACCCGAAGCGAATCGCTTGAACAGGCTCTCCACAGGCTCAACGTCGTCGATGGGAATTGGCGAACGATCCGGGGTAAATTCGAACAGCCCGCGCAGGGTGCACATCCGCTCGGACTGGTCGTCCACCAACTGGGTGTACTCGCGGAAGATGCGGTATTGGCCCGTGCGCGTGGCGTGCTGGAGTTTGAACACGGTGTCGGGATTGAACAGGTGGAACTCGCCATCACGGCGCCACTGGTACTGGCCGCCCCACTGCAGTTCGTTCAGGCCGCCGTCACGTTCCGGGAACGCCCGGGCATGATGGGCCAGTGCTTCGACGGCGACCTCGTCGATCCCGATCCCGCCGATCCGGGAAATCGTCTTTGTGAAGTACGTGTCGATGAACTGCTCAGCCAGGCCGATCGCCTCGAAGATCTGGGCGCCGCGGTAGCTGTGGATGGTC
>JADYYG010000062.1 GCA_020853755.1 Dehalococcoidia bacterium | reverse complement strand
GGACGCGATCCGCGCCTATCTCGCCCACCGCAACGAGCAGCCGCACCCCTTCACCTGGACAGCCTCTGTCGAGGCCATCATCGCGAAGATCGGCCGAGCTAAAGCAATGTTGGAGACACTACACTAGTTACCTGGAAAGCCTCACTGCGGAACGCACTCAGTTCCTTATCCGGCATGCGGAGGCGCCGATGTGGCATCGGGCCGTCAGATTGCATTTCCTGGGGCTGGCCCATGAAACGGATTCAAACTCATGGCGAATGGCACTCACCGATCTGGAAGCCGCTGATGCGGAGACGGTCGTAGACATCGCGCTGGAAGCCCTTCTGTTCGCGGACGACGCAAATGAACTGGTCTCCAGGATCTGGCCGGAACTCTGCCGAGACGGCGGCGAGCTTCTTGACAGGCTGCTCGGCCGCTTCTTGCATGTTGGGACTCTGCCAGACCCCCGGTACGCCTCAGTGGCGAATGGCGATGCCACTCTCGCGGTCAAGATCGCTGCCCGCTACCGACTCCCATGGGCGCCCCTCTGGCTGCCCATCCTGCAATTGCTGGGACCGCGCGCGGAAGACGTCGTTCAATTGGCTTGGGGACGCGCGACTGAGATCGCCAACCTCTGGCTAAGATCGACGCCGAACAATACACCGGGACGCACCGACGCCGCGCAGCTTTCGGTCGTCGGCGGGAAGCGCTTGGCAGACGACCTGTCTCATCGGAGATACCACAACGACGACTTCGAGACGAAGGTCTGGTCGGCCGTTTTTGCAGCTGCGTCCGAACAAGCAGACGCGGTGGCCGAACTTGTCCGAAGCATGACCCACTTCGAGGTGGAAAGGCCAGAAGCTTTCTTCTCAGTCACGCACCGCTCTCGAAGGGTCACAATCGTTGAACGAACCTTCCGCTCGGTCTGCCTCTCTTTCGATGGACTCGAACCGTTAATCCGCTCCGACCCAGTCGCGGCCTCAAACTTGATCCAGAAGTGCCTCGAACCGGGTCCCGAAGGTGACGATGCATTTCGATCACCGCTGGACGGAGGGTTCGACATCATCGACACCGCGGACCGCGTGAACCCGTTCTTCAGCGAAGGGCCGTTCCTGACTTTCTTGCGGGTGGCGCCGGAGCAGGCACTCCATGCACTCATCGAAGTGATGAACGTGAGCGTCGCCCGCTGGTTCACCAACTGCCCGCCCGGTGAAAGGGTCGCTGCAACAAAACTCCTGGTGGGAGACTCGTGGCGGTCCATCGTCGGAACGGGGGAGATGCTCCACTGGCACAGAGGCGACTCGAGAGTCCCTTCGATCCTCACCAGTTCGCTGATGGCCCTCGAAAAGTACATCGTCGAGACGGTGGAATCCGGCGGCGACATCGCGTGGATCTGCCGAGATATCTGGGCACGAGCCGGAAACCTCGCGGTCATCGGCGTGTTGATTTCTGTAGCCCTTCGCTACCCTGACTTACTCAAGTCAGAATTGCGTCCCCTGGCAACCTCTTCGGAGGTGTTCATCTGGGATCGGCAGAACAAGGCCACACTCGAAGTTCAAAGACTCTGGATGATGGGGACCTGGATGACCGGCCGGCCCCTCAGCGAGGCGATAGCTGAGTGGCACGATCAACCGTTCCGGAAGCTCGAACTGCAACAACTGGTTATCGAGCGCTTCCTGCTCGATCCATCTGAGCAGGACTTCTTGCAACGGTTGCGAGCGGCCTGGCTGGAGGAAGCTGAAGACCCCATACAACACTGGATCGCTGGTCTGCTTGCGACGTTCGACATCGGTAACTGGGTCGACTTTGGCGACGGGCGGATCGGTTTCGTGCCGCCGGAAGAACTAGCAGCAGCCGCGAAAGCGTCGGACGAGGAGACTAATCGGCATCTCTGGTGGCTGCATATGCCGTTGCGTCTGCGCCGGTGGATCGACGGACAGGAACTTATGCCGCCTGAGGCGCAGTTGATGCCGTTCTGGCTTGACGCGGTTGAGCGACTGCGGGCCGCGGAGGTGGCTCCCGACGAGCTAATTCAGCCGCGCGACATCGCGTGCGGGATCGCCGCCGCTCTGCTGGGGCACGCTCGCGGCTGGTGCAGTACAAATCCGGCGGTGGAAGACTGGTGTCGCGGCGTGACCTTATCGGCGTTTGACGAACCGGAACGCCAGACCGGCTTCGACTCGCCGTTCACCGTAAGCGACTGGTCATGGGACTTCTTTGCTGCGGAAACGGTGCCACTCTTGCTGGCGGAGGACCCGACCGACAAGCGAATCCGCGCAGCCGCCGCTCAACTGGTGAACGGCTTTCACATCGGCGCCGTCAGGCGGTTCTTTATTGCGGCCTGGAAGCAGCGTGCCAATCTGGGCGACGACTTCCAGCGACTGCAGCATCTGGCCCTGATGGCGTCGCTCCAGGCGAATCCGCGAGACGATGCTGCCCAGACAAAGATCCTCAGGGCTCGTGAACGCAGTGCGCGCGATTTTGTGTCAGCCAAACTGGCTCCGACCGTTCCGGCATGGGCAGAGTTGATGAACCCGCCGCCTAGGAGTGGAAAGCGGCGTCAACTCGGTCCGGGGCTCTTTCTTTCGCGGTGGTCGGCTGCGTGGGACTTCGTGGGATCGCTAGATCAGCTCTCATCATCCGAGGAACGCGAGCGGTGGATTAGCTACTACGAGCAGTCCGTTCGGGCTCTATGCACTCGTCTGCGACTCAACGTGGATCGCTACGGCGAGGCGTCCGGAACGCCGTATCAGGAGGACTATGCTCTCTTGCGGAGCCTTCCGCTGCGCATCTTGGAGATGACGCCTGCAGAAGATTCGTCGCGACTCTGGCAACCGCTGATAGAGATTGGTCCTTTCGCGCACTACTGGACTGAGACGTTCTTGCAGGCCTGGCTCCGTGCTGGTCTGATTGGCGCGCGCCCGGATGCCGAATTTGCGACCACCTGGCGGGACCTCATCGAATCCGCGTACGGGCAGAAGTCGTGGAAGCGAGGCGCAACGGCACGGTTCCGAGCTGGTGACCTCTGGGGGGCCCTGCTAGGCCTGGACGGTCTGGCGGTCTGGAACGACTCGCATCGCGAACTCGTGATGGAGTTCCGCGCGACCTACGCCCGATGGGCGGCCGAGTGGTTGGAACGTTCGGCGCGGAATGTCGGCCTGCTGGCCCGATTCTGTACCAAACCGCCAGGAAGTGAGCTGCTCCCAGAGGGTCTCATCTGGATCGCGGAGGCCATCTCCAAGGATCCGCGCCCGTTGGCGGAGGAAGGCGACGAACTGGCTGGTCTCCTCCTTGCAATCTGGCAGTCGGACCCGTCTTTGAGCAACCTTGGCGAGGCGCTGGCTGCCTTCCAACAGGTTCTGACGGGATTGGTGTCCCAGCAGCATCAGGTAGCGATGGAACTCGCAAGCAGGATGGGATCGGTAACGTGAGCCCTGACCGTGCGGGATGTCGAAGTACTGGCTCCACCAGAACCGGGCGCGCGTGGTTCGATGCCGGCGCCGCGGCCCTTGGGCGAGCTACGGCTGGGCGATTCCGCGGGATTTACGCTTGCCCATTGTGCATGCACGGTTTCGAGAACCCAGATGCGTTGACTCGCGAACACGTACCGGCGGAAGTTGCTGGTGGACGAAGACTCGTTCTCACATGTCGTCGGTGCAATTCCCAGGCAGGTTCCGACCTCGAGAGCCACATCGCTCCTGCGAAGAGTCTGGCAGACTTCGCCGGCGGCACCCTCACCAAGCCCATCGCGGCGCACCTCGTAGTTGGACAAGATCGGATCAAAGTGAATCTCTCGGCCAGCGGCACCACCGTTCGAATCAATGAAACGGCGAACGCCAGCGACCCAGCGGCCACCCAACGAGTTCTTTCAAGCCTCGGCTTCTACAGCGGCCGGGCCAGCGAGGCGCAAGTCCGCTTAGACTTCGGCAAGCACCATCCTCGAAAGGCCCAGATTGCCACCCTGAAGGCGGGGTATCTCGCCGCCTTTGCCCTGCTCGGATATCGGTATGTCGCGCCCCTGAGGACAGTGCGGCGACAGATCGCGAGTCCTGACGTCACAACGATCGAACGATTCCATCTCGCACTCCAGGACGACACACCGGGCTTTCCCGTGAACACCCTGGCAGTCGGCCAAGCTGTCGGATGGGGACCGTGCCTGATCGCGAAGATCGGTCCGGACGGGGTGGTCCATCCGCCACCGCTCTTAGGAACCGACGACGAATTCTGGAGGTCTGGCGCGTGTTCCATCGCCGGCGATGCGTTCCAGTTCGAAGGCGCGAGCATCGGCTGGCCGGAGACGCGTGAGTATTTCCTGGACGACTGATGCGAGCGCAGCGAACGCGGCGCAGAAACCCCTCAGAACCTCTCCTCGTCACCTAACGGCTGGCTGCTGAGGGCAATCGCATCCGAAGGCGCTTTCCTTGTCCAGACACTGTCTCCGCGCTTGGACCGCGTAAAGCGGAGTGTCGGCGATGAGTTGTCGGCAGAGATGACCCGTCACCGATATTCCCCGCGAAACTGCTTCCAGAGGTGTTCGAATTCGCGGAACGCCAGTTCGTGGCCGTACTGTGCCACGTTGTCCTCAACGTTGAGAATCAGGCACTTCTCAGTCCCTCCATTGGCTGGGCCGCGCAATCCGCGCCCCACCGCTTGCATGTACAGGCCAGGACTAAAGATCGGCCGAGCGACCACCACTGCCCGTGTTCGTGGCGCGTCAAAACCGGTGGTCAGGACGCCGTAGCTCGTGAGCACCTCTACCTTCCCGGCCTTGAATTGCGCGATCGCGTCCGCCCGAGCATTCGGTTCAGTCCGCGAGGATACGGCTCGCGAGGAGACTCCGTCGCGAGCGAGCGAGGCAGCCAACAACTCCGCCTGTTCCACGGATGCGGTGAACACAATCTTCGGCCAGTCCCGCGGTAGCTGCCTGATGCGCGCCAGGATTCGTTGATTCCGCGCTGGGTCTAGTCCGATCCGGGCCTCCACAGACCTTGGGAGGGTGTCGAATTGTTCGAACGTGCGCATCTCCTGTGCGTCGAGCTCGAACTCAACACCCTCGAGGCTGTCGAACTCCGCGTCAGCGAGCACGCCGAGTCGACGCAGTTCGGGATATGGGTCGTCGCCTGGGAACACGTCGGCGTCAAATCGCCGCCCTCCGTACCGACTCACAAGACGTTGCGTTTCTGAGCCGTCGTCGACCCTCTTCCCACGGAAGGGAGTGGCCGTAAGGCCAATGAGCGCCCGGCTCGTTCTCCTCGCATCGAGTCCGAAGGCGTTCAGGATTTGCGTAAAGGACGGAGTTGTCGAGCCATGCGCCTCGTCGATAACAATCAGGAAGGCCTGTTTGAGCCACGCGAACTCCGGCTGTTGGATGCGCTTGGTAAGGCTCTGAAATGTCGCTACGACGACATGGTTAGGGTTTTCGGCGGGCTCTACTCTGTCGTTCGTGTCCCCCCAGAGGCGGCTCACTCTCAACGGCCTCTCGGGACCCAACGATCGCCAGACTTCCCTCCACGATACGACAGCCTGCTCACAAAGCTCATATCGGTCGGCGATCCAGATGACGGTGCCGCGCACGTCGTCTTGTGCATACGCGCGAACAACCGCCTCGGTCGCCACGCGCGTCTTTCCCGCCCCAGTGGGCAACGAGAGCAGACCCCGCAGCGGCTCCCGTGACTTGAGAGAGTCCCCAATCCTCTGGGCCAGTGACTCCTGGAACGGGTGCAACGGCGGCAGCGTGAGCGGTCCGTCCACATCAACGAACGGAGCGCGCGACTCGGAAGGGCGGCCAGCGAACGCATCCGGAAAACCCAACTGCCTGACGAAGCGCAGCGCGGCATCGCTCCCGGCCCAGACGCGCGGTGGCCGGTAGCCCCCTGCCTGCAGAGCGGTACGGGACTTTTGGAGGATGGCCGTGCCATGCACCGCGAGCGCCATGGCAGCAAGCCGCGCTCGGTCCTCTTTCCGTGAGCGTCCGTGCGCTGTCGCCAGCGATGCTGGGAGAAGCTCCGTCAGATCGTCATCGCTGAGCATCTCGCCAAGCTTTCCATTCAGGTCGGCCACGGCTCGAATGCGCTCTTCGCGCACCCCGGCGTGAAACTTGGCGCTCTGCTGTAACTCTGCTGCCAGCTCGTCTTCTTCAACGCCCGGCTTTAATGAGCGCAGCAGTCTTTCCAGAACGACGTCACTATCTGTCCCGATGCGGAAAAGAAACCGTCGCCGCCCGTCGAGGTAGTGGTCGACCTCCGACCGGCGGGTTGCATTAGAACCACGCGCCTCGTACCAAATCGAATCACATCCGATGAGTTCGACGTCTCCAAACTCCTTGAGCAGGCTTGGAGAAAGTCCGGGATAAACGTCAGCGACCAGACCCGGTGGCCCGGCCGCCACGAACTCCATCGCTGTCAGTCCATCAGCCGTCCTCAGCCCCCACTGTCGTTCGAGGACGGCGGCCCTATCTGCGGATGAAACTAGAATGAGGGCGTCGTCGAGCAGGCTGCTCATTCGCGCATCGGACGTCACGCGGGCGTCGGTTATCGGCACGTTCGCTGGTTCCCCGGCGCGGATGGCACGGACTACATCTGGCGCCTTGTGACCTACGGAGGCCGTTGCCGCGTAGAAATCTGCAACGCCGTTAGCATCCGTCGCTTCCAGAGCGAGGTGGAGAGCTTCGTCCACCAGGTCCTTTGGAACGGCAGCCACAACATTCGGCAACCCGAGAAAATCGCAATCCTCCGTGACGACTGGAAGCAAGGAACTCCAGCACTCGAGTTCGCGACCAACGGAACGCGACGCCGGACGCGGGCCGAGCGTTGTTGGCAGCTCAGCCTCGGTCCTCAGGAACCACTGAGTCGGCGAATCACCGTGGAGACGTTCGTAGACGTGTCCCTGAGTCGCGTGGCACCAGACAGCACTCGGATCAGACGCTCCTGCTCGGAGAAGCCGCGACGCGAATCTCAACCGGGATGATCCCTGAAGACCGAAGTACGGGGCAACGGGTCCCGCACTTGCGGGGATGATGCCCTCGATGTAGTCCCGCTGCGGCGTCTTACCGGTCTTCTGGAGCGATTGGTCCTGGAATCGCCGCCTCCAGAAAGTGCGGAACGCCGCGTACCACTGTTGTTGGGTCATCTCCTCGTCGGACAGGCCGCCTTGCGAGGGTTCGGATACCACGCCTAATGCCGAGAGCAATGCAAAATCAGACCGATGGTAGGAGACGTCGATTGCGCCGGGCTCTCCCTCTTCAACTACCGAACCTGGCAACAGAACCGCCCACGGATGCTGCCAGGTCTCATCGGCACCGCGAACCCAGATCTTGTTTCTGCGACCGCCAACCATCGCGACCGAGGTTTCCGAGTCGAGCTTCCTGATCGCACGCCATATGTAGTTCCAGCTGTCACCGGGGCTAACGGCGAACGCGTCAATCAACGCGCCTACCTCCGTGACTGGGTCTAGCGACCGGATCTTGAAGTGCGACTCAAGACTCCTCCGAGCGTCGGGGTCGGCACTCACGCCGGCGTGCACCACCGTGAGCGACGTTTCGACGTCCATCTCCCCGGGGAGGAAGACGAGGCCCGGGTCGGGCCGGACGAGCTTCTCCTTCGAGCTAAGGACGATTCGGGCAAACGAACCTTCGGGCATCCCATACCGGTAGCGCTGCCCGTCGGGCTCGGCGGATTCGGCAATAACGAGAGCGGCGATGGATCCTTCGACCGTCGCAGGCGCCGCCACTTCCTCGAGGAACTCGTCCACTCGACGGGGCTGTGCGCCCAGTCGTTGCACTCGTGCGCGCCGTTCTCGCATGTTGACCCTAGCGTGCGTCCACCCCGCAGGTTTACGAGCGAGGGACTCCCAGGCCGAGAGGGCCTGCTCTGAAGTGAGTCGTGGAACGAGCGAGAGTGAATCGGCGACGTGCAACTCGCCTTCACCGTCGGGGACGATGGGTCGGGTCGCGCACTCCGCGTACACGGAGCTCGTGAGTTCGCGGTTGGCCCACCCTTCGGCATCCTCCACGCGGGCCGGAAGGAGGTCGATATGCATGCCCGGATCACGAGTATCGAGGCACTTTCCGACAGAATCTGCCACCAAACGCGCAGCGGCGTGGATGATCTCCCGGTTGTAAATCCCTTCCAACAGCCCCTGTCGATCGGAGTTGGTCTTCCATGGCGCATTTACGATGCCGGTAAGGCTGCTCTCGAGAGTGGTCGGGAAGAAGGCCCAGAACTGTCCTGCCGTTCGATTGCGCTCGAACGGGACCGCCCACGCGATCTCCACGGATTCCCGCGCCGTCGCCTCTCCGCCATCGCGACGAGCCTCCGGCGACATCCGGTGCGTCCTTCGGAAGACACGCCATCTGCGTGGCGGCGCCGATCCATCGTTCAGCAGAAAGCCCTTGGCATGCTTCTTAAGCGAGATGTGTCGGTCTTCGCCGACGTCTGAATTGACGAGTCTCAGGCGGCGAACATGCGGAGAGAACAAAAGGAACTCCGCGGGAAGCTCGGCGAGGTCGCCCGGCAGTTCCAGTGCACGGTTACGGTCGCGCGACAACCGTACGATGGTGGTCGCCCATGCCATCAACTCTTCGAGATCCTTGTCCGGTCCGGCTTCGGCTTGCGCGTCGAGGGGCATGGCGAGTCGAAGTCCGGGCGTTCGACCATCGAAATCGGGCAATGTTGCCCGTATCGTTCGACTCGCGGCGGCGGCGTCGAAACGGAACGAACCGGGACGACTGAAAACGTCAATCTTCTGAGATATCCCGAGCACAGACTTAAAGCCGAGCCCAAAGTGACCGATTTCATCAGTCCTCTTCGACGAGAGGTGAGATCGGAGCATGAACTCAGCACCTGCTTGCGTGACAGGTGACCCTTCGTTGGCGCAGTACAGATAGCGGTCCGTGAGTCTGATCTCGACCTCGCCGTTACGGCCGGACTCCTTGATCGCGTCGGCGCCGTTTTGAATCAACTCGTAGAGCTGCCGATGCCCGTAACCACCGTCAACAATCGACTGCTCAATTGCCGCGTGCTCGGCAACGTCCCCTGGGTTCAGCACGTACCCCGCGAGGCGATCTCTCGACAACCTGGTGACGGTCGCAACAAGCGGCGAGGAATCCGGTCCTAACCATGGCCCTGATACTCCTGAATCCTCGCTCTGAAGACGGGCCAACGACTCAACCTCCTTTGGGCCGTTTATACTCCGACCAGCGACAATCCGTGTCGCTTGCCCGCCGACGGGCTACTCGACCACGGCGTCGGCGGCGCCGACCTCCGTGACCGTCCAGTACTTCCTGGCCCTCGACGGAGTCCCGTTGGCGTCACAGCCTGTGACCTTTCTCCGGCCGGTCGGGACCGCGAGCTTGGCCCACGCGAATTCGGCCCTCCTATCCGAGACTCCTGGACCCACCATCCACGCTGGCCAGGCTTCGCCATCGACCGCAGTCAGCCCCTGCGGTCTGTGAGGCGACATCAGACAGAATCGTGGCTGGACAGGGGCAGCAGGATCGATGGAGGCGCTTCCGAAGATGCGGCGGAACCGCTCGGCCTTCGAGCGAACCTGCTTGTTCGTCCATTCCGTCTCAGCCTTTGCCTCAACCAGCAACAGCCAGGTCACGCCATCGCGTTCGAACACGACGAGCAGGTCGATGTCTTCCTGGTTGCCGGTAGAAACCCACGGCACGGTCGGTTGCCCTGCCGGCTCCGCCGTTCCCGGCTGCCAATTCGGGCTATTAGCGCCAGCCGGGGCTGACTCAAGCAGAACGGCGGCATGGAGCCAGTCGATATGGTAGTCCACGAACCCTCTCGCCTCCGGAGGCACTTCGAGGCCCAGTGCCGCGCCGAGACTCGCTCTGAACACCGGGGAGAGAACGAGGCCCCGCGAATCGTTCCCGGTCGCATAGGCGAACAGGAAGAACCTCTCCTTCCGGTTGAAGGCCTCGATCGTCTTCAGCAACTCGCTCATCGTCGGCAGTGTCCCCGTAATCTGCGGCGAATTCTGCGCCCAGAGCCTCGCCTCGTCACCAAACCGCGATTTGCTGAGGGTAACCCCATTCCGCGTGCTCCTGACGCCCAGAGGCCCTTCGGCATGGCAGCTCCGCTGCAAACGCGAACGGCACCCTCACCCGGTCTAAGGAGTTGCTGAACGAGAAAACCGATGTTTGTACAGTGGTAGGTACCCTTGGGAGGCTGCCCGCGCGTGAACGGCGTTCCGTGCCGGCATCCGTTAGCTTCCTGCGAACATGGCGCCCATCGGCGAGGACGCCGTGGCCAGTAGAGGGGCGCTGTCCGGGCGCTTGGGCTTCGGCGGCGGACAGCCCGATGCGAGCCACTCTCGAAGCACCCGCACTGAGCAGCAGCTGCGGTCAGCCCCTGCCCGGCTTGCCTGGAGGCGATAGCCAGCGGCGGCGGATGTTGTGAGCCGACATTTTCGGCTGGCGTTCGCGCGTGAAGAGGCCCTTTTTGTTGCCGCCCACGCGCGTGATTCCCGAGCGCGTGGCGAAATCGGCGAAGTTCCAGACGTGTTCACCGACGATCTCTTCGAACTCATCGAAGACGGCGTGCATGGCGTCGAGGTACTCGACCTGGTACTCCTCCGACCACGGGTCGGCGGGTAGCCGGTGCATGCCAGGCTCGGTATCGGCGCCGTATTCGGTGATAATGATCGGCTTGCCCTCGCGAGCCCAGCCGGAGAGTTCGCGCCGCGCCGCGGCCATCGCCGACGGCAGGTTGCCCGTCTGCACATACCAGCCCCAGTAGCGGTTGATCATCACGAGGTCACAGAGGGGTGTGACCCGGCACATGCCGTAGGGCGCGAGCATGACGTTGACGATTCCGACCGGGCGGCGCTGGCGGTCGGCGGAGCGGGCAATCTCCAGCAACGGCCGGAAGTAGGCCTCCGCCGCTTCGGTGTGCGATTCGGGCTCGTTCGCAATCGACCAGGCGACGACCGATGGGTGGTTCTTGTCCCGCGCTATAAGGTCGCGGATGACCTGGCCGTGGATGGCCTGCGTTTCGTCGTTGATGGTCTCGGGGCTGAAGGTTGCAGAGCGGCTATCGACAGCCGTCCCGGCGGCCAGCGCCGTGTTCATGCCGACCGCGGGCGTCTCGTCGATAACGAGCAGTCCTTCCCGGTCCGCGAGGTCGAGCACGTCTTCGCTATAGGGGTAGTGGGACGTGCGGAAGGAGTTCGCGCCGATCCACTTCAGGCACTCGATATCGCGCAGCCACATAGCATCGTTATGGGCCTTGCCGAGCGTCACATGGTCTTCGTGCATGCCGAAGCCTCGGAGGTAGACCGGCTCGCCGTTGAGCAGGAGCCGCGCGCCGTCGATCGCGACGGTGCGGATGCCGACGTTGAGGTGATATTCGTCCAGCAGCCGTTCGCCGTCGACGAGGCGGATGGCGAGGTCGTAGAGGTAGCCGTGGCCGATGCGCCAGGCAACGGCGTTCGCCACCTCCAGGCGGCCATTCGGCCCGGATGCTTCCGCGACGACCATGCCGTCCGCATCGCTGAGCCGGGCGCGAACTTCGACAGTACCGCCGGCGATGGCGACGGCGTAGTCGACGAGGCCGGTCGCGCCATCGAAACCGGTGACCACGGAGACGTCGTCGACCGCAACGGGCGGCCGGGCAGCGAGCCAGGCCGAGCGGTGGATGCCCGCGTAGTTGAAGAAGTCATGGAAGTAGCGCTGCGTCCGCTCGCCCGACCGTGAGGTGGACACGACGCCCGGCGGAATTGTCTGCCAGGTGAGGGTGTTGTCGACACGGACCGTGATGCGAACGCGCTCGCCGGGGCGTGCATGCTCCGTGATGTCGGCTTCGAAGGGCAGGTAGCCACCGCTGTGGCGGGCGATCTCAGTCTCGCCGGCGAAGACCGTGGCATGGTGCGTGACCGACTCGAAGTGGAGCACGATCCGATGGCCTGTCCAGCCTCGCGGCACGAACGCCTCCACCTGGTACCAGGCAGCGCCGACGAACTCCCGGGCGGCGAGGTCCGTGAAGATGTCGTTATACGAAGCGGGCACGGCCATCGCTCGCGCGTCCCGGAGCGCACCCGCGTACCAGCGCCCGGCGAGGCCTTCATCGGCGTGGTCGAAGCGGAACAACCAGACGCCATCGAGCCGTTTGCGTTCGCGTGTGGGCGAATCCTGAGGGCGCAACATAGGGTGCCTCCGGGCGGGAAATGGCCGAGGGCAAACTATGCCAAACGCGCGCCAACCTGTCGCGTGTTCGGGGGAGGGGCGGCGATCGGGTCACCAGGCTCGTGGGTGGCAGCGAACCGGAAGAGACCATCACGCTTGAAGGGCGGAGACGTGCAGAGTCCGGCCGACGGCTCGTCTTGCCTGGCCATAGGTCACAGAGTGTTGGTTACAACCAGGGGATAGCGAGTTCGTTGCCGATGGTAGTATGTGCTCGGCCGAGGCAACTCATAGGAGGAGTGATGCCTGGCGCATCAGCGCCACGGTCGAGGTTTAGCCTCGCGGAAGGAACCACGCGTCTCGCGCTCCGGCATCCTCGGTGGGTGCCCCAGTTTCCCCAAGGCGGCTTCGGCGAACCAATCCAGCCATCGCTCGATGAAGTCCGCTTCGTCGCCCTGATCGACCGGAGTGAACGGCCAAGCTAGTTGGTGAGTGTCCGTTATCGGACTCAACGCGAGGAAGGTGTCCCTGCTGGGAGGGAGAGCCGTCGGATTAAACCTGTAAGCCCGGGGAATGAAAGCGTTGTACATCCATGCGTTCTCATACCATCTAAACACCTGCGGCTCCTGGGCGTCACAGAACCACAAGGAGTGGGCGCGCCCCTCGTAGCTTGTTTTCCCCGTCAGAACCACGACTTGGCCCCACGCGATAACCTCGAATCCAGCTTCACAGCTGGGGTGAGCGAAGTCGCCGTCCCGCACTGCTTTAGGCCCTTCGAACCTAAGTTCGGCGGCGTTGAGCTTGAACGGGAAGTCCGCACCCGCCTGCGACGCCTGTTCGATGACCCGATGACGCAGCTGGCTCTCCAGAGCTGCGAACGACGCTTTGGCCGCTCTCAGTAGATCATCACGACGCTCCCCACGCAGGCGTTCGGCCTCCGCGGCCGTCATTGCCCGCCCCGCAGCCTGTGCCGCAACGGCGTTGGCCTCCTGGAGCTTAGCTACTGCTGACGACGATGGCGGGGCAATGGAGCGAACTCGGCGCAAGAGGTTTGCCGGGGTCGGTCGGGCCTCGGGTGCTTTGAACAGGCACTCGCCCACCAGGTTCGCAACCGCCGTCGGCGCGCCGCTCAGTGGCGGAGCGTCCGCGGTCAAGTGTTGCTCTCGGAAGTCCGCTAGGTCAGGTCCAGCAAATGGAAGGGCGCCGGCGAGAAGTTCGTACGCGACGGCTCCGAGCGAATAGACATCAGTCGCGGACGAAGCGCGCTGACCACGCCATCGCTCCGGCGCCGCGTAGGGAGCCGACAAGGCGTACTTCTGCGTATCCGGCGCGGTCGTCGCCTCCGCGTAGCGCGCTATGCCGAAGTCGCACAGGCACCACTTACCGCTGAGAAGGAGGATGTTCTCGGGTTTGATGTCGCGATGGACGATGTTTCCCTCCAGCGCTGCGATGGCCTCGGCAATGTCCTCGACTATGCGAAGCGCCTCCGTGAGCGGCAGTGGTCCGCCCGGCTGGATCGTCTCTCGCAGCGACTTCTCGGCCCGAGGCATGGCCAGCGCGTAAGCGTCGGGGGTCTCACCCACTTCCAGAATAGGGATGACGTTCGGCACGCCTCGCAGGTCTTCGAAGAGCAGCTCACGGTTTCCACCCGGAGCCTTCGGTATCAGCTTCACAACACCGACTTCCCCGTCGGCCGCGACCGCTTCGAACACACGCCCGAACCCGCCGGATCCTATGGGTTCCCCGAGCGTCCACTCTCTCTGCAGCTGTACGCGCTGCACTCCCATGAACTTCCCTCGATACGAACGGTTGTTCGAAGTTTAGTTCGTCTCGGCGCGTAAAACCACGTCGATGAGAGCAGCGGAATGGGGTGCGGACTCCGCCTGCTCCAGGAAGGCAGGTTACGCCGAGCCGGACCCGGGGAACTGGCGCCATGCCGACGTGCTCTTCGGTCCGGGCGACCTCCCGGTCAGCCCGCGCGTGAGCCAGAAGGGCGGGTCAAGTATTAGATGCTCGTGGGTGCCGTTCGCGAGGGGAGCGGGCGCCCTCCGTCGTGCCCTGAAACCCTCAGCGCCCCTCACCCATCGCATCGCCGGAGAAAGCCCACCACCGTTTCGGCGAGCGCGTCGCCGCAGTCCACGTGCATCACATGGCCAGCGCCTTTCATCAGCTCGAATTGCGCGCCCGGGATCACTTGGGCGAGGCTGGCGACCACTGTCGCCGGGACGATGAAGTCCAGTTCGCCAGCGATGAGCAGGGTTGGACACGCAATGTTCGAGGCGCGAGAGCGGCTGATGCTTCCGCCGCTTTTCGCCAACTCTGCCCATGCGGCCGCCGATGACTGGCACATCAGGCGCGCGTTCTCTTCGCCGTACATTGCCTTCAGGTGGTCAGCCAGCGCCTTCACTGGCGCCAGTTGCGAATCCATCGCGCTGCCGAACATCTGGATGACCGGCGGCGAGCACACTTCGCCCATGGCGCCCCAGGCAGCCACCGAACGCACGCCGGCCGGCTCGAGCGCCGCCATCACGAGCGCCACCTCGCCGCCGTCGCTGAAGCCCGCCAGGTGCGCCGGCGCGGCATCGAGCGACTTCAGCAGCGCCAGGAAAGTGCGCGCGTCATCGTCGTAGTACGTCGGCATGTAGTTGCGCGGTTGCGGCCCGGACTTCCCGGAGCCGGGCAGGTCGGCCGCGATGACGCGGAAGCTGCGCGCCACCGTTCGACGGAGGTCGGCGAACTCCTCGATGCTCTCGGACCACCCGGGAAGGAACAGCACCGGGCTCCCGGCGCCCTCCTCCTCGAAGTAGATGCGGCCCCCGCTGTGTTCGAACCAGCTCATGGGCATGCGCCCCCTTTCGAAGTGGCCCGAATAGTAGCGTTGAATGAGCACAGCTGGATGGCCTTGGGGCCTGCTCGAGCCCATTAATTCCCCAGCCCTGGGCCGGGATGTAGGCGACGATGAAGAGTCTTGCAGGAGTGACCAGAGGGTCCAGAGGACCCCCCCCGTGCAAACCTTCTTCGCCGGTGCTACCGTTCGCGCAGATGCAGGGAGGTTCGGACTATGGCCCAACCCGAGCAGGTTCAGCGGGCGTATACCGCCATCATGCGCCACAGCGTGGAGCATGGAGCCGCGCCCCACTACACCACGCTCGCGCGCACCCTTGGGGTGACCCCGGACGAGGCGCGCGAACTCCAGGAAGAGGCCTCGAAGGCCGCCGTCGGCTGCTGGATCAGCCACGATACCGACTACGTGCATTCGTTCGCGCCGTTTTCGAACCTGCCCACCCAGTACCGGGTGAGCGTCGACGGTGTGGAGAAGTGGTACGGCCAATGAGGGCTTGAATCGCTGGCCGTGCGCTGGCTTTTCCCCGGTCAAGAAGTCCGTATCGATGCAGCCTGCCTCGATTGCGGCGACCCGATCGTCGTCCGTATGCGCGACGAGGAGATCCTGGAGGTTACGCCTCCCGAAACGGTGGGCCACACGGTCCGGTCGTTCGTGAAACGGAGCGCCGAAACATCGGCGTTCAGGTGAAGCCGCATGAACCTCTTCCGGTCGGAAGAGCATGCAAAGGCCTGGTCCCGCTACGAACCGGATTCCGAGGACGGCATCCTGCCGCTTGCGGACTGGGCGCGGATTTTCAGCGGTCCCCTCTTCCGGGAGCGCCTGCGCGAGGACTACCTGTCGCGCCGGGGCGAAGGGATGGCAGCGTTCATGCAGGCCATCGCCAGTCTCGGCAAGCAGGGGGAGTTCTGGCGGCCGGGATAGGGAGCCGGGAGCCGAGCATCTCGGGTTACTCAGGCTTCGGTGATTTTGGCTGCTGCTAAACGACAGCAGATTCGACAGCGAAGTCGCGTAGACGGTCGAATGTCGTTGGAGCCTAAAATCGCAACGGATAGCGCTTCCGACATTCCGAGGAGGAAACACGTGAGGCTTCGAATTGCCTCAGCCACCTTTGCCCTAATCTTCGCGATCACACCAGCTGTTGCCCTCGGAGGCACGGTTTGGTATGACGGATTCGACCAGTTGGAATAACCAGCCGCAGCCAATGCGGGTGAATCTGGTACACATCCACGGGAGGCGGTGACTTGACAGCGCTTAGGGTCGAAAACCTGACCTTGGATATCCCAGGACGCCGCCTCCTGGACAACCTTTCGTTCGAGCTGCTGGCCGGGACATCCATGGCAATCATGGGCCCGTCGGGCTCCGGAAAGACATCCCTGATCAACTGCCTCAGCGGTGTCGTGAGGCCTACCGCCGGTCGAATATGGCTGAATGGCAGTGAAATCACCTTCTTGGGGACCTCTGCTCGCGCGGCCGAACGCCTCAAGAATGTAGGTTACGTCTTTCAGTTCGGCGAACTATTGCCCGAACTCAACGTCATCGAAAACGTCGCCTTACCGCTGAAGCTTCGTGGTGTAGCTTGGTCCGAGGCTGAAGCTAGAGCGAGAAGGCAGCTCGAATCGGTTGGGCTTGCGGAGCGAGCCACCGAGCGAACAGAAGTCTTGTCCGGCGGAGAGGTCCAACGGGTGGCCATCGCTCGCGCGATTGTCGGTCAACCTGCGGTTATTCTGGCGGATGAGCCGACCGGGGCGTTAGACGACGACAACGCTGGACACGTGACGAAACTGATTTTTTCCTTGAGCACCCAACTGTCTGCAGGAGTCGTTGTCGGCACGCATAACCAGGCGGTCGCCTCGCAAGCCGATAAGGCCTTCGTGCTGAAGTCTGGCAAGCTCGAACCCATCAAACTGCGGCGGGATGCGGGATGGTAGTGAGAATCGGGCTGCGCCTAGCATTCACTCGTTCGATTGATCACCGATGGAGACAAATCGCGATGCCGCTTTCGGCGTGCGTCTCCTTGCTACTCGTCCTCTTCGGAATCGGTCTGATTGAAGCGAACTCAAGGCAAGCGCAACGGATCGCGAATCGCATGCCCATACTGGCCGAAGCGCCGACAGCCCAAGACATTAGGCTGCTTCCTCGTGCGGATGTAGCGACGGGCAAGCAGTACTTGACGATCTGGATTTCCCCGCCGGCTGAAGGCTCAGCCCCGCTGCCGCCGGGCCTAAGCCGTTTCCCAAAGCCAGGCGAGGCTTTCGTTTCCCCGTCTCTGGCGGCCCTGATTGAGTCCGACTCCGAGTTTGGCCGACGCTACCCCTCCTGGGAACTCATTTCTGAGGAGGGCCTCGTCGCAGCGGACGAACGCCTAGCTTATGTGGGATTACCCGACGACCGAGTGCCTGAACGAGCCTACAACGTCGTTGGGTTCGGCCCAACGTCGCCCGGCGAGCGAGCTCTCCAACTGACGCTCAGCAATTTGCCCGACCAAAAGCAGCTCGTGGTCGGCGTGACACTCTTCGCATTCATCCCGGCTCTGATCCTCTTGTATCTCGGCACTAGCTCCGGTTCAGCGATCCGCGAACACCGCTTCCTAGTCCTCCATTGGCTCGGAGCGTCTCCACGGCTCATTTGCCTCGTCGCCGCTGTTGAGGCGGCGATCTTAGTATTGCCCGGGCTCCTCCTGGCCGCCGTAGTGTGGCTGCTCGTTGAAGCTAACTTAGGCCCGCTTCCGGTCATCTGGATGGATCCTCTTCCCGGAGACTTTGCGTTGCCGCTGTGGCAAGTGCTGGTAGCCAGCTTGGGGGCCATTATGGCGGCGCTCGGCTTAACTATGGCGGAGTTGAGTGGTGTCGGTTTGACGGCCAGAAGAACTCGGCCGGTGGCGTCCAAAGCTCACCTCCAAGACTACCGCGCGTATCCGGTTGTACTGGGCACAATCATCCTCTTGGCCCGTCCCTGGCTGTCAGAAGGAAAGTCCGACGCAGTGTTGATCGCCGCCATGGCGCTATTCCTCGTCGGTGTGCCGTTGATTGCGCCCGTGGTCGTTCGGCAAACCGGCCGACTCGTCGCTCGAGTGCGCACCGTCCCTACTCTCTTGGCCGGCAGTCGTCTTGAATGGGATCCCTTGCGTAACGCCCGACCGCACATGGCCGCGGCAACGCTGGTTGCCTTAACCTTGACAGTCCTTGGCTACCAGAAGCTAACTGATGTAGAAATTCGACGGTCTCAGAGTGCACCCGTGGGTTTCGTCACGGTCAGCCTCGGTGTCAATTCCGCTGCCGAGCTTGAGTCGTTTAAGGATCAGTTGCGTCCCGCGGTCGTGGCAGTGCTCCGCGAGGATGCGAATCGATGGATACTAAACGTCACTTGTGAAGACTTGGCTCCGCACCTCGGCGGAGTCGGTTGTGACAAGACCGATCCAACGGAGTTCGACGCCACGGGCGAGGCACGAGCGCTGGCGTCACTAGGCCTTCCGCCTCAACTCGATATCGTTTTTGCCCCCGACCTCCGATTTGCCGAGGACTGGCACGCGCACGCGCCGGACGCATCGCCTGAACACGATCACGACGCGACTACCGGTGTCCCCACGCACCACCACGATTCTCTGTTGGTAATCGACGGAACGTCCACTCCATCCGCCCTGGAAACAAAAGTCGGCACTCTTTCGACTCTCGCTCTACCGGGCTCGAACGTCGTCGGCGAGTCGAGGTTCCGGCTTTACTATCCGCCCGCTTGGAGTTGGACAATTGCCGGCTTGGCACTCGCCGCGGTCACGCTCGCCCTCGCCACGGTGCTCCCTATCATGGATAGACTGACTGCCACGCGCGTGCAGCGTCGGCATCTCGTGAAGATTGGTGTGACGGAGCGCCGACTCCGGATGCTGGAAGGGCTTCTCTTTGGAATTCCGTACGTTCTCGTCGTCGGAGTTGGGCTGGCCGCGGGATCCGCGTGCTGTTGGCTTCTTCTTTCTCAGTCGCACCCCCGCGCACCCATACCCTGGAACCCAATAGTTTGGCTCCTAGCGGTTACTTCGGGCTTTGGGCTCTTGGGATCGTTCGCCTTGGCCGCGTTCGGAATTCGGTCATCTTCTCCGGGGAACCGCGACTAAGACGGGAGCGACAGTCTCGCGGGCGCTGCCTGGTCAGGCGACCAGGACCGTGCGCGACGCGTCGCGCGCCAGATTCGTGCCGGGCAAGTCCAGATCAACGGCAGCCGTGGCAGCGGCGAACCAGCGCCGTTCGGCGGATACAAGCAGTCGGGCAACGGCCGCGAGTTCGGAACAAGGGGGGTCTGAGGAGTACCTTGAGGTGAAGGCGGTCCTGGGTTGGTAACCGCGATCGGTCCCCGCGCCTTCGGCCGGGCCATCCGGCTCCGCCAGACCTTCGCCGCTCCGAACCCCCTACCCCGCCGCTGCTTTCCCCAGCGCCAGCAACTCCTCGTTGCGTTCGACGTCTCGCACCCAGTGAGACGGGATGGCTTCGAGGCCGAGGCGGGCGCCGAGGAGCGCACCCGCGAGGGTCGCGATGCTGTCGCTGTCGCCGTGGGCGTTCGCGCCTTCGAGGAGGGCGCCCGGCAGGTCTCGTTCGTGGCGGGCGGCCACATATATCGCGGCGGCGATGGCTTCATGCGCGGCCCAACCCTGCAAGCGCCCGAGCACCGCTTCTGGTTCGGCGCCGGCGTGGGCGTCCGCGACTGCTTGCGCCGCCATCCTCGCGGTCCCGGCGTCGTGCCGGCCGGCTGCCTCGACCATCGACGCCAGGACGTCTGCGGGAGCGCGACCCTGCAGTTCGAGCGCCACGCCAACAGCCATCGCCGCGCAGGCGGCCAGGGCGATCGGGTCGCCGTGGGTCATCCGCGAGTGTTCGACCGCCCAGTGTTCGGCGCGTTCGAGGTCATCGGCAAACATGATGCCGAACGGGTAGGTGCGCATAACCGAGCCGCAGCCGCCCGCATTGGGGCCGCCCGCTTCGCGCCAGTGCACGCCCGCACGCAAGCGGCCGGCGCCGCGCATACAGTTGTTGCCCGGGGCGCGATGGCCGCCCTGCGGCTCCACGCTCCAGTGCGCGAAGCCCTCCGCCATCGCTGTCATTACGGGTTCGAGCGCTGCTTCCCTGCCGTGCGAAACGAGCGTGCGGAGGACGATTTCGGCCATCTGCGTGTCATCGGTGTAGGGCGCGAACCGCCGCCCGTCGCGCTCCCACCACAGTGCGAAACCGGTGACTCCGGACGGCCCATAGGCGCTGCGAATCTGCTGGTGCGAAAGGAATTCCGTCGGGTGACCGAGGGCGTCGCCGATGGCGGCCGCGAGCACCGCGCCGAGAACGCGCGACCGCGGCGACGGCGCCCCGGCCGCGAAGTCCCGGACGAACTGGCGCTGGGCGTCGCTTTCCGGGCAGCCCGGGCCACGCGTTTCGACCAGCGCCTGCAGCGCGCGCTCGCCATCCATGCCCGAATACCGCAGCACGCAACCGCCGATCGTGCCGGCGCGACCGAGCCCGCCCTTGCAGTGGACGACCACGTTCTCGCCAGCGGCCGCCCACCCGGCGATGTCCGAAACGAGCGCGGCCGCACTCGCCGGGTCGGGCGGGCTCGAAAAGTCGGCGATAGGCAGGCGATGGAACGCGATGCCTGCCGCCGCCGCTTCCCGCGGGAGGTGTTCGATTCCCAGCTCGGCGAACTCGTGGTCTTCGATCAGGCAGACGAGATGGTCCGCCGCGAATTCGACCCGCAGCCGGGCGATGTCGGCGGCAAGGTCGCGGTTCCACGAACCCGTTGCGGCCGCAGGCTGCTTCTTGCCCGGCGCGAACGTCAGCCCAACCTTTCCCAACCAGGGCGTGGGTAACCAGTCGACGCGAATCGGGTGTGAGTCGGACGTGCGCGGTGTGCTCAATCGAATAAGCCTCCGGCGAGGATAAGGACGAGCAGTATCGCTGATGCCCACGACACCTGGTGACGAGGTCGGTCACCGGCCATCGAAGCTGGAGCGCCACCACTCAGGCCGCAATCACCGCCTGCACATCCCCTGCCGCCGCCTGGACCTTTGCCAGCCGCCGCACGTTCTCCGCGAACAGGCCCCGGCCGAGCTTGCCCAGTGCGTCCAGTTCGACGCGCGATGTTTCGACTTGCTGCGCGACCGTGTGGAAGAGGGCGGCGAAGGCCTGGCCGTCGTCCATGCGCGCGGATTCGATCCGGCCGTTGAGGCTGAGGGCCCGCATCGTGTCCATCTCGCGCCGCAGGTTCTCGACGCGCGGCTGGAGGCCGGAGAGCCGCTCCCAGAGGTTCGTGATGATGGCGACCAGTTCCTCCAGCCCGGCAGCGAATGAACCGTGCACAACCTGGAGGTCTCGCTGGTCATTCGCTGCGGTCTCGCGAGCTGCGATTTCACGCAGGAAGACCTCGAGCGTTTCGGCCTGGAGGCTCGCTGCCGCCACGGGAAAGAGCATCTCGCTCAGCAGCGTCGAAGCCTCGCCGACGGCGTCCGCGAGATTGACGAAGAGCGGCCCTGTCACTTCGGAGCGCGAGCTGAGCAGCTCGGCCACGGCGCTGACGGCGCTGTCCCCGCGGCTGACGTGGCTGGACGAGATGATGGCGTTCAGCGCGAACAGCCGGACATCGTCGGCGAGGTCCCGCACCAGGGCCGACCTGGTAGTGAGCTGGCTCTTCAGCTGCGGGTAATCGTCGAGGTTGAGGACGAGTTGGCGGAGGAAGGCGTTGACCTCGGCGATGGCGTCGATTGCGGGCTTCAGTGGCCCGCCGGGTGTAGCGGCCAACCCCCTTGCGCCGCTCTTCCGCAGGGCTTCCTCGCGGCTGCGCACCTCGGCCAGCAGCGCCGTGCGCATGAACGAGTCATACGTCCCGTACGGCGTCTCGGCCAGGGCTGCTTCGAGCGCTTCGCCCGAGGCTTCCATGGCGGGCTTCACGTGGATCGAGCGCGGCCCTTCGATGTCACGTTCGATGGCGCGCAACTGGCGATAGAGGTCCTGGGCCACCTGGAAATGCTCGGTCGAGGGCTTCAGCCGGATCGAGAGGTGGCCGTCGGGCATCGGCAGGACCATCGCCATCACCCAGTAGAACTGGCCGCCGCTGGTTCGGTTCTTCACATACGCGGCGAACGGCCTGCCAGCAGCGACCTCGTCCCAGAGCATCTTGAAGGCGATTCGCGGCATGTCTTCGTGGCGGATGATGTTGTGGGGCTTGCCCAGCATCTGGTCGAGCGGGTAGCCGCTCACCCGGGCGAAGACCTCGTTCGCGGAAGCGAGGATGCCCTTCTTGTTGGTAGTCGAAAAGAAGAGCTCGTGGATGGCGAAGTGTCCCTCGCCTCCGCCCGCGGCCCAGCGCATATCGTTCGACAACGTCAATCGCCCCCATAGAAATGCCGCCCATGGAGATAATCTGTTTCTCAACCCTGGAAATTGATGGCCGTTCGGCCATAAAAATACCGACCGTTCGGCCCTTTGGTTTAGCTCGCATACCGCCCTTAAGAAATTGCATCGGGGAACACCCTGACTTAGCAAGATAAGGAAGTACTGGAGCCAGTCGTGAAGATCGCCTATGACCCCGAGACGGACACGCTTACCGTGGTATTGAAAGACACCCCGGTGACAGAGAGTGACGAAGACAAGCCCGGGATGATCCTGGACTTCGATGCTGAGGGGGATGTCGTTGGGTTCGAGATTCTCGATGCATCCAGCCGGGTGACGGACCCTCGCCATGTTGAATTCACTGTGGCCGGATGAAACGAGCCAATCCTGACCCTACAGCGCGTCAGTTTTCGAAGTAGTCCGAGTCAGGTCGCTTCAGTTCATACGAAGAGGAGACTGAAACCCCAAGCCCAGAGTCGTACATCAAGGCAGCCAACTCAGCACCGTCCACCAGGACGATGCGATCCCCCATCCGTTCGGCATCCTTGCGTGCATCCGCAGTGAAGGTGGAGGTGGTCATTATGACCCCCTTCCTTGCCCGATGCGCCGAAAGCGACCCGGCGAACTCACGCACGGTTGCCGAACCCACTGAATTTTGCCACCGCTTGGCCTGGACGTAGATCAACTCGAGTCCAAGTTTGTCCTGACGGATGACTCCATCGACACCTCCATCGCCGCTCATGCCGAGGTGTACCGCTGAGCCCGTGATGCCGCTGTAGCCGAGCCGCTCTAGCAGGTCGAGGACGAGCTTTTCGAACCGTGTCGGCGCCATCGATTTTGCGCGCTCGAGGATGTCGGCCTCAACCGAATCGCGAATCTGGCGGTAACTTTCGGCAAGGAGTTCCTCCGGAGTTAAGGAATCCGTGACCGCGGAGGAACCAGTCGCATGTGTGCTGGCCTTGGTGCGTTGGCGCCAGGACCTCATTTCTTCGTACCGTGCCGCCAGAAGCGCGGTATCAATGAGCTGTGGCTGCTCTGCGAGCAGACTCAGTCCTCGATTGGTGATCTTCAAGGAGCCACGGCGTGGTCGTTCGACAACTCCCGCCTTGGCGAGGTAGGTGCTGGCCCAGTGCGTCCGCGAGTACCACAGGTTGCCTCCGGAAGGAATCTGCGCCACCAGATCCTCCGAGGATAGGTTGAACTGCTTCGCCAACGCGTCTCGACATGCAGCGGCCGTCCACTCGTTCTTGTCGGCCAGTAGTTGAAGCATCGGAAGCATCACGGCTTCGTAGGTAGGTACCAAGTCGACTCCAATAGGGAGACTATACCCTGACGTCTTACTCCACCTCTCGCCGTAACTCCTCCAGGCTCGTCTCGCTGCCGTCCGCGAGGACGTCGAGGTGGATGCCGCGGGCTTCGAGGGCGCGGCCCGGCCCGGGCGCTACCGGCCGGATGGACGGCTTGCGGCGAGCCACGATGACGTTCCCGCTGCCCAGCACGCGCGCCCGGCCGTCGGGCGAGATGAACAGCGCCGTCCGTTCGTCGAGGCCAATCCAGGTCAGGTCCGGGCGGAGGGCGCCCATCGCGAGCAGGTGTCCGTAACGCTGCCATTCGGCGAGGTGCGCTTCGATGCCGAAGCCCGGGAGCCAGTTGAACCCCGGCCAGACCTGGAGCGCGGGCTTCTGGTCCATCGGGATGCTGAAGTCGAGGTTTGGCGGGCCCGGGTCGATGCCCCCGCGCAGCCCGGCGGGGCCGTTCGCCGGTGAGATGACCAGTTCGCCCGCTACCCGCGCGCCGGCGCTTGTGCCCGCGAGGGTCGCCCCGCCCTGGTGCGCCTCTTCGATGGCCCGCAGGACCGGGGTGCCGCCGATGACCTGCTGCAGACGAGTATCGGCGCCCCACCCTATATAGATCAGGCTGGCGTCGCGAAGGAGGCGTGCGTTCTCCTCGCTCTCGGCGTCTTCGCGTTCGTACACCGGCGCCACTTCCACGTTCCTGGCGCCCAGCGACCGGTAGTAGGCAACGAACTTCTCGCCCACCTTGCGCGACTTGTGGGGTGTCGGCAGGAAGACGACCCGGGCGTTCGGCCCGCCGGCCAGCTCCAGGACCACGCGATCCACCCGCTCCGACTGTTCGTAGTCGCCGCCGCCGATGAGGACGTGTGTTCCTTTCATGCTCGAACCCTCCCGCGCGCCGGGCCGCGTACCGGCGAACTGCTCGCGCGAACCAGCCGGTCGCTGGCGGAAGCGGGCGCTAGACTATCGCATGGTTTCGACACGCCCTGCCACTCTTGCCGATGAGCCCCGCGTGCTTGCGTTGCTCTGCCAACTGTTCGACCGCGACCTGCCCGGCGAACCCGGGTGGGGCGCCTCATTCCAGCGCATGCTCAGCGAACCTGAGCGCGGCGCGGTGACTGTGGCCGAAGACGACGGCGAGGTGCTCGGTGTCATCGCCGTGTCCTACAACCTTGCCATCCGCTTCCAAACCTCCTACGCCCAGATCGAAGAACTCGTGGTCGATTCGGCCGCGCGAGGCAAGCAGGCGGGTGCGATCCTGGTCCGCGCGGCTATGGAAGCAGCCCGCCGCCACGGGTGCGAAGAGATGGGTCTCTACCCTCGCGAAGAGACCCGTGCGTTCTACGAGAAGCTCGGCTTCGCCTATGCCGGGGTCGAACTGCGGCTGCGGTTTGATCGGTGAGGGCGTGCTGCCACCGATAGCGTAGAAGCTATTGAAACGGCTCGAATCCGTGACTAGAATTTGTCTGTGGCGTGGCTGACGCGGACGTTCACAAGCGACGCGGGCGGGAAGCCTGTCGAAGAGTGGATCGTCTCTCTCCATCCACGCGCAAGAGCAGAGGTCATGATCCTCGTTGAACTACTTGAGACACACGGTACCAACCTCCGTGAGCCGTTTGTAAGGCACATTGAGGATGGGATCTGGGAACTCCGCGCGAGAGCGCCAGACGGGATCTACCGGGTGCTCTACTTTCATATGGTTCGGCCACACATTTGGGCTGCTTCATGGCTTCACGATGAAGACGCAAAGGACTCCACGGACGGAGATCGATATCGCTCGACGGAGACGTGCGACATGGCTCGCGCGGCCCGGCCACAGGCCATGACGAGGGAGGAATCAGGAAGTGGACGCAGATAGCTGGAGCCATTTTCGGCAGCAATTGCTCAGCGACCCGGCGACGCGCGAGGCCTATGAAGCCCGCAAGCCTGCGTTCGAATTCGCGGTGCAACTCGCCGAACTGCGTCGCCGCCGGGGGCTTTCGCAGGCTGCCCTCGCGAAGCGTGCCGGGATGACGCAGTCGGAGGTGGCGCGGCTCGAAGGCGCGGAGTCTTCCCCCAATCTGGATACGATGGCCCGCCTCCTCGCCGCAGCCGGTGCTGACCTCGACATTACGTTTCGAGACACTAATGGCAAGGTTGTCCGGCTCCCGATGGTCCTGAAGGGCGCGGACCGTACTCCCCGGTCGAAGCGGTCGCCAATCCGGCGCGCGAGTATGTAGCCCGAGGGGGCCGCACCTGCCCTCAAACCTCCGAATGGAATCGCACTAGATTCTGAAATAAATCTCTTGCCAAGATAACCCCAATACGCTAGGGTTCCGCACGACAAACGGTGCCGGTTGCGTCACCCGTGCTTCGGCAAGGGTGAGTCGGCCGAATCCGCCAGTCCGACGCTGCCGCGCCGCCACAGTTCGACCCGGGAGGGAGGGCTGTTCTCGTGGACACCGCTGTCAGCCTGGGCCTGGCCTTTGGGTTTGGTATCGGGCTTACCTTCAACGCGGCGCTCGTGGGCGCGATGACGCGGGCCCGCGGCGGTCGCGAAGGCGCGCTCCTCACGCCGGTCAGCGCGATCCCGGTGCTTGCCGTCCTGCTGATGTGGATCGCGTATGACGAAGGCGACACGAAGTTGCCTGCCCCCTTCGATGCCCTGGCCGCGGTCCTCGGCGTCCTCCTCATCGGTGTGCCGCTCCTCTGGATGGTGGTGCGAGGGCTTCCCCTCTGGTACGGGTCGGCCGGCTTTCTCAATGGGCTCGGGCTGGTGCTCGTGCCGCGGTTCATCGAAGACCTCGGCCTGACCCTGTATGTCTCGGCGCTCACCCTGGGCAGTTGCGCCGGAGCGCTCTTGTTCGATCACTTCGGGCTGCTTGGGTTTGCGGTGAAACACGTCTCGGCGCGGCGGACCGCGGGGCTTGCGATGGTGGGGGTTGGCGTTGTCCTCGTGAGGGTGGCATGAGCACCCCCCGCTTCACCCTTCGCCCGGGGGCCGATCTGCTCCCCATCAGCCTCTCGTTTCTGGGAGGGGCTCTCTCGGCTGCGCCGATCGCCAATGGTCGGCGCGGTTGGCCGGGAGCGCGGCGGCGAGGAAGCCACCTTCCTCCACATGTCGATGCTGGCCGCAGGGCTCACGTCGGTGCTGGTGTTCTCTGCAGCGAGGGGCGCCAGGCCGGGATTCCCGCCGCCGCTGGATTCCGCACGCAATCTCGCCTTCGTTGGCGCCGGCCTGGGCGCCGTCGCCATCCTCTCCGCGCGCGGACTCGACTGGTATTACGCCACCAGCGGCCTCATCTCGGTCGCCCTCTTCCTGATGATCACGTGGTCGTTGGTGCGGCTCAGCCT
This sequence comes from Dehalococcoidia bacterium, assembly GCA_020853755.1. Classification (GTDB taxonomy): domain Bacteria; phylum Chloroflexota; class Dehalococcoidia; order Tepidiformales; family Tepidiformaceae; genus Amarobacter. Next base: position 286,926 of record JADYYG010000062.1, on the reverse strand, counting down.
CGGCCTCTACTTCGCTTCGGGGACGCTCGGGCAGGTTGTTGGGTCGCTGGTGATGGAGCAGGCCGGCGCCTTTGGTGCGCCCCAGCACGAGATCACCGTGTTTCGCGCAATCGCCGTTGTGCTCATCGCGGCCGGCGTCGTTGTCGTTCGGACGGGGAAGTGATGGTGGTGGCCGATGACCTGAACGGCGCAATCACCCGAAGTGCCACCCTAACCACCGCGAAACGGTGGTGCTGAAAGGAGCACCCATGGACCCGGAAACGAACCTCGCAACCATTCGGAAGGCAGTTGAATTCCTCAACCAGAGGAACCTCCAGTCGCTCCTGAGCCTCTTCGACGAGGGCGTAATACGGCACGACCTCACGGACGCCTGGGGCGACTTCGCCGGCACAGGAGGCGCGCAGGAGTTCCTCCTGGCGCTCCAGCGCGGCGCCCCGGACCTGCGCATCGTCCTGCATGACGCCTTCGCCTCCGGGGATAAGGCCGCCAGCAGGGTGACGATTGAAGGGACTCACCAGGGCGACCTGGCCGGACGCCCGCCCACCGGTAAACGGTTCTCTATCAACCAGCTCACCATGTACCGGTTCAGTGATGACGGAAAGGTGGTGGAGAGCTGGCAGCTCGCCGACCTTGCCGGCTTCGACGCCCAGATCCGGGGGTAGGGGATGAGCACCTCCCGCGAGCAGAACCTCGAACTCGGCAGGCGCATCAATGACCTGTCGAACGCCCGCGACGACGGAGTCTGGGCACTCTTCTCGCCCGGCTTCGTGCAACACGCTGGCGGACAGACGAGCGGCGTGAACGAAGCCCGGGAGGGCGACGCACGGCTATTCGCGGCCATCCCGGATGCCGTCCGCACCATCGACCACGAGGTCGCCGATGACTCGATGCTGGTCCACCACTGGTATTTCGAAGGCACGGTGAAGGCCACGGGGAATCCGATTCGATGGGAGGGCTGTAGCTGGATGCGCATTAAAAACGGACTCATCGCCGAAGCCTGGATTTTCTGGGATCCGTCGCAGCTCCAACCGCGCCGGACAACGTAGGAGGGAATCATGTCCATCGAAGAAACCCGCGCCGTTTGGGAGCGCTTCAAGACCGCCGACTCTGCCCACGACGCCGAGGGCACGGCAGCGGTGTACGCAGAAGACGTGGTCCTGACGGGCACGCCGCTCCGCGGTCGCGCGACGCTGAAGAAGTTCGACTCCGACTTCTGGGCGGCGTTTCCCGACTACAAGCGCGAGTACCTCCAGGAGGTCGTTAGCGACGACAGCGTCGCCCTTGTCTGGCGCGTCACCGGCACCCATACCGGGAAGTGGATCGGCATCGAGCCGACCGGGCTGAGTCTCGACTGGCGTGGCTGTTCGATCTTCACCATTCGCGACGGACACATCGCCGAGGCCCAGGCCTTCCAGCGAGACGTCATCGGCGAGTTGCGGCGAGAGGCGAACCTCCAACTCGTCCGGAGGCTCGTGGAGGCCGAAAACGCCGGCGACCTCGATGCCTACTCAGCCTGCATGGCCCCCGATATCGAGGTCTGGGTGAACGGCAAGCTCACACAGACATCGAGGGAATCCCAGCGCGAATCCGCCCGGGCAACGTTAGCCGCCTTCCCCGACTGGCGGCACGAGACCCTCGCGTTGACGGGTGATGGTGACCTCGCTGTGCTGCGCTGGCGCGGCGAGGGAACCCACTCAGCGCCATGGGCTGGCATCCCAGCCTCAGGCAATCGCCTGGAGTTCCACGGCACCAGCACCGTCGAGGTGAAGGGCGGCCTCATGCAGCGCATCTGGATCGACATGGACATGGCGGGGCCGCTCCGCCAGATGGCCGGGCGCCAGGAAGGGGGTTAGCGGAATGCCAAGAGCAAGCTGCCTGAATGGAGCGGGTGATGCCATGCCACGCGAAAGGAACATCGTCGCCGTCGCCACGGCATCGCCGCCGGAGACCGGGGCATGCACCCCGCCTGCGCCAGCCTGGACCGGCTCCTGCCGGCATGGCGAAGGAGGGTACCCATGAAGTGACGCTCGACGCTTCCCGGGCCTTAACCCCGCTCTCCGGGGCAAGACAGCCGGCCGGGAAGTCCGGCCAGGAAAGGACTGAATGATGACAGGAGAACTCCGGACCGAATGGCTCTACGACCTCTCGGCGACGCTCGCGCCGTGGCACGACATCGGCGATTTCGGGGGCGGTAAACGCCGCATCGTCCCGGTCACCGGTGGCAGGGTGGAGGGACCGCACCTGAGCGGCGACGTCCTCCCTTTCGGCGCGGACTTCCTCGTGGAGCGGACTGACGACGTGCTTGTGCTCGACGTCCGGGCCATCGTTCGGACCGGCGACGGCGCCGAGATCTACGCCTTCTACCCCGGTCTCAGTCACGGCCAATCCCTGGGACCGTTCGGCGACCTCCCGGAGGGCGAACGCTACTTCCGGACGACGCCGCGTTTCGAGACGGGATCGGAGAAGTACGCCTGGCTGAACCGGATCCTCACCGTTGGCGTGGGCTGGTTGGAGCCGCCCAACTCCGTTCGCTACAAGGTGTATGCGGTCCTATAGCGGCCGGAACCCGTTCGCCGCAGTGGATGAACAGCACGTCGCCATTGAGAGGAGGGCACAGTGACCACTTCCATCGGCCCAGGCCGCGAGGCCTCGGCGAAGTTCGTCGCATGAACACCTTCGCAAAGGAAGCCCTGGGCGGGCTCGTGCTCATCGGCCGGATGACGGCCCTGCCGGGCAAACGCTCAAGGCCATCCACTCCGCCAGGTGACCCGGTAGGAGGCTGCCCGTCCGGCTGCTGCCCTCCCACGCCACCAACAGCCACGGAAAGGAAGGCCCAGATGACGTAGCCCACTCCCGCCACCGGGTGCGCAGTTCCGCACCCACCAGGGTCGAAAGGAGACCACTGCAATGGCAATCCTCATTTCACGTTATGAGCGCAGAGACGCAGCCGACAGGGACGCCCTGGGCCGAGCTGCCCTGGACGTCTGCCGGGCGAACCGGGCTGTCTCGGGAATGCGGTCGGCCCGTTTCTACTGGACCAACACCGACACCGTCGCACTCCTCCTCGATGCTGAGTCCCAGGAGGTGTTCGACCGGCCGGGGACTCCGGATCAGTTGCGTGCCGCCTTCGCCCTGTCGGATCTCGCGCGCAACGTTGGCAGCGAACGATGGACCTCTGCCGGCGAGGGCGAAGCCGCCTTCCGAGGGGCCGGCCGGTAGCCGCCCGGCTGCGGCCCCCAGCCTGAACTGACCACCCGCCTGCTGGCCGTGCTACGTCCACGGCCGGCAGGCCCCCTTTCGATACCAGGCAGAGAAAGGCGCAGCGGACCATGACACCCGAAGAGAACATCGCCACCATTCGCGCGGCCATCGCCGCGTTCAATGCCAACGACGTCGCCGTGATGGAGAAGTATGTCCACCCGGACTTCGTCTATACCGTCCGCGGCCAGTCTGTCCTGAGCGGCGTCTACCGCGGCTGGGACGCGTGGTCGCGCGGCATCGCGCGGATCAAGGAACTGACGGGCGGGAGCATGGCCGCCACGCCGGAAGTCGTCCTCGCCGACGGCGAGCACGTGATGATGTACGCCCACGTGACAGGCTCGCGACCCGGCGGCCGCACCTACGACAGCCACCAGGCGTATCTCTACAAGCTCAACGTCGGGAAGCTCGTCGAGGGCCAGACCATCCCAGTCGACCAGCAGGCTTTCGCGGAGTTCCTGGCATGAGCCAGAGCTGGACCGCCCTCGCCCGGGAACTTAGCGAAGCCAGCCCGTTCTGCCGCGCCTTCGGCCATGAACTGGTCGTTGCCGAACCTGACCGGGTAGTCTTCCGCACCTCGGGCCAGACCGAGATATGCCGGCAGACAACAGGCCAGTGGGTTGGCGAAGCCCTGGAAGTGCTGGCCTCGATCACCGCTGGCGTCCTTCTCACCACGCCGGGCGACGAGCCCGGGACGTTCTCAGCCCCCTATGGCGCCACCGTCCGCACCCTGTATCACCTTCGCCCGTCGAGTAGCGCCTGGGTCGAAGGGGAAGCCCGCTGGGTCCGCCGCGGCAAGTCCCAGGCCGTTATCGAGACCGTCGTCTGCGATGCCGAAGGCCGGGAGTTGCTGCGTGTCCTCAGCCAGCACGCGGCGATCCCGGAGCCGCTCCTGTTTTCCGTGAAGGAGTCGCGGCTACAGGCCCGGAGTGCCAACAGAAGAGACCCCTCGCCTTGAACGAGCGGAACAGCGAAATCCGCCCCGAAAGAAAGGAATAAGCAATGAAAGCAGTGGTCATGGACGGAGTGAAAGCGCCCCTGGTCGTTCGCGATGTGCCCGTCCCCGAGGTCGGGCCGCGTGACGCTCTCATAAAGGTGATGGCGTGCGGAGTCTGCCGGAGCGACTGGCACCTCTGGCAGGGCGACTGGAGTTGGGTCGGATTGAGCCTGCCGATGCCGGCAATCCTCGGACACGAACAGGCCGGGGTCGTCGAGAAGGTGGGCGCCGAGGTGCACCTGATCAAGCCCGGCATGCGCGTGCTCACCCCGTTCCACAACGGCTGCGGCGCCTGCAGCTATTGCGTCTCCGGCGATTCGAACCTCTGCGAACGCGCGGGCCGCCGGACAGGCGGGTTCGCCCAGTATGCCGTCATCGGCGGCGCCGACTTCAACGCCATTCCCCTCCCCGATGAAGTGTCGTTTGCCGCCGGGGCCGCCATGGGCTGCCGTTTCATGACCGCCTACCACGGCGTCGCCGACCGCGGAGAAGTGAAGGGCGGCGATTGGGTCGTCGTCAACGGTTGCGGCGGCATCGGACTCTCAGCGGTCCAGGTCGCGGCCGCACTTGGCGCCCAGGTGATCGCCGTTGACCTGGATGAGACGAAGCTTTCGCGCGCGCGGCAGGAAGGCGCCCTCGTGACGGTCGACGCGACCGACGCCAACGTACCTGCGCGAGTCCGCGAGATCACCGGCGGCGGCGCCGATGTCTCCGTCGATGCACTCGGCATCAAGGCGACAATGCTCAATTCGGTGGGTTCGCTCCGAAAGGGCGGCATCCACGTGCAGATTGGGCTGACCTCCGCCGCCGAGGGTGGCCAGGTCTCGCTTCCCATCGATGCGATGGTCTTCAGCGAGATCGAGTTTCGCGGGTCACTGGGGAATCCGCACCACCACTACCGGCCCATGTTGAACATGGTCGTCTCAGGGAAGCTGAACCCCGAAAGCATCGTCTCAGAACGGATCGCGCTCGCGGACGTCCCGAAAGTGATTGAGTCGATGGGCAACTTCGGGACAGTCGGTTTCACCTCGATCGAGGACTTCAGCTAGGGCGAACCCGCCCTACGCAGCCGCCAGGAGGTGCTCTATGACCGGACCATCCGCGAGACTCAGCCAGTTCCCATGCCGCGCGGTGCTATTCGATTTCGGCGGGACCCTCATGCCTTCCCGGTGCATCGACGAAGCGTTCCGCGAAGCAGCTGTCGTGTTCGGCCGCCTCGCTGGCATCCGCGGCGATGACGCTGCCCAGCGTCTCAACGAGGCTCAACGGCGGGCGGCGTCCGACGTGGTGCCCGGGATAACCGGCCGGCGCTACTACCTGCACCGTGACCTTTTTCGGTCCATCTGGGCGCAGACCGCCAGGGTGCTCCAGGTCGCCCTCACTGCCGAACAAGTGGAGCAGGTGGACGCCGCCATGCTCGCCGCGGCCCTTTCCCGGGCCGAACTCATGCCCGGTGCCATGGAGACGCTCGGCGAGCTTCGCGCACGAGGGTATCTGCTGAGCATCGTCAGCAATAGCGACGAGGATGACCTGCGCGCGTTGCTCAACGCGCTGCGTCTCGACAACTTCTTCGACGATGTCCTCTCCAGTGAGGCCGCCCGTTCCTGTAAGCCGGACAGCGCAATCTTCGAGCAAAGCCTTTCCCGGCTTCGGTGCCCGGCAGCGCAGGCAGTGTTCGTCGGGGATACCCCGGCAAACGACATCGACGGCGCAGCTGCGACAGGCATGCGAACTGTCTTGATCACTGGCGAGCAGGCGTGGGCAACGCAGGGCATACCGTCCCGATCTTCCCCGGACCACGTCATCACGGCGCTCCCGGAACTGCTCCGGTTCCTCTGAGCGAAAGCAGAATTCACCGCCCCAGGCCACAACAGAGGAGGGACAACCATGACCGACACCACCCCCAAGGCCGTCTACCTGCGGATGCTGGACGCCTACAACGACGGGACGCCCGAGTCCTACGGCTCGGCCAAGTTCCTCGACCACTTCAGTGACGACGCCATCTTCGAACTTTCGGCCATGGTCGGCGTGCCAGCTCGCCGGGGAGGCAAGGAGGTGTTCCTCGAGGGTCTTGTAGGGGCCAATGCCGCCTTCCGAAACCGGCATTCCGTCCCGCTGGAGGTTGTTGTGGCTGGAGAGCGTGTCGTGGCGCGGCTCCACTACACGGCCACAGCCGCGATCGACACTCCGGACTGGAGAGCGGGCGCCACCATTCACTGCGACTACGTGGATTTCTGCACGGTGCGCGACGGGAAGATCGTGGCTTACACCGCGGTCATCGGGCCGTCGCTGGCGGGGGAGAAATAGTCATGGCGAAAGCGACCGCTACTGAAATCGCCCGCCGCTGGATCGAGCTCTACAACGACGGTACCCCAGCGTACTACGGCTCGGACCGGTTCCTGGACCTCTACCACGAGGATGTTGACTGGAGCGAGGGTCCAACGCGGGCATATCCCGATGGCCGCACGGGCAGCCTGCCCGTCATCCGATCGGCGCTGGAGGGGGCCCAACAAACCATGAAGGACCGCCACGCGGAACTTTTCGAAGTGATCGGCGAAGGGGACCGAGCCGCGATGCGCTATCGCTGGAGCGCTGTCGTCGAGGCCGACGGGCTCCCGTTCCCCCGTGGTTCAACGGCGAGGCTGGACGTGGCCGCGTTCCTGGCGGTCCGGGACGGCAAGATCTCACGCATCGTTGAGCACATTGCCCTGCTGCCGCCCGCGCAACCTGGGACGACGACGCGTGAGGCAAGTCAGCAAGACAAACGAGAAGTAGTCATGACCGACACCACCCCCAAGGCGGTCGTCCTTCGCGCGATAGACCTCTTTGATGGGAGCAGGGACGGCACCGACCGGTACCTGGAACTGTTCTCGGACTCGGCAATCTGGGAGTTTGCGCCCACCACGGAATCCCCCCGGTGGCGCCGGTTGGAAGGCAAGGAGGCAGCGCGCGCCCTGTACCAACGGATCTACGACCAGCGCAGCGACGTGAGCAGCACCACCCACCACGTCGTGGCCGAAGGCGACACTGTGGTCGTCGCCTACACCTACAGCGGAACCGTTTCCGCCGACGTCCCCGAGTTTCCCGCTGGCTCCCGGCGACGCTTCGAATGCGTGAACCTCTACACGGTCAGCGACGGGCTCATTGTCCGCTATGTGCAGTACACAGGCTCGCCAGTGCTGGCTGAGCCGGCGGAAAAGGAGCTACCTTGACCGCGCAATTCGACTCGCCGGCCTTGTTCACCCGTTGGACCGGCGACGTGCTCGGGCGTGGCGAACTCGACCTTGTGCCAGTGCTCGTCGTCCAGACGTTCAACTCAGCACTTTCTGACCGGTGCTCCTGGAGCCGTTGGCAGGCCAGATCACCGGGAGGGACAGGGCTCACCTGGCTCGATAGCGCCAGGCTGCAGGTGTTCAGATTCCGCAACAACCGCATGGCGGAGACGTGGACCCTCGGCGCCAATCCCGGCGTCACCTGGGACGGCGACGCGTGAGGCAAGACAGTAGGACCCAAACAGGAGGGACAACCATGACCGACACCACCCCCAAAGCCATCGTCCTCAGGTCAATCGACCTCTACAACGACCATCCGCCCGAGGTCTACGTGACCGAAGCCTTCCTCGAGCTCTTCGCCGACGACTATGTCACCGAGTTGGCAGCGACACCCAGGTCGCCCGCAAGGCGCCTGGCCGGCAAGCAAGCGAACCGGGAGAACATCGCGGCGATCTCGACGTGGCTGCGCGACAGTCACACGGAAGTACATGAAGCCGTCGCCGAGGGCGACCGCGTCGCCGTCCGGTACACCTGGACCGGCGTCGTCACCCGGGACGTCCCGGGGTTCACTGCTGGCACAAAGCTGCGCGCCGACGGCTCCGATTTCTACACCGTCCGGGACGGACTCATCGTCGAGGTGGTTGACGTGATGGGGCCGATCCTGGCGGCCGAATCGGAGACGGGAGGATGAAAGGTTGACCTACACCCCCACCGAACAGGCCAACATCGACGCCATCTACCGGTTCATGGAGGCGGAAGCAGCGCAGGACTGGGACACCGTCTACCAGTTCATCGCGTGCGAAGCGGTGAACTACGGGCCAGGAGGTGTGGTCACGCGCGGGCACGACGAAATGCACCGGACGGACGCTGCCCTGTTTGGCCGCGTTGCTGAGTGGCGGCGGAGCGTCCTGGATATCGCCGCCGATGGCGACACGGTCGTCTTCCGCTGGCGCGTGGACGCGGTCCTGAAGCCGTCAGGGAAACCGGCAGCGTTCGAAGGCCTGAGCTGGGCCCGCATGAAAGACAGCCAGATCGTCGAGAGCTGGCAGTACTTCGATAGCGCTGAAGTCCAGCGCGAAATGCGCCCACCGAAGGAGGCGGACCAATGACCTACACACCCACCGAACAGACGAATATCGAACTCACCCGCCGCCTCTTCGATCTGCTCAACGACCGAGAGCTGGCCGAAGTCACGAAACTCGTCGCGCCGACGATGATTCGGCACGACCTCTCGGGGGCGCATCCCGGGGTGACGGGAGAATCCGTCGCGGACTTCCTCGGCGAGGTACTGCGTGGCGCGCCCGACCTTCGTTTCGAGGTCGACGACATCTTTGGAGGCGACGACCGAGTGGCTGTCCGCCTCCGGTTGGAAGGTACGCACCTTGGCCCGATTCTCGGGCGGGCGCCGACGGGCAAGCGCGTCTCGGTGAATCAAGTCAACCTCTACCGTTTTTACGATGGGAAGGTGGCCGAGACCTGGCAAATGACCGACCTCACAGGTTTCTTCCACCAGATCGGCCGCTGAGTCCACGTTGATTCGGCCCGAAGTCCAGTGCCAGATGCGCCCTCCGAAGGAGGCGAACCCATGACATATACACCCACCGAACAGGCCAACATCGACGCCATTCGCGCAATGCTGGCGCACGAAGCCCGGCAGGATTGGGATGCCGTCTACGAGCTCGTAACCGACGACTGCGTCACGACGATGGGGAACGTCGTCCTGCGCGGCAAGGCGGAGATGCGGGAGTACGACGCGAAGTACTTCATCCCGGTCTTCGCTTCCAGCGCTCGGACCATCCTCGATATCGCGGCCGATGGCGACGCGGTCATTTTCCGTTGGCGAGCCGACGCGGTGCTCAAGGCGGATGGACGGAGCCTCTCGTGGGAGGGCGTCAGCTGGTGCCGGGTGCGCGATGGCAAGGCGGCTGAAGGCCACATCTATCTCGACTCCGCGGAAGTCCAACGCCAGATGCGCCCGCCGAGGGAGGCCACCCCATGACCTACACACCGACCGAGCAGGCAAACATCGATGCGATTCATAGGTTTATGGAGGCGGAAGCCGTCCAGGACTGGGACACGGTCTACCAGTTCATCGCGCCGGCCTGCGTGAACTACTCGCCTACGGGCGTGGTCCGCGGCCACGCTGGCAGGCCGCGCTACCGGGCGGGGAAGGATGGTTCTGATGCAAGTGAGCAACGTTGATCTCGTCCGCAACACTCTTGGCGCCTTGAACAGCCGCCAGTTTCACCGCATCCCGGAGTTCATCGCGCCAGGCTTCGTGAGGCACGACCTCGCGGGCGCCTACCCGGGAGTCGCCGGGACCGAGGGCGTCGCCGACCTTCTCTCGGCGCTTCTCAACGGTTCGCCGGACCTGCAAGTAGTCATCCAGGACATCTTCGCGGACGGCGACCGCGTGGCCGCGCGCGTCACGGTCGAAGGCACCCACACCGGCGAGCTCTTCGGCCTGCCGGGAAGCGGGCGGCGCTTTGCCGTGAACGAGCTCCTCTTCTACAGGGTCGAGAACGGGCGCATCGCCGAGACCTGGCAGCTCCTCGACCTGGCCGGTCTCAAGAGCCAGCTCGCGAACTAGGATCTGCAGGGCGACCGCCGCCCCGCGCCGAACGAAAGGAACAGGAGAATGCCCACCAATGTCGAACTCATCAAGAGCGCCGTTGAGGCGATGAACAGCCGCCAGCTGGACCGGCTCGTGGAGCTGTTCGCACCGGACATGGTTCGCCACGACCTCGCCGGGGCGTACCCGGATGTGACCGGAGAGCAGCTCTCCGACTTGCTCGGTGAGCTGTCTCGCGGCATTCCAGACCTGCACATCAACCTCCTCGATGTCTTCGGCGACGGCGACCGTGTGGCCTCGCGCATCGTGTTCGAAGGCACCCACCAGGGCCCGCTCTTCGGGCGCGAAGGCACGGGGAGGCGCATCGCCGTGAACCAGCTGAACATCTACCGCGTCGCCGATGGCAAGTTGGCCGAGTCCTGGCAGCTTCCAGATATGGCCGGCTTCTTGAGCCAGATCGGGGGCTGAGGAGGATTCGGCCGAAGTCCAGTTACAGATGATGCATCGAAAGGATGAGAGACAATGACGACGGTCCAGGGGAACTGCGACCCGCGTTTCGCAGCCGTCCGCGAGCTGTTCCAGCAGCACTTCGACGACGGCTCCGACGTCGGCGCTTCGTTCGCCGCGACGCTCGACGGAGAGCTCGTCGTCGACCTCTGGGGAGGGTACGCGGACGAGGCGCGGACTCGCGCATGGGAGCGCGACACCATCGTCAACGTCTACTCCTCGACCAAGATGGTGACCGCCCTCTGCGCGCTCATCGTCGCCGACCGTGGCCTGATCGACTTCTATGCGCCGGTGGCGAGGTACTGGCCCGAGTTCGCCCAGAACGGTAAGGCGGGCATCGAAGTTCGGCACATCATGAGCCATTCGGCTGGCCTGGCCGGTTGGGACGTTCCGCTCACCGTGGAGGACCAGTACGACTGGGAGAAGATGACCTCGCTGCTCGCCGCGCAGGCCCCCTGGTGGGAGCCTGGCACGGCCTCTGGCTATCACGCGGCCACACAGGGGTTCCTCATCGGCGAGGTCGTGCGACGCACCACAGGGAAGCTCATCGGCGCCTTCCTGCGTGAAGAGGTTGCCGGCCCGCTCGGCGCGGACTTCCACATCGGGCTTCCCTCGGAGCACGACGCGCGGGTGGGGGAGATGTTCTTACCGGTCCGAATGCCAGCGCCGGCCTCGGATTCGCTGCCGGGACGGGCCCTCAATAACCCGCCACACGATGCCCGCGACTCGGCGACCACCGCCTGGCGCCGGGCAGAGCACCCTGCCGGCAATGGTCACGGCAGCGCGCGTTCGCTGGCCAGCATCCACGCCGTGCTGGCCTGCGGAGGTGAAGCCTTCGGCCAACGCCTGCTCTCGAAGAAGGGGTGCGACGCGGTCTTCGACGAACAGACGAACGGCGTCGACCTTGTGCTTAGCGCCCCGCTGCGGTTCGGCATGGGGTTCGCGCTCAACAGCCCGGAGTTTCCTGTCGGCCCGAATCCGCGCACCTGCTGGTGGGGCGGGTGGGGCGGATCCTTCGTCCTCATCGATCACGATGCCCGGGCGACGGTCTCCTACGTGATGAACCGGATGCGCGAGGGATCCCTCGTCGATCCCCGCGCGGCTGCCCTCGCAAAGGCGTTCTACGCCGCACTCGCCACCTGACCCCACCAAAGGAGTACCAACACGACGCTCCGCCGCCCCCGAGGGCCCTCCGTGGCCCGACCGTCAGGGAGGGGGCCAGGCACGCGAGGCATTGGGGCCTCGCCGCCCGCTCCCTACCGCACCACCCGACCGCTCGCGATGGACCTCCGTGGCCCGACCATCAGGGAGGGAGGGCAGGCCCAAATCTGCCTCCGTTGGGTCGCCGCTCACCCCGCCATTCGGCCTCCCCCGAGACCACGACACCCTCGGCGTCATCCAGCGTCGGCTCAGCGACCTGTAACCACCACGCACGTACGGAGGAGTACCAATGATCGAGTTCGCCAATAAGGTCGCCGTCATCACCGGCGCCGCATCCGGCATCGGCTACGCCCTGGCCGAACGCTTCGCCCATGAGGACATGAAGCTCGCCATCGCCGACATCCACCAGCCGTCGCTCGATGAAGCCGCCGCAAAGCTCCGCGCCTCCGGCGCGACCGTCCTCGCTCGGCGAGTCGATGTCGCCGACTCCGCTGCGGTGGAGGCGTTCGCCGACGCGGTCTTCGCGGAGTACGGCGCGGTTCACGTGCTCTGCAACAACGCGGGCGTGGGGTTGATGCCGCAGAACGTGTGGGAGGCGTCACTCGAAGCGTACGCGTGGCTGTTGGGAGTCAACCTCTTCGGAGTCATCCACGGAGTTCGGGCGTTCGTGCCGCGGATGCTGTCCGGCGGCCAGGACGGCCACATCGTCAACACGGCCTCGATGGCTGGCATGGTCTCTGGTGGCGCTGCTGGCGGCCCGTATGCCGCGTCCAAGCACGCCGTCGTCGCGCTGACCGAGAGCCTGTACACGGAGTTCAAACTGGCCGAAGCGCCCTTGAGTGCCTCGGTCCTGTGCCCAGGCTGGGTGAACACCGCCATCATTGAGCACTCCGCGCGCGACGCCCCGGGGAACGCCGCCGGGACCGGTGCGCGCACCGCTGTCGAGGTGAACGACCTGGCGAACGTCCCCGGTGTTTACGCGCCCTCCTTCGTCGCGGGGCAGGTCGTCGATGCCATCCGCGACGACCGCTTCTACATCCTCGCCACCCAGGACGACTTCCTCGGCTGGATGAAGATGCGCCACGACCGTATCCAGGATGGCCGCAACCCGGCGGTGCCGAGGAGGCGGCCGTGAGTATGCGTGAAGCCGCGATACAACTCGTGCAGGAATGCGCGGACAGGCGACCTCGCCCAGGTTCTCCCGGCCGTGCTGGACCTCTGACCCGCCCTATCCCGGGTGGCCGGGAAGGTCCTGGCCGTAGTCGCCGTCCGGGTGGTCCGGGCTGCCGAGCTTCCAGTAGCCGCGCGTGACCAACTGTTCCGGCGTCATGCCGCGGTCTTCAATGAGGTGACGGCGGATCCGGCGCATGGCGCCCGCTTCGCAGGCGATCCAGGCGTAGCCGCGCCCCGGCGGCAGTTCGAGCGAGCGGACGAACGCGTCCAGCGGCTTGCCGGCCTTGGCGGCATCCTGGCCGCGGAAGAGCCACGTGGCCGTGGCCGCGCCCTCGACGGGCCGCCGCTCTGCCTCGTCCACTACTTCGAACGCGACCAGCGCTGGCTTTGCTGGGAGTTCCGCGAGCACCTGCCGGGCCGCCGGGATGGCCGTGTCGTCGGCTGCAACCAGGTACCAGTCGCCGTCCTGGGGCACGGTCCAGCCGCCGCGCGGCCCAGCCACGATGATCTCGTCGCCGGGTTTCGCGGTCCGGATCCAGTTCGAAGCGCGCCCGTCGCCGTGGAGCAGAAGTTCGACTTCGAGTTCGAGCAGTTCGGGGTTGAAGCGTGAGGGCGTGTAGGTGCGCAGGAAGGGGGGCGTGACCCCGTCTTCGAATACCGCACGGCGCTCTTCGTACCGGAGCGGCACGGCCGGCCGAACTTCGCCGGGCGGCGGAAGGATCAGTTTGACGTGGGCCCCCGGAGCGGGGATTTCGAAGCCCTCAAGGTCATCGCCACGGAGGCGGAGGCGGATGGCGCGAGGCGTTGCCTGTTCGATGGCGTGGATGGAGACCCAGCGGCGTGGGGGCATGTTCGGCGGCGTGCCGGCCGGTTGAGGTGAGGGCATGACGGTTCCCGGGACGATGGCTGGCCAGTGCCAGGACTGGCCGCAGAGAGCAGTGTAGCCGAACGCGCAAAATTAGGCTTGCCTATTTCTGGAGGTTCACTGATAGTTTCCTCATGACCGAGGGAAAACTTCCCTCAGTGCAATGGCACTCATCTGAGGAGATTCACCGTGAACCGTCTTCTTCGAACCCGGCGCGGATGGCTGCTGTCCGCCGTCGCCGTTATCAGCCTGCTCGTGCTTGCTGCCTGCGGCGGCAGCGACGATAGTGCCGGAACCAGCCCGACGGCAGTAGCCTCGCCCACCGATAGCGGTCCCACCGAGGTCACCGTCACCCATTTTGGCGGCACCGATACGGTTCCCCGGAAGCCGGACACCGTCGTCGTGTTCGACCTCGGGGTGTTCCTTTCGATGAACGCCCTCGGTGTCGAAGCGGACGCTCTCGGCGGCCTTGCCACCCCCATCCCGGACGAGTTCAAGGCCGCCGTCACGGATAAGAAACTGAAGCCGGTCGGCACCGCCTTCGAACCAGACTACGAGGCCGTCAACGCCCTCGAACCCGACCTCATCATCGTCGCCGGCCGCTCCTCCGCGACCTTCGCCGAAATGAAGAAGATCGCCCCGACGATCGACCTCACCATCGACGCGAAGAACTACATGGCGAGCTTCCGCCAGCGACACGAAGTACTCGGTCAGGTCTTCGGCGTCGAAGAGAAGGTCGCGGCCGAACTGGAGAAACTCGATAAGGAAGTCGCAGCCGTGAAGGCGAAGGCCACGGGCGCCGGGTCCGCCCTCGTGGTCATGACCAACGGCGCCGAAGTCTCTGCCTATGGCCCCGGTTCGCGCTTCGGCCTTGTCCATGACCTGCTCGGCTACAAGGCCGCCGACGAGAGCCTCGAACGGGACGCCACCCACGGCGACGTTATCTCCTTCGAATTCATCCTGAAGGCCCAGCCAGCCATCCTCTTCGTGGTCGACCGCGCTTCGACCATCGGCCAGAGCGGCGATGCAGCCAAGAAGGTGCTCGACAACAAGCTGGTGAAGGAGACGCCGGCCTGGAAGAACGGCCGCGTGGTCTACACCGACGGCTTCGCCTGGTACATCGTCTCGAACTCGCTCCCGGGCATGCTCCAGATCGTCGAAGACGCGAAGTCTGGCCTGGGTTCGGGCCAGTAACGAGCGCGAGGGATGGCGGCAGGTGTGAGCACTGACATCCGCGGCGGCATGAACCGTCCGCCGCGGGCCACTCGCTGGGCGCGGACGATCGACGGCCGTGCGCTGACGGTGCTCGCGCTCGCCCTCCTCGTGATCACCTCGTTTGGCTCGCTCTTCATCGGGGTGAGCGACGTCACTCCGCTCGATGTCCTCCGCCTCGACAACAGCGACCACCAGACGCGGGTCTTCATCGAAAGCCGCGTGCCCCGGCTCATGGCCATCCTCCTCTCGGGGTCGGCGATGAGCGTGTCGGGCCTGATCATGCAGACGCTCGTGCGGAACCGCTTCGTGGCGCCCTCGACGGCGGGGACGGTGAGTTCGGCCAGCCTCGGGCTGGTGGTCGCCAGCATCTGGTTCGGCTCGGCGTCCATCTTCCTGAAGATGTCGATCGCCGTGCTCTTCGCGATGGTGGGCACGCTGGTCTTCCTCGCCCTCGTCCAGCGAATGAAGCACGCCGACATCATCGTCGTGCCGCTCATCGGCATCATGTTCGGCGGCGTGGTGCAGGCCACCGCCACGTTCTTCGCGTTCAAGTACGACCTCCTCCAGTCACTCAACGCCTGGATCAACGGTGACTTCTCGGGCACGCTCCGCGGCCGCTACGAACTGCTCTATCTGGTCGGCGCGCTGACGGCCGTGACCTACCTGTTCGCGAACCGCTTCACGCTCGTCGGCATGGGCCGTGAGTTCGCCATCAACCTCGGCGTCCATTTCGAGCGGGTGCTCTACGGGGGACTCTGCCTGGTCTCCCTCGTCTCCGCGGTCGTTGTCGTCGTGGTCGGGTCCATCCCGTTCCTCGGGTTGGTCGTGCCGAACCTGGTGACCATGGCGATGGGCGACAACCTCCGCCGCGTGCTCCCTGCGACAGCGATCAGCGGCGCGTTCTTCGTGCTCGTCTGCGACATCCTCAGCCGGACCATCCGCTACCCGTACGAAGTGCCCGTGGGCTCGATCGTCGGCGTCGGCGGTGGGCTTGTCTTCATCATCCTCGTCCTGCGGAGCCGTTCCGTTGGCAATTGAATCCACCGCGGGAGTGCTCATCCGGCCGAGGCAGCAGGGCTTCCACCCCGGCCGCGCGCGGACGACGTTGGCCATCCTCGGCGCGCTCTTCGTCGCCTCCGTGGCTCTCTTCATGACCTATGACCTGAAGGGCTCGCTCGATTACGCCCTCGAACTGCGCGGCCGGAAGGTCGCCGGGATGGCGATGGTCGGGTTCGCCGTCGCCTACTCGTCGGTGCTGTTCCACACGGCGACCCACAACCGCATCCTCACGCCGAGCCTGATGGGTTTCGACTCGCTCTACGTGCTCATCCAGACGCTGGCGGCCTACTTCCTCGGCACCGCCGAATTCCTGCAGGTCGACGTTCGCCTGCGCTTCGGGTTCGAAGTGCTGCTCATGCTCGGCTTTGCAGCGTTGCTCTATCGCTGGCTGCTCGGCCGCGGCGACCGCGATGTCTACGTGCTCGTCCTCGTCGGCATCATCCTCGGGACCATGTTCACCAGCCTCACCGAACTGGTAATGCGCATGATCGACCCGAACGAGTTCACCCGCCTGCAGGACCGGCTGTTCGCGAACTTCAGCACCGTGAACCAGGACCTGCTGGTTATCTCGGCAGTCACGATCGTGGCCGTGACCGCGCTCTCGTGGCCGATACTCGGCCGTCTCGACGTGGTAGCGCTCGGCCGCGAACAGGCCACGAACCTCGGCGTCGACCACGAGCGGATTGTCACCCGGGCGCTCTTCGTGGTCGCCATCCTGGTCTCCGTTTCGACGGCACTGGTCGGGCCGGTCGCGTTCCTCGGCCTGCTCGTCGCGAACCTCTCCTACCAGCTCACGGGGACGTTCCGCCACCGCTATACCGTGCCGGTCGCTGGCCTGCTCGGGATGGTCGCCCTCATCGGCGGACAGTTCGTGCTCCAGGAGTTCCTCAGCTTCCAGACGCGGCTCAGCATCATCATCAGCTTCGCCGGCGGCATCTACTTCATCTTCCTGCTCTACCGGGAGGCCAACCGATGATCGAAATCGACCGCGTGACCAAGCGATACGGCACGACGACCGTCGTCGACGACGTGTCGCTCACCATCCCGCCCGGCGGCGTGACCGCGCTGGTAGGCGCGAACGGCGCCGGCAAGTCCACCCTGCTCTCCATCATCGGCCGCACCCTCCGGCCCGAGGCCGGGACGGTCCGCGTCGACGGCCTGGACGTGGCGAAGACTCCCGGCGCGACTCTCGCCCGCCGCCTCTCCATCCTTCGCCAGGAGAACCAGGTGGCGGTGCGCATCACCGTCCGCGAACTCGTCGAGTTCGGCCGCTTTCCCTACTCCGGGGGGCGCCTCACGCGTGAAGACCTCGACCACGTCGACCGCGCCATCGAGTACCTCCAGCTCGAGCAGTTCGCGAACCGCCCGCTCGACCGGCTCTCTGGCGGTCAGCGCCAGCGCGCCTTTATCGCGATGGTCCTCTGCCAGGACACCGACTACATGCTCCTCGATGAGCCGCTGAATAACCTCGATATGCGCCATGCCGCCCAGACCATGACGCTCATCCGCCAGATGGCGAAAGACCTCCAGAAGACCATCGTCGTGGTCATCCACGACATCAACTTCGCCGCCTTCCACGCCGACCGGATCGTGGCGATGAAGGACGGCCGGATCGTCGCCGACGGTTCGCCGCAATCCATCATCACGCCGGGCACGCTGAAGGACGTGTTCGAAATCGACGTGCCGGTGCACGAAGTCGCCGGGCGGCCGCTTGCGGTCTACTTCGCCTGAGGCCGACCCGGCCGCTACAGGTAGGGTCGTGCGTCCGTAACGGCTGGGCCGGTTGGCCGGGCCGGGCCGCCGGGTATCTGCTAGATTGCGGCCCACTCCCCCGGAGGTCGCCCAGGTGGCATTCGAAACGATCCTCTACGAAAAGCAGGCGCCCATCGCCTACGTCACGCTCAACCGCCCCGAGAAGCTGAACGCCCTCTCCCAGCAACTGCAGAACGAAGTCCGCGAGGCGCTCGAAGACGCCGGCTGGAACGACGAAAGCATCCGCGTCATCGTCCTCAAGGCCAACGGCCGCGCCTTCAGCGCCGGTTTCGACCTCAGCGGCGGCGGCGGCGGAGGCATGTCCGACGCGCACTCGATTCGCAACATGTTCATGCGGGGCAAGGGCTTCAGCGCCTCGGCCTGGTGGGACGTCTTCTGGCAGAACCCGAAGCCGATCATCGCCCAGGTCCATGGCTTCTGCATCGCCGGCGGCTGCGCAACCGCTTCGTTCTGCGACCTGCGCGTCGCCTCTGATGACACGCTCTTCGGCGCACCGGAGATTCGCACCGGCGGGCCGTACATCCCGGCAGTCTGGCCCTGGCTTATCGGCTCTTCGAAGGCGCGCGAACTGCTGTTCACCGGGAATCTCATCGACGCCCAGGAGGCGCACCGCCTCGGCCTCGTGAACCACGTCGTCCCCCGGGAAGACCTCGACGAGACGGTGCGCAAACTCGCGCTCACGATCTCCAAGGTCCCCGCGCAGACCGTCGAGTACAACAAGAAGCTTGTGAACATGGCCTACGAGCAGATGGGCATCCGCCAGGTCATCGAACGGTCGCTCGAACTCGAAGCGAACGCCCTCGCCAGCCCCGGCTCGTCGCCGGAGATCACCGAGTACAACCGGATCCGCGGCGAGCAGGGGCTCAACGCGGCGCTCAGCTGGAACGCGGCCCGCTTCGCCGAAGAGGATGCATGGTTCAAGGCCACCCGCAAGCGCAGCTAAAAACCGCTTCCCTTGCCTCGCCGCCGTCCGATCCTCTACTATTGTTGACAGAGTTACTCTACTTTATCGGGTAGCTCGGGAAGGGCCTTCGGGGAACACTCATGCGCGTCTCCACACGAAGCGATTACGGCCTGCGGGCGCTCATCGAGTTGGCCGGTCACTATGGCCGCGGGCCGCTGCAGTCCTCGGAGATCGCGCTCCGCCGCCATATCCCCGAGCAGTACCTGGATCAGTTGCTCACGTCGCTGCGCAAGGCGGGCTTCATCCGCTCGGTGCGCGGCCCATCCGGTGGCCATGAACTGGTTCGCCCGCCGACGGAGATCACGGTGCGCGAGGTGATCACCGCCCTCGAAGGGACGCTCTCGCCGGTCGCCTGGCTCGATGAACCGCCCGAGCAGACGGACCATCCGCACCATTGCGGCCAGCGCGAAATCTGGGAGCGCATCCGCGAAGCCACGACCGAGATCCTCGAGTCGTACTCCGTGGCTGACCTGCTTGAGCGAGAACCCTCCGCGGTCAGCGGGAGGTGGGTGATATGACGACCCCTGTAGCGCGCCCCCTGGTCGCCGATTCGGTGCTGGACCTGGTGGGCGCGACGCCGATGGTGCGCCTCAAACGGGTCATCCCGCAGGATGCCGCCACCGTCCTCGGCAAGATGGAGAACCTGAACCCCGGCGGCTCCGTGAAAGACCGCATCGCGCTGGCGATGGTCGAAGACGCCGAGGGCAGCGGCCGCCTCCGGCCGGACTCCGTCATCGTCGAGCCGACCTCCGGCAACACCGGCATCGGCCTCGCGCTGGTCGCGGCCGTCAAGGGGTACCGGCTCATCCTCACGATGCCAGACGACATGTCGGTCGAACGGCGGCGCCTGCTCGAACGGTACGGCGCCGAACTCGTGCTCACGCCCGCCATTGAAGGCATGACCGGCGCAGTGTTTGCCGCCCAGGAACTCTGTAAGAAGAACCCCGGCTACTTCATGCCCCAGCAGTTCGAGAACGAAGCGAACCCGGAAGTGCACTACCGCACGACGGCCCGTGAAATCCTCGAAGCAACCGGCGGCCGGGTCGACGCCTTCGTCGCCGGCGTTGGCACCGGCGGCACCATCACCGGAGTCGGCCGGCTCCTCCGCGAAGAGGTGGGCGAGAACGTCCTCATCGTCGCGGTCGAACCGTCCCGTTCGCCCGTGTTAAGCGGTGGGCGGGCAGGGATGCACGGCATCCAGGGCATCGGCGCGAGCTTCGTGCCCGGAGTGCTGGACCGGCACATTTACAACGAGATCATGCGCATCGAAGACAAGGACGCGCTGAACTACACGCGGCGGCTCGCGAAGGAAGAGGGCATCCTGGCCGGGATTTCGGCGGGGGCCAACGTCTTCGCGGCGCGCAAAGTGGCCGAGCGCCTCGGCGCCGGCAAAACCGTCGTCACCATCATCTGCGACACCGGGGAGCGATACCTCAGCGTCAACATGTAGATTCCGCATTCGCCAGCAAACGCATGGTCACTTGCCACGAGTGCGTTTCGTTGTGCAACCATTGATCGCCGCCAAGGAGGGCCGCATGTCAGTCACCGTTTACATCCCCACGCCGTTCCGCCACCTGGTGGGCAACCGGGCGAACGTGCAGGCCCGCGGCGAAACCATCTCCGACCTGCTCGTTGACCTCGATCACCAGTTCCCGGGCTTCCGCGCCCAGGTGGTCGACAGCACGGGCGAACGCGCCCGCCACATCAACATCTACGTGAACCAGGTCGAAATCGAGAACCTGGAAGGCGAATCCACGCGCCTCAACGAAGGCGACGAGGTCGCCGTCATCCCGGCGCTTGCTGGCGGCGCGCCGACGGCTATGACCCCCGAGATGGTGGAGCGCTACAGCCGCCACCTGATCATGCCCCAGGTGGGCAGCGCCGGGCAGCGCAAGATTATCGAGACCAGGGTGCTCATCATCGGGGCAGGCGGTCTCGGTTCGCCGGTCGCGCTCTACCTCGCGCTCGCCGGCGTTGGCACCATCGGCATCGTCGACTTCGACGTCGTCGACCGTTCGAACCTGCAGCGCCAGATCCTCCACCAGACCGACGACATCGGGAAGCCAAAGGTGCAGTCTGCCCGCGAGACCCTCGAAGCCCACAACCCGAACATCGACGTGGTCACCCACGAAGCCCCAATTACCAGCGACAACGCCATGGAGATCATCTCCCAGTACGACATGGTGGTGAACGGCGCTGACAACTTCGCGACCCGCTACCTGGTAAACGACGCCTGCTACCTGCTGAAGAAGCCGCTCATCGACGGTTCGATCCTGATGTTCGACGGCCAGGCGACGACCTACCTGCCGGGCCGCGGCTGCTACCGCTGCCTCTACCCGGCGCCGCCGCCTCCGGGCCTCGTGCCCAGCTGCGCCGAAGCCGGCGTGCTTGGGGCGATGTGCGCCACCATCGGCAGTATCCAGGCCACCGAGGTGCTCAAGCTCGCCCTCGGCGTCGGCGAACCGCTGGTCAACCGCCTCCTCCTCTACGACGCACTCTCGCTCGAGTTCCGCCAGGTGAAGGTGCGCCGTGACCCGGAATGCCCGCTCTGCGGCGACAACCCGACCATCAGCGAACTGATCGACTACGAGCAGTTCTGCGGTTCGCCCATCCCACACCGCGACAACCCGAACGGCGGCTAAGCGCCGCCCTGACGGCGCCGGGCCGCACGCGCCGCGAACGAATCCGAATCACCCGCTTCCGGAGAGCTACTCTATGACCACTGCGACCCCCTCCATCAATGTCCGTGTGACCGCCGTCCTGCAAAAGGTCACCGGCGGTCAGAAAACGGTTGAAGCCAACGGCGCCAACGTGGCCCAGGTGTTCGACGACATCGAGGCACGCTTCCCCGGCTTCAAGGCCCAGGTCTACGGCGAAGACGGCAAGCTCCACCGCTTCGTCAACATCTACCTGAACGACGAGGACATCCGCTACACCGGCGGGCTGGAAACGGCGGTCAAGGCCGGGGACATGCTCGATGTGCTCCCGGCGCTCGCCGGCGGCTGCTAAGGGCTGGCCGAGGTGACGCTCTACCGCTCGGTCATCGACATGATCGGCAACACGCCGATTGTCGAACTCCGCTCCTTTTCGCCGCGCCCGGACGTCCACATCTACGCGAAGCTGGAAGGCCAGAACCCCACGGGCTCGGTCAAAGACCGCATCGCCAAATACATGATCGAGGCCGGCGAGCGTTCCGGTGAGCTGAAGCCGGGCGCCACGATCCTCGAACCGACCTCCGGGAACACCGGCATTGGCCTCGCCATGATCGGCAAGGTGAAGGGCTACCACGTGGTCTGCGTGATGCCCGAAAGCGTGAGCGAGGAGCGCACCTTCCTCCTCCGCGCGTATGGCGCCGAGATCATCGAAACCCCCGGCGAACTCGGTTCGAACGGGTCGATCGCACGAGCGAAGGAGATCGTCGCGGCCAATCCCGGGAAGTACTACTTCCCGTACCAGTACGGCAACGATGCGAACCCGCGCGCCCACTTCGAAACGACCGGCCCGGAGATCCTGCGGGACCTCCCGGAGACGACCGTGTTCGTCGCGGGCCTCGGCACCGGCGGCACGCTGACCGGCACCGGCCGTTACCTCAAGCAGGCGAAGCCCGGCGTCCGTGTCATCGCCGCCGCGCCCCATCCCGGCGACCTTGTCCAGGGCCTGCGCGCGCTCGAAGAGGGCTTCATCCCGCCCGTCTTCGACGAAACGGTTCTCGACGGCAAGATCGTCGTCGACAGCAAGAGCAGCTTCGCCATGTCGAAGGAACTGACCCAGAAGGAAGGGCTCTTCGTCGGCATCAGCTGCGGGGCCGTGGTGCGAGCCGCGGTGAAGGCCGCCGAACGCCTCGAAGGTGAGCAGCATATCGTCTGCCTGCTTGCCGATGGCGGCTGGAAGTACCTCTCCTCCAACCTCTGGACCACCGAGTGGGAGGACCAGCCGGAGGACGTCGAGAGTAAGATCTGGTGGTAGGCCTCAGGGGCTGACCGCACCGGCACGAGGGCGGCTACCATGACGGCCATGCGTATCGCCTTCATCGGCAGCGAACAGTACGCGGTCGTTCCCCGCGCACTCGTGGCGGCCGGCCACGAGATCGTGTCGGTTTCGACGAACAGCCTCACCGGGCTCCCCTCGCCGCTGACCTGGAAGGCGTTCCACCGTGAGACCGGCGTCGCGCCCGCGATCGGCCCGGTCACCCGTGAACGGCTCGAAGCCATCCACGCCACGGGGCCCGGCCTCATCCTCTGCCTTGGGTATCCCCGGCGGATCCCCGTGCGGCCCGGAGACCCCGTGCCCGCGGTCAACATTCATCCCTCGCCGCTCCCCGAAGGCCGCGGCCCGGCGCCGATCGAATGGGCCATCCTCACCGGCAGGACAGCGACAGCGGTCACCCTCCACGAAATGGTTGAACGCTTCGACGCCGGGCCGATCCTGCTCCATCGGCCCGTGGCCATCTCCGAGACCGAAACAACAGCGTCCCTTGCCTCCCGCTGCCGCCTGGTTGCCTGCGAGCTCGCCGTTGAACTGGCGAACCGGTTCCCGGAGCTGTGGGCCGCGCGCTCGGCGCAGGGCCCGGCGACGTACTGCCGCGTGCCCTCCCGGAAGGACCGCACCATCGACCTCCGCCGGCCGGTGGAGGAGGCCGGCCGCGTCCTCCGCGCTTTCGAGCCCGGGAGGATCATCATTCCCGTTCGTGGCACGGACTGGGTGGTATTCGACGCGGTCAGTTGGCCGGAGGCACACCCATTCGCACCGGGAACGCTGGTGTCGAAGAAGGCCGGCGCGCGCCTGCTCGCTGCGCAGGACGGCTACGTCCTCATGCGAAGCGGCCTCCCCGAACGGCTCGCGCGGTTCCGGCTGGCCGCCGGACGCCTGAAGCAACTGATTCGCTGACCGCCACCGCACAGTAGACTGTGCGCCGCATGCCTGACCTCCTGTTCCGGGCCCTCGAACGGGCCTCGCGTGGCCGGCGGGCCGGCTTCGACGTTGAATGGCGCGAAACATGGGACTCCCGGGCGAGCGGGTTCTACCATGCGCTCGGCGGCGAGGACTGGCTCCCAGAGAGCCTCCTCGCCCACCTCTGCGCCGACCAGTCGGACCACCTCAAGCGCGTCGCGCTCGTCACCCGCGAGGGGTCCCCGTGGGCCGTGGCGCCGATGCGCTGGAATACCCGCTTCTGGAGGCCGCTCTTGTATGGGATCTGCCCCCCATTCCCGGAGATCCTCTCCTGCGGCGGCCTTCCGGAGACCATGGCGGCGCTCAATGCCGGCGTCTCCATAAACCTTGGGAGAGAGGACCCCGCCGGCGTTTCGAACCTGCGCTGGGCGTCTTCGGCGCCCAACTACGAACTCCCCCTCCATGCCCCGCCGGAACGCTACTGGCGGACCACCGAACGCTGGAAATCTGTGGTGCAGGCGCGCCGCCGGTCCGCCGCCTTTGTGATGGTCCGGGATGACGCGCCGTCGGTGGAGTGGATCATCCGCACATGGCGAAGGCGCTGGTCAACCGGGCGCCCCGCCGACACCGCGGCACAGTGGCGAGACCGGCTGACGTTCAACCGCTGGGGGCTGAAGACCGGCGCCGTGAAGAGTTGGGCGCTGTTTGACGGCGAACGGCCTGCTGCCGGCATCATCACCGTCGCTCACGGCAGGCGTGTGAACGCCCAGACCATCGTCCGTGACCGCGACTACGACTGGTACGGCCTCGGCAACCGCTTGCTGGCAGAGGCAGCGATGGACGCGTTCGAATCCGGGATGGAGCGGATCGCGTTCGGCGGCCGGTTCCCGTATAAGCGCTGGTGGGCGCCACAGGCTGGTGTGAGCCACTCGTACATCCTGGCGCCGTTCCCGCTGCACGTGGCGAACTGGGCCTTCGACCGCATCGACGGGCTGGGCCGTCAGCTGCGGAGTTGAACCCAGGCGCGCAGAGCGGCTTCCGTGCTGTCGAAGGCTATTTCCGGCCACGGGATATCGTCCGGGGCGAACCAGCCGATCTCGCTCGTTTCGTGGCCCACTTCCGGCTCACCGACGGCCTCGGCTTCGTACACGATGACAACGACGCCCGGTTCGAGCCGGGTGTAGACACCGATCAGGCTGAGGTTGCGCACTTCCAGGTGCACCTCTTCGAGGGTCTCGCGGGCCGCCGCCTGCTCGGCCGTCTCGCCGACGTCCATGAAGCCGCCGGGGAACACCCAGAAGCCGCGTCGCGGTTCGATGTCGCGCCGCCCGAGGAGCACCTTGCCCTCGCGCACCGGGATCGTGCCCGCGACCGGCCGCGGGTTCAGGTAGTGGATGAAGCCGCAGTCCATGCAGACCATCCGGCGGCGGGTGTCACCTTCCGGGATAGCGGTGGTCAGCCGCTGGCCGCACTGCATGCAAAACCGGCTAAGGGCGTGAGGGTGCCCGGACATCCTGTCAGCTGCCCCGCATGCCGGCCGGCGCCTGCTGGATGCCCATCGACTCCGGTCCTTCGATCCACGCTTCACCGTCTTCCCAGACTTCCTTCTTCCAGACGGGGACCTTCTTCTTGATTTCGTTCACCAGCCAGTGCGTCGCTTCGAACGACTCCCCGCGGTGCCCACAGGAGACGGCGACGAGGAGACTCGCTTCGCCGATTTCGAGCCGCCCGGTGCGGTGGAGGACGGCGGCCGCTTCGAGGCCAAAGCGCGCCCGCGCCTCCTCGGCCAGTTCGCGCATCACCTTCTCGGCCATCGCCGGGTACGCGTCGTACTCCAGGTACGAAACCGTCCGCCCGAGGTTGTTGTTCCGGACCACGCCGAGAAAGACGTTGATCGCGCCCGCGCCTGCCGAAGCCACGCTGGCGATCGCTTCGTCCGTCTGGAGGACGTCCGGGGTTACGCGGATGAGCATGGGTCAGCCTCCCGAGACCGGTGGGATGAGTGCGAGGGTGGCCCCGGCCGGGACCTCGGCGGATTCGCGCACGTACTCTTCGTTCAGGGCGTACATCAGCGTCGGAAGCGAGCTTTCGAGTTGCGGGAACCGCGCCACCACCCGGTCTCGCACGCGGGCCACGGTGTCGCCCGGTTCCAGCGCCAGCGCGAGGCTGCGCACGCCGGCCTTTTGCGCGACCGATGCGAAGAAGAGGACCGTCACTTCCACGCGTCCATTGTGCCAGCCTCGCAGGCCAACCGTCGCTACACTGCGCGGCAATGCTGGCGCGCGCGCTGTCCACGGCCGTCGATGTGCTCTTCCCGCCGCGCTGCTCCGGCTGCGGCGCCTTCGATACCGCCCTTTGCGAACCGTGCGCCGCCACGATGACCCCGGCGAGCGGGCCGGGACGGTGCCAGTTCTGCTGCGCCCGCTGGGACGGCGGCGGCAACTGCCCGCGCTGCGTCCACATGGCCTCCATGGAGGGCTGCCGCGCCGCCTTCGAAATGTCCGGCGCGGCCCGCCAACTCGTGCACGACCTGAAGTACCGGTACGTCCGCACCGCCGCGCCGGTGATGGCGACCTTCATGCGTGACCTCCCGGGCGGCCTCTCCGTCGACCTCTTCTGTCCGGTGCCGCTCCACGCTTCGCGAGAGAAGGAGCGCGGCTTCAACCAGTCCGCCCTGTTGCTGCGCCACGCCGGGTGGGCGCCGGTCTCTGATGGTCTGCGGCGTGTCCGCCGGACGGACCGCCAGGTGGGTAGCGGCTTCAGCGAACGCCGTACCAACATCGGTGGCGCATTCGCCTGGACCGGCGGCCGCCTCGATGGCCAAACCGTCGCCGTCGTCGACGACGTCATCACCACCGGCGCGACTGTGGCCGAATGCGCCGCCGTCCTTCTCGAGGCCGGGGCGCGCCGGGTCTGGGCGCTCGCCTTCGCCCGGGCCAGCTTCGCCTTCGATGTTGCTGGCCCCATCGACGACTGAACGGCGCGCCTACGCAGGCCGTGTATCTCCCCTTTACATCGCGCCACCCTACAATTGCCGGACTTCACCGACCCGGAGTCGCGCTTGGCCGCTGGCGCACACGCCCTTTCCGCGCAGTCTGCATCCGTCGCCGAGACCCTGAGCCGCGTCAGGGCCGAAGTGCACCGTGTCATCGTGGGCCAGGAGGCGCTGATCGAGCGGCTGATGGTCGGCATGCTCTGTAACGGGCACATCCTCGTCGAGGGGGTGCCCGGCCTCGCCAAGACCCTCACAGTGTCCACACTGGCCCGCGCGCTCGACCTCCACTTCGTGCGCATCCAGTTCACCCCCGACCTTCTCCCGGCTGACCTCATCGGCAGCGAAATCTTCAGCCAGGCTGACGGCCGCTTCACCGTTCGCCGCGGGCCAGTCTTCGCGAACCTCGTCCTCGCCGACGAAGTGAACCGAGCCCCGGCGAAAGTCCAGTCGGCCCTCCTCGAAGCGATGCAGGAGCGGCAGGTCTCGATTGGCGGCCAGACGATGCCCCTCGATGAGCCGTTCCTCGTGATGGCCACCCAGAACCCGATCGAGCAGGAGGGCACCTACCCTCTGCCCGAGGCCCAACTCGACCGCTTCCTGCTCAAGGTGAAGGTGGACTACCCGACCCGCCAGGAGGAGCGCCAGATCCTCGAGATGGGGCTGAGTCCCGCGCCTGCGGCTGTGCATGTGGTCGCCAGCGCCGCCGACCTCGCCCTCGCCCGCCGCGCGGTCAACGAAGTCGTCATCGACGACGCCCTCAAGGACTACGTGGTCCAGCTGGTCTACGCGACGCGCCGCCCGGCTGCATACCGCCTGCCCGAGTTGGCCTCGCTCATCGGGTACGGCGCCTCGCCGCGCGCGAGCATCGCCCTTGCCCAGGCCGCTCGGGCCTACGCCTTCCTCCAGGGCCGTGGCTACACCACGCCCGATGATGTGAAGGCCCTCGCCCATGACGTGCTCCGCCACCGCGTGGTCACAACCTACGAGGCCGAGGCCGAGGAGCTCACAACCGACGACATCATCGACCGTGTCCTCGACGGCGTGGACGTGCCCTAGGGAGGTTTCGCGTGCGCCTTCCCTTCCTTCGCGTGCTCAGCCGCCCGGCCGAAGACGCCGCCGCTGACGGGCCCGGCGGCATCCCGCCCGAACTCCTCGACCGCATTCGCGCCATCGAAATCAAGGCGCGCCGCCTCGTAAACGACCTCTTCCTCGGCGAGTACCACGCGGTCTTTCGCGGCCGCGGCATCGAGTTCGACGAACTGCGCCCGTACGTCGCCGGCGATGACGTGCGCTCGATCGACTGGAAAGCGCTGGCTCGCACCGGCCAGCCGTTGGTCCGCCGCTACCGCGAAGACCGCGACCTGACGGTGATGTTCGTGGTCGACGTGAGCGCCTCCCAGCGGGCGGGCGCGCTGCCCCAATCGAAAGCTGACCTCGCAGCCGAAATCTGCGCCGTCCTCGCCCTGGCGGCGATTCGCAACAAGGACCGCGTCGGCCTGCTCCTCTTCGCGAGCAAGCCGGAGCGGTACGTGCGGCCTTCGGGTGGCGCGAAGCACGTCCTCCGCGTCGTCCGCGAGATGCTCTGGGCGAACCCGCAGACGCGCGGCACCGACATTGGCGCGGCTCTCGAATACCTGACCGGCGTCCAGAAGCGGCGCGCCACCGTCTTCCTCGTCTCCGACTTCCTCGCGGAGATCGATGTGCGCCAGCTTCGGGCGGCCGCGCGCCACCACGACATCATCGCCCTGCGCGTCCGCGAACCCATCGACGAGGAGTTGCCGGATGCCGGCATCGTCACCATTCGCGATAGCGAGACAGGCCGGCCGGTGGAGGTTGATACATCGAGCGCCCGGGTGCGCGCATCGTACGAAGAACGCGTCCGCGCGCTCGACCACGAACGGCGGCTGGCCTTCGGGGGCCTCGGCATCGACGAAATCCAGGTCTACGCAGGGACCGACTACGTGCCGGCCCTCCTGCGCTTCTTCAAACGGCGCAGCCTGGGCGCGGCATGAACGCGCGACGCTGGCTCCTGCTCGTCTCGCTGCTGGTGGTCGCAGTGTCCGTGGCCACGCTGGCCGGGGGTACAGGCGCCCGCGCAGACGGCGAAGTGCGCCTCGCGCGGAGTTCCGCGGCCGTCGGCGAACACTTCCAGGCCACCTTTCGCGTGCTCGCGCCGCCGGGCGCCACGGTCGAACTCACGCCCGGCGGGCCGAGCTGGGCGGGCGTCGAACTGGTCTCCGTCGACTCCGTGAACCAGGTCCAGCAACCTGACGGTGTGGCCTGGCTCATCCAGGCGACCCTCGCCGGGTTCGCGCCGGGCCAGGTCACCTTTGCGCCCACCGTCTCCGTGGTCACCGGCAGCGACGTTCGCACCGAGCAACTCCCGGCGGTCCCGCTGCGCATCTTGAGCACCCTCCCTGCCGATGCGCCGCTGGAACTTTCGCCCCTGCCTGCGCCCGTCGCCATCTCAGGGGCGGAGTCGCCGTGGCTCAAGCCCGGTATCGCGGCCGGGGCGCTTGCAGCCGCGGCGGTCCTCATCGCCGTGGTGTGGTTCGCTGCCCGAACGCTGCTTCGCCGCCGCCCGGGCGCGCCCCCGGAGCCTCTCCCGGCCGGCACGCCGCTCTCGTTGCAGGGCGCCGAATCCCTCCTCCATTCAGACCCCGTGAGCGCCTACCGGATGATGTCGGCCGTGGTCAAAAGCACGCTCGCGGAACGCCACGGCGTGCGCGCCACGGCCCTGACCACGCGTGAACTGCGCCACCGCCTCGAACTTGGCGGCGAACGCTGGGAAGCGCGCCTCGTCGCCGGCCTGCTCGAAGAGTGCGACTCGGTCATCTATGCGGGCTACCGCCCGGCCGCGGAACGCCGCGAAGCCGACCTGACGATGGCTCGCGAGATCGTCGGGGCAGCCGAATGATGGAGTTCGCGCAGCCGCTTGCGCTCTCCCTCGCGGCCCTCGCCCTGCCGGTGGCGCTGCTCGCCCGCCGCAAGCCGCGCGGCTACACCCTCGCCGCCAGCGGGCCGCTCACCGCCGTTGGGCCAACGCTGCGTCTGCGACTGGCCCGTGCGACGCCGCTCCTGCGCGTCCTCGCCATCGTTATGCTCGCGGTGGCGGCCGCGGGCCCGCGCGAAGGCCGCGCCGACTCCGTGGTCCCCGGTGAGGGCGTCGATATCGCCCTCGCCTTCGATATTTCGAGTTCGATGGAGCAGCGCTTCGCCCCCGGAAAGTCCCGCCTCGAAGCCTCGAAGGACGTCATCCGCGAGTTCATTCGCACGCGCGAGAACGACCGTGTCGGGCTCGTTGTCTTCCAGCAGGACGCTCTCGCGCTCTCGCCGCCCAGCCTCGACTACGAGGCGCTCGACAGGATGGTGGCCGACCTGAACAGCGGGCTGCTGCCGGACGGCACGGGCATCGGCGTCGGTCTCGCCGCCGCGCTGAATATGCTCCAGGACTCGACGGCCGCCAGCCGTATTGTGATCCTGCTTACTGATGGTGAACATAACGCAACCTCTATCTCACCTGAAAAGGCAGCTGAGCTGGCCGTCTCGCTGAAGGTCCGCGTCTACACCATCGGCATGGTCTCCCCGGCGGCCCTCGGCGTGAACTCGGATGTCGACGAGGAACTCCTGACGGCGATCGCCGACCGGACGAACGGCAAGTACTTCCAGGCCGACAGCCCGCAGGCCTTGCAGGCGATTTACGACGAGATCGGCGCGCTGGAACGGAGCAAGGTCACGCGTGAGTCGTTCGAAAGCTACACCGAGTTCGCGCCATGGTTCGCCGCGGCAGCCGCGCTCCTCCTCGCCGCCGAACTGGTCCTGCGCGGAACCTTCCTCCGGAGGGCGCCGGCATGAGCGGCATCGAGTTCGCCCGGCCGTGGATGCTCCTCCTGCTGCCGCTCGCGCCGGTGGCGCTGGTTGCGTGGGCGGTCGGAGTCCGAAGAGCCGCTGCTCGGGCCCGCCAGCTCTCGCGGATCCGCAGCGCGCCCCCGCCGTACGCCGCTGCCGTGCTCTTCACCCTCGCTGCTGTCACGGCTGTCGTCGCAGCCGCGCAGCCACGCTGGGGCACGCGCGAAAGCAAGGTGGAGCGCACCGGCGCCGACCTCGTCATCGTCCTCGACATCTCCCGTTCGATGGCGGCGCGCGACGTCGCGCCGGACCGGCTGGCCGCGGCCAAGACCACGATCGACGCGACGCTCGACCGCCTCGGGCGCGACCGCGTGGGCCTCGTTGTCTTCGCTGGCGAAGCGCGCATCCGCTTCCCGCTGACCACCGACCTGACCGCGGCCCACCAGGTGGTCGATACGCTCGAGACCGGCGTCATCTTCGTTGCCGGGGGCACGAACGCGGGCGCCGGGCTGAAGGAGGCCGTCGCCCTCCTGAACGAAGAGGGCGGCAGTGGCCAGGTCATCCTCCTCCTTACTGACGGCGACGACCTCGAAGGCGATTTCGTCGAGGGTGCGCAGCTCGTCGCCCAATCCGGCGCGACGCTGCTGGTCGCCGGTGTCGGGACGCCCGAAGGCGCAACCATCCCCGTGGCCGACCCGCGCAACGGCCGGGAGCAGCCAAAGCTCGACGCCGATGGGGCCCCGATTGTCACGAAACTCGACGAGCCGTTCTTGCGCGCGCTGGCGGCGGCGGCTGGCGGACGCTACCTCGGCGCCGACCTCTCGGTAGTCCCGGGCGCGGTCGATGGCCGCCTCCGCGCGCTCCAGCACTCCCGTATCGAAGAACGTCCGCTGGTCCTGCCGGTGGAGCGGTACCAGTACTTTGCCTTCGCCGCCATTGCGCTTTTGGTGCTGGCCTCGGTGGCCGAACGTCTCGCCCGGTTCTCCTTCCGAACGGCCGGTGTCGTCGCGGCGCTGACGATCGCGGCCATCGTTCTCGGCGGTTGCGCGACCAGTGAGTACACCGCGAACGAAGCCGGGCGTGACGCCCTCCGGAACGGCGACTCAGCGACCGCCATCGAGAAGTTCCTGGAGGTGCAGGTCGCCCGCCCGGATGACCCGGACGTGGCACTGAACCTTGCGGCGGCCTACGCCGCTGCGGGCCGGAACGAGGAGGCCATCCTCGCGGCCCGCCGTGCCCTTGGTTCGAACCAGCCGTCCCTGCGGGCGAAGGCGTACGCCTCAATCGGCCACCACCAGTTCGCGGCCGGCCGCCTGATCGAGTCGCTCGACGCCTTTCGCCGGGCGCTCCTCGAAGACGGGACGAACGACGCGGCCCGCCACGACTACGAGGTCGTCCTTCGCCTGCTGACTCCCGGAACCGACCCCGACGCACCGACTCCGCCAGCCGGCTCTCCCACACCGGAGGGCACGCCACAGCCAGGGTCGGGGCCGACGCAACAGCCCGGCAGCGGTTCGCCCCAACCGGGCGACGGCACGCCGGGGAGCGGAACACCTCCGCCCGGGGGCACTGCGCCCGCCGGCACGCCAACGGCAGGGAGCGGCACATCCGGCCAGTCCAAAGCGGCCCTCGACAGCCAGATCCGCGACATCGACCAGCGTGTGAACCGGCTGCTGGAGGAAGCGGGCGAAACACCGTCGCCGGCGGAAGCGCTCGAAATCCTCCGCCTGCTCTCGGAGCGGGCGCGGCTGGCGAGCCTGCGGGACGCCTTCGACGGCGGCGGCGGGGTCAGGGATTACTGATTTCTGAACCTTCGGCCTGAGTAGCGGGCGAATCCCGTACACTCCCGGGGTGCGCGCTGTCTTCGTCATGATCAAAACCGAACCGGGCCACACCACCGAGGTGGCCAACCGCATCGCCGAGGTCGAGTCGTTCTCCGAGTGCTACAGCATCACCGGCCAGTACGACCTCCTCGCCAAGCTGTACGTCTCGGAGGTTGACGGCCTCGGCCGCCTCATCGAACGGGACATCCACTCCATCCCGCACATCCGGGACACGTTTACCATCCTGACCTTTGAGGCATTCGGCGCACGCTGATCCGGGGAACCCCAATGGAAAGCTCGCCCGACCTGCCGACGGTCCTGGCCCAGTGGACCTTTCACCCGTTCTGGGTGCTGGTACTTGTTGCCGCGGCGGCCGTTTACTGGGCTGCCTTCCGGCGTGCAGCCGCACGCGGGTTCCCACATCCACGCTGGCGGCTTGTCAGCTTCATGCTGTCGCTCGTCCTCGTCCTTCTGGCGGTCTGTTCGCCTATCGACCACTATGGCCGCAGCGTCCTCTTCGTCGACTTCACCGGGTTCCTCTTACTGACGATGGTTGCGCCGCCCGTGATGCTCCTCGGTGCGCCGCTCACGCTCGGCTTCCGGGCCACCGGCAAGACCGGCAGCCGCCGCCTGCGAAACCTCTACCGTTGCCGTCTGGTTGCCGCAATCACGTTCCCGGTGGTCACCTGGCTCGTCTTCGCCGTCGCGACGTACGTCTGGCAGTTCACTGACCTGACGGAGTTGGCGGTCCGCCACCAGCCGGTGCGCTACGTCGAACAGGCGACGATGCTCGGGGTTGGCCTGCTCTTCTGGAACCCCGCTATCGTCGCCGACCCGCTCCGCTGGCGGCTTCCCTACCCGCTGCGGTCGCTCTACGTCTTCGTCGAAATGACCCACAAGGGGCTCTTCGGCGGCATGTTCCTGAGCATGACGAGCGCCGTCCACGGCGACCTCTCGGCGAACGCCCCGGCCTGGGCGCCAGCACCGTTGACCGACCAGCGTCTTGGCATCCTCATCCTCTGGATCGGCGGCAACGTCATCTTCCTCGCCGCTCTCATCATGCTCATTGCCGGCTGGATGCAGTATGAAAAGCGCCACCAGGAGCGCGTCGACCGCAAGCTCCGGCTCGAAGCGGAAGCGAAAGCGCGCCGCCGCGCCGCACTCGATCAGGTGTTCCGCAAGGGCGTCTGACCGCGGGGCCTATCGGTAGTTGCCGAACTTCAACTCGATCCCGTAGTCCTGTGTCTTCAGGTCCGTGATGACCTGCTGCAGTTCGTCCCGGCTTGGGCTGCTGATGCGGACGGCGTCGCCCTGCACCTGGGCCTGCGTCTTCTTGTACTTCTGCTCTTTCACGAACTTCACGATCTTCTTCGCGATGTCCTGCTCGATGCCCTGGACGAGCGTGATGTCCTGGCGGAGCGTGCCCTGGGTAGCCTTTTGCGGCGTGCCCCGGGTCAGGTTCTTCACGGGCACGTTGCGCGCGATGAGGCGGCCCTGGAGCACCTGCCACATCGCCTCCAGCTTGTAGTCGTCCTGAGCGTGGAAGCCTATCTTTGTGTCGCCGTGCTCGTAGTCGATCTCCGCGACCATGCCCTTGAAGTCGAAGCGGTTCGCGATCTCTTTGCGCGCCTGGTTGACGGCGTTGGCCACTTCCTGGAGGTCGCATCCGGTGGTGATGTCGAAGGTTTCGTCTTTCGCCATGGCCCCACTGTACCGTGCCCGCCCCTGAGCGAGTAGCCGCGAACCAAACCGGCCCCGCCGTTCGGCTACACTGTGCCCAGAGTCCTGCCGCGGAGGCGCCCCCGAAATGTCCGACCTCGAACGTGCGAACCAGCTGCGCGCAGCCTATGACGAAGCCGTGGTCCAGGAGGGCAAAGAACTCGCCGGGCCGTTCATGACTGTCTCCGGCCGGCCCATCGACCGCCTCTACGATGCCACCGATGTCGCGCACATCGACTACGAGCGCGACATCAACCTCCCGGGCAACTATCCCTACACCCGCAGCATCCACCGCACCGGCTACCGCGGCAAGCCCTGGACGATCCGCATGTTCAGCGGATTCGGCTCGGTCGAAGAGACGAACCAGCGCTACAAAGACCTCCTGGCCACCGGCAACAACGGCCTCAGCATCGCGTTCGATATGCCCACCCTCATGGGCTACGACCACGACGAACCCTGGGCCGAAGGCGAATTCGGCAGCTGCGGCGTCGCTGTCGACTCCCTGACTGACATGGAGATGCTCCTCGACGGCCTCCCGCTCGACCGCATCACGACGTCGATGACTATCAACAGCCCGGCTCCGGTGGTCTGGGCGCTCTTCATCGCGGCCGCGGAGAAGCGCGGAGTGCCCCGTGCGAAGCTCGCCGGCACCCTCCAGAACGACATTCTCAAGGAGTACATCGCCCAGAACGAGTACATCTACGACCCCGCGGCCTCGATGCGCCTGGTCACGGACACGATCGAGTTCGCGGCGAAAGAGATGCCGCTCTGGAACCCGGTCTCAGTCTCTGGCTACCACATCCGCGAAGCCGGTGCGACGGCCGCCCAGGAACTCGCCTTCACCCTCGCCGACGGGATCGAGTACGTGAAGTGGGGCCTCGCCCGCGGCATGGATATCGATAGCTTCGCCCCGCGCATCAGCTTCTTCTTCAACAGCCACAATGACTTCTTCGAAGAGGTGGCCAAGTTCCGTGCGGCCCGCCGCATCTGGGCCCGCCAGATGCGCGAGCGGTTCGGCGCGAAGAACCCGCGAAGCTGGCTCATGCGCTTCCACACGCAGACGGCCGGTGTTTCGCTGACCGAACAGCAGCCCGAGGTGAACCTCGTGCGCGTGGCAATCCAGGCCCTCGCCGCCGTCATGGGCGGCACGCAGTCGCTCCACACCGATGCGATGGACGAAGCGATCGCCCTTCCCAGCGACAAGGCCGCGCGCCTCGCCGTCCGCACCCAGCAGGTCATCCTCCACGAGAGTGGCGTCAGCAACACCATCGACCCGCTCGGCGGGAGCTACTTTGTCGAAAAGCTGACGAGCGAGATGGAGAAGGACGTCCTCGACTACTTCGACAAGATCGAGGCTCTCGGCGGCGTTATCCCTGCCATCGAAACCGGCTTCTTCCAGAAGGAGATCGCGGACGCTTCGGCCCGATTCCAGTTCGAGGTCGACACGCGCGACCGCATCGTCGTCGGCGTGAACGACTACCTCATGGATGAGCAGCCGGACATCCCGATCCTGAAGTTCGACCCCGAGGGTGAGAAGCGCCACCTGGCCCGCCTGAAGAAACACAAGGCCGAGCGCGATGCCGCCAGGCACGCAGCAGCCCTCGCGGCCCTCGAAGAGGCCAGCCGCGACGCCAACGCCAACACGATGCCCTACATCATCGACGCCGTGAACGCCGGCGCGACCGTTGGTGAAGTCTGCAACCTCTGGCGGCGCGTCTTCGGCGAGTACAAGGAGCAGGTCGTCGTCTGACCCGGACGTCAGGTCTGCCGTCCGCCGCTGCCCGAACGGCGGATCAGCTGGTCAGCAAGTCCCAGAGGACCATCCGGCGGTGCCGCAGTTCCTTTTCGAGCGGCGCTTCGGACTTCGTCTCTTTTGACCGTGCCCCGAGCAGGGCTTCCTTCATCGCGGCTTGCTTCAGCGAAGTCAGCAAGTCCTGGTGCAGCGCGCCGTACTTCTGGTGGCTGGTGAAGATCGCGCCCGCCTGCGCGTTCGTCTGGTCCAGGTAGTACACGATGGACTCGAAGAAACGATCGACATAAATGGCAGGATTCTTGCCAAGGTCGTTCAGATTGTGGACGTAGTCCCGCTGTTGCTGTTCGGCGAACTCATCGGTGGTGCCTTCGCTGTCGATGGCCGTGATCCGCGACTGGAGCGCCCGGGGCAGCGCCTTATTGTCATTCCGCTTCTCGATCATGATATTGCCGATGTTCGAGAGTCCGTCCTTCATGACCCGGTCAACGTTGCCGGAAATCGCATCGCGAACCATCATCGCGGCAAGTTGCTGACGGATATTGGGCGCCGAGAGCAGCAGCACAAGCTGATTGATGTTCTCGGCGAGGGCTTCCGGCGATTCCCCGCCGGCGGCCTTCTTCGAGGCCGTCGAAAGCGATGATCCGGAGACGGTGCTCATGACCTCGAAGAACTTCGTGTCGAAAATGCCGCCGCCCCCGCTCAGCGAAAGGTCGGCCCCCGCCCGTTGACCTGCGGCGACGATGTCGCGCCCTTCCGTGGTGTCGGGGAAGACGATTCTCCCCTTTGGAACCGGCACCCCGGCAGAGGCCAGCAGCGAGTTCGCGACATCTTTGTCCTTCGCTTCGCCATGGGCTTCCGGCTTCACGACGACCTTCTTGACCGGCCCCTTTTTCGACCCGAAGAAGTACACGCCGCCCGAGACGCCTTCGCCTGACTTGGCGACCGTCTTGGTGTATTTCTTCCAGTCCTTGTTCTTGAGCGGTTGGTCGAGGACTGTCGAGGGGTACCGCATGATGGGGGAAGGGCCCGCGGCATCGCCCGCAGCCATGAGCGTGCGAGCCGTCGCTCGATTTCCGGCGGCACTCTGAAGTCCGGCCAGCGGATTCACCGGGGTTACCGGGTGGGTGGCTTTCGGCCCAGACGGGGCGGCGCGCTTGCCGGCGCGAACCTGGTCGTCTTCTTGTTCCGGTGCTCTCCTGATCAGGAGTTGGCGTGCGGCAACCCGCCGTCCCGACCGTTGATTTGCCACTGGCAGGCGCCCCCGATTTGCCGCTCGCCCTCGAAAGAGAACCTGAGCATCCCGGAAGACACCCTTCCGGCTGTCCCCTTCACTCTTGCGGCGTCGTGAAGCGTACTCGCTTTGAGATAGTTGTGCTCGGCAGCTTCATTTCCGGGGCAAAGACGAGTCCGGCACGGGCACCGGCAGAAAGCCGGCGTTTCGGCCCGGGTGGTCTCCCGCCCGGGCGGTTGACCCCGGCGGCACGTACAATCCCCGGCAAAACCGGCGCTCCCACGCGCCCATGGAGTACCCACCAGATGACCGTCGCCAATTTCTCCCTCGCCGGGAAGGTCGCCATCGTGACCGGCGGCAGCCGGGGCATCGGCCGCTCGATCGCCGTCGCCCTCGCCGAAGCCGGCGCCGATGTCTGCGTCGCCGCCCGTAAACCCGAGGCCCTCGAAGAAACCGTCGCCGCTATCAAGGCGACTGGTCGCAAGGGCATTGCCGTTCCCACGAACGTGCGCGAGGCCGAGGGCCTTCAGAACCTCGTCACGGAGACGAAGAAGCAACTCGGGCGGATCGACATCCTCGTCAATAACGCGGCGACGAACCCCCAGTTCGGCCCCATCGCGAACCTCGAAGAGCGCGCTTGGGACGCGATCATGAACACGAACGTGAAGTCGGCCTGGCTGCTCAGCAAGCTCGTCCGCGAGGCCATCAAGGAGCACGGCGAGGGCGGCAGCATCATCAACGTGAGCTCGACCGGCGGCCTGCGGGCCAGCGGCGGCCTCGGCGGCTACTCGGTCTCGAAGGCCGCGATCATCATGCTCACCCAGGTCTGCGCCAAGGAGTGGGGCACGGACGGCATCCGCGTGAACTGCATCGCCCCCGGCCTCATCAAGACCGAGTTTTCGCGCGCCCTCTGGGACAACGAGGCCATCCTCAAGAATTCGCTCACCCAGAGCCCGCTGCGCCGCATCGGCGACCCGGATGAGATGGCGGGCGCGGTCGTCTACTTCGCCAGCGGCGCCTCGTCGTTCACCACCGGTCAGACGCTTGTCCTCGATGGCGGCGGACTGGCCTGAACTGACGCCCGTGCCCGATATGCTCGCCCGGCTGTATGACCTGCCGCCGAGCGCGCCGGAAACGGCGCGCCTCGCGGGAGAAGGCGTGGTCTGCCGCCGGGCCGAGGCCTACGAACGCTCGCAGGTGACGGCGTTCGCGGCGAGGCACTTCCCCCACTGGCGGGACGAGGCCGAGGCGGCGTTCCACAACACGCCGCCGGGCATCTTCATCGCCGTCGAAAACCGCGCGGTCCAGGGCTTCGCCTGCTACAACGTCACCCGTCCGGACTACTTCGGGCCCACCGGTGTGCTCGAATCGCAGCGCGGCCGCGGAATTGGGCGCGTCCTGCTCCTCCAGTGCCTCGAAGCGCTTGCCGCCGAGGGCTACGCGTACGCCATCATCGGCGGCGTCGGGCCGGCGGAGTTCTACGAGCGCGCGGTGGGCGCTACGCTCATCCCGGGCAGCGAGAAGGGCATCTACCGCAACCGCCTGGCCCCGGAGGGACCCGCATGAAATGGCTCGGCCGCCTCGTCCGCAAACTGATCCGCCTCGTGGTGGTTACCGTCACGCTGACGGTCGTCATCATCCTGCTCGATGCACTGCTCTCGCCAGACGACCGCGAAACCGGCCGCCCGTCCTGAGGCGAGCAACTCGCATCCGCTAGGAGCCCGGCGTTTCGTGACGGGAACGAGCCGACTCCGTGGCCAGCCGCGCAGGGCTGCCCGGGACGCCACGAAGGCCAGCCGCTCGAAGCGCGACCACGATCTCGTTGAACTGCGCCGGGCCGGTCACTTCGAGCACGAGTTCGAGCACGGCGACGCCGACCGGCATCCCCGGCGACTCCCGGTTGTGGTCGACTTCGAGGATGTTGCCACCCGCCTGCGCCACGATTGCTGAAACGAGCGCCAGTTCGCCCGGCGTGTCGCTCACTTCGACGGCGAGGTGCTGGTAGCGCCCCGCTTCGACAAGACCGCGGCGGACGATCGAGCCGAGCAGGTTGATGTCGATGTTGCCGCCGGAGATGACGGCCAGCGCCGAACCGCGCGGACGGTAACGCCCGGACATGATGGCTGCGACGCCGAGGGCGCCCGCCCCTTCGACCACGAACTTGGCGCGTTCGATAAGCATCACGATGGCCTGGGCGATGGCGTCGTCGCCAACCGCGACCATCTCATCGACGTGGCGTTCGATGAGTTCGAACGTGCGCCCCGATGGGCCCGAAACCGCGACGCCGTCGGCGATGGTGCGCTGGCTGCCCGTTGTCACGAGGTGGTGGCTGGCGAACGACCGGACGATGCCGTCCATGGCCGCCGCCTGCACGCCGATAACCCGGATGTCCGGGCGGACGGCCTTGATAGCTGTGGCAACGCCGGCCAGCAGCCCGCCGCCACCCGCGGGGACCAGCACTTCGGTAACCACCGGCGCCTGGCGCACCAGTTCGAGGCCGAGCGTGCCCTGCCCGGCGATGATCGCGTCGTCATCGAACGGCGGCACGAAGACACGGCCTTCCCGTTCGGCGATGGCAAAGGCCTCGGCGCGCGCTTCGTCCAGCGAAGCCCCGTGGATGATGACCGTCGCGCCGAGGGCCCGGGTTGCGTTGATCTTGGCCAACGGGGCGCTCGCGGGGACCACGATGGTCGCCGGGATGCCCCGCAGCGAGGCGGCCAGCGCGACGCCCTGGGCGTGGTTGCCCGCGCTCATCGCGACCAGCCCGCGCCTGCCGTCCTCTTCCGAAAGCTGGCGGACGAAGTTGAGCGCGCCACGCACCTTGAACGACCCCGTGAGCTGGAGGTTCTCGCACTTCAGCAGGACGTCGTGGTCGAGGCCGGGAGAGGGCACGCGCAGGGGCCAGACGGGCGTTTCGCGCACCTGCCCGTGGAGCGCGGCTGCGGCTGCTTCGATATCGGCGAGGGCGATCATCGTGACCTCCAGATCTTTCGTCGCTCCCAGCAGCGGGCGCAGATGCTCACGGGCCGGTCGATCGAGACCCAGCCGTCGCTGAACGGGTACATCCGTTCGGACAGGTGGCGGGCGCAGAACTGCCCCCGGCAGAGCGAGCATTCGAAGCCGGGGTGCGGCCCGCATTCTTCGATTCCGCAGAGCCCAACGTGGTTCCGCTCGCTGACCCGGGTCTTGTACGCCGTGTGGTTCCGCAGGTCGTCGTGTTTCGCCTGGCAGCGCTTGCGCGAGCAGACGGCATCAAGCGCCTCGACGTGGTAGGCGTGCGCTTCGCAGAAGTCACGGCCGCAGTACTGGCAGCTGTGGGCCGCCGTTTGCTGGCACCGGGAGAACCGTCCGCCGATCTGGCAGAGTGTCCCTGGTCGCACCCTCGTCCCCCGAACGCGTGAAGAGCGTCACCCAGATCGTGGTTCGCGGCAGCGCCCGCGGTCAACGCCCTCCCGGCAGCCACGCGCACGCCCCGGCGCCAGGTTCGAACTGCAGGGAGGGGGCGCGCCGCCAGCCGTCCTGCTCGAAGAAGTCCACCGTGCCTGCGGCGTTCGAAACGGCGGCCACGTACGAACCGTCGGGCGAAAGGCAGGTCCCGTCGGGGCGCGCTCCTGTGCGTAGCCGCTTCGTCACCTCAGGCTTCGTCACGTCGACAACGGCGACCTTCGCCTCGCCCTGGAGCGAAACGATCACCCGCGTCGCATCCAGCTGGGTCACCCGCACCGGCGCGCGGCCTATGCTCAGCGTGCGAACGCCGCTCAGGCCGGGGACCGCGGCGAACGTGAGCGTGCCGCCCTCGGCGTCAGCGGTCACAGCAATGCCGGCGACGAGCGCGATCGCCTCCGGCTGGCGTCCGGCAGCGACGGTCTGCAGTGACGGTTCGACCTGCCGGAGCGTGTTGTCCCGCGAGTCCGTGACGATGATGGCCCCGCCGGTGGCCGCGATTGCGTGCGGCGTGTTCCCGGTCGGCAGGCGGCGCAACTCGGTCATCGTTGCGCGGTCGACCACAACCACCTGGTTCGCCTTGTCCAGCGTCACGTACAGGTTCCCGCCGAGGTAGGCGATCCCGTGCGGTTCGCCGTCGAGCCGGAGCGTACGGAGGATGGAGTGCGCCGCAGGGTCGATTTCCACCAGCAGCCCGCCGCGCCCGAGGGTGACGTAGAGCCGGCCTTCGGCCACGAGCATTTCGTGGGGAGGTCCCGGCAGCGAGACGTCGGTTCGTACGCCGGCGCCGAGGTCCATGAAGGTCAGCATCTCGGTCCGCAGGTTCGCGACGACGAGCACTCCCGTGGTTGGCGGGTCGGCCGGAGTGGGGTCCTTCGCAAACCGCGAAAAAACCGCGATGGACAGCAGCATCAACGGGATGACACCGAGGCTGACCATGCGGTTCACGCGCTGGAGCGAGAAGTTCCCGAGCAGACGGCGCTCCTCCTGGCTGGCAGCGGCGCCCCCGTCCTCACGGAGGCGCCGCCTCGTTCGTTACTAGCGGATGATGTTGACCAGGTCCTGGAGCATCTGGTCACCGGCGGTGATGACGCGCGACGACGACTGGAAGCCGCGCTGGGCGAGGATGACGTTGGTGAACTGCTGAGCCAGGTCCACGTTCGAGCCTTCGAGGGTGCCTGTGCTCACCGAGCCGCGGCCGTTCGAGTTCGGCAGGCCGACGATGGCTTCGCCGGAGTTGGAGCTCGGCGCCCAGAGGTTCTGGCCCTGGCGCTGGAGACCGCCGGGGTTCGTGAAGCTGGCGAGGGCGAGCTGGCCGATGACCCGGTTCGCGCCGTTCGAGTAGATGCCGGTGATCTCGCCGGTCGAGCCGACGGCGAAGCTCACGAGCGCCCCTGCGGCAGAGCCGGTCTGGCTTTGCAGGTTCGCCTGGCTGGCCCCGGCGTACTGGGTGAAGGAGGAGACGTCGAGGGTGAAGGTCAGCGGGTCGGCGCCGGTGCCGAGGTCC
Organism: Dehalococcoidia bacterium; assembly: GCA_020853755.1. Classification (GTDB taxonomy): domain Bacteria; phylum Chloroflexota; class Dehalococcoidia; order Tepidiformales; family Tepidiformaceae; genus Amarobacter. The sequence continues at coordinate 244,899 of JADYYG010000062.1, read as the reverse complement.
GCGGCCGGAATCGTCAGCGAGACCTTGCCGTTGTTCGCGACGCCCGTGTCGAGCGTGCCGGTCGGCAGGAAGGCGAGCGTGCCGTTCGCCACCGTCACGGCGTCGTCGAAGGCGTTGCCGGGCGTCGCATCAGGGCCTGGAGTGTCCGGGATGTCGTGTTCCGCCGACACCGTCCACGTGTTCGACGCGGTCTTGTCGAAGTAGACCTTGATAGTCTTGGCGTTGCCCAGGGAGTCGTAAGCGGTCACCGTCGTGCTCACGCGGTTGTTCGGTGGGACGGTCGACGTGCCGGCGTCGAGGTTCCCGGCCATGATCATGCCAGCCTTCGCCGCTGGGACGGTCAGGTCCTGCGTTGCCTGGGCGCTGATGCGGGTGCCGAAGGGGATTTCGAGCGGGCTCAGCGGCGATTCAACGTCAACCGCGCCGGTGGGGTCAGCGACCCAGCCCATCACCTTGAGGCCCGTGACCGGGTTCACCAGGCTGCCTTCGACATCGATATCGAACGCGCCGTCGCGGGTGTAGTAGTTGCGCGTCCCGTCGCTCACCACGAAGAAGCCGTCGCCCTGCACCGCGAAGTCGGTGAGTTTGCCGGTGCTCTGCAGCGAACCCTGGGTCATCACGTTGTCGATGCCGCCGAGTTGCATGCCCAGGCCGACCTGCGCCGGGTTCGTACCGCCGCGGCCCGCCTGCGGGGTGCTCGCGCCGCGAACCGTCTGCCCGAGGATGTCCTGGAAGGTCACCCGGCTGGACTTGTAGGCGATGGTGTTGACGTTGGCGATGTTGTTGCCCACCACGTCCATATAGGACATGTGGTTCTTCATCCCGGAGATGGCGGAAAAGAGTGCTCGCATCATGGCTGGTTGATCCTTCCTGCGGGCGCATCCCCGCATCGTGTCTGGATCAGGCCTCCGACATGCGGACCGGCCCGAAAGGTGGCGTGCGAATCCGGGAGGGCGAAGCTCCCCGGCCGCTCAGGCGATAACGACGGAGTCAATGTTGGTGAAGACCCGCTCCTTTCCCTGTTGGGCCTGGATGGCGGTGACCACCTTGCGGTCCCGCACATCGACGACGACGGCGAGGTCGTCGAGTATGACGACGCTGTTCCTTGCGCCCTTCTCGGCGGCGCGCGAGATGGCCGCATTGAGGCGCCCGAGGCGCGCCGGGTCGATGTCCAGGTCGCGCCGTTCGATCCGCTTCGCCGCATGGGTGCTGAACTGCACCCCGGCGAGGGTGTCCTTGAAGCTTGGCCCTCCCGCCGTGCGGACCGGGGCCGGGCTTGCCGGGCGGTTCAGCCCGCCGGGCCCGATCGGCTGCGAGCGGTCGATGACCATCACTGCACCTCCGAGATGGTGAACAGGTCGATGACCTTGTCGCCCACCAGGAGCATGGGGATGCCCTTCTCGTCGGTGACCACCCGTTCGACCACGCCGGTGACTTCGTTGCCCGCGTTCGGCAGGTCGGCGGCGGCCGCGACGACGCGCTCGTCCTTGTTCACGGCTGCCTTCTCCATGCTCGTCAGGCGGGCGAAGGGACGCCCGTAGAGGTCCCGCCCAACGAGGTCGCGGGTCACGCCGATGGCGTCGACCTGCTTGCCGGTGATGGTCTTGCCGAGCATCCCGGCGGCGCTGTTGAGTTCCTGGACGCCCTGCAGCACCTTCATGCCGTCGGCCACGACCTTCATCTGGTTGAGCGCTTCGAACTGGGCCATCTGGGCCATGAAGTCCGAGTCCTTCTGCGGTTCGAGGGGGTTCTGGTTCCGCATCTGGGCGATGATCAGCTTCATGAAGTCGACCTGGCCGAGGCCGTTGCTGGCCTTCTGCTTCTGGTCGCTCATGGTCGTGTTCTGGAGCGCGGTGATGGCGTCGATGGGCGAAGTCATGGCGTGCTCCTAGACCCGGTAGACCACGGCGCCGTCAGGGTTGTAGGCGGCGCGCAGGCGGTTGTGGGTGTGGCTGCTGGACGGCTGGTCCGCACCGAAGATGCTGGCGAATTCGCCCGCGGCCGGGCGGTTCCGCTGGGACTGCTGTTCGGCCCACTGCTCGCCGGCCTGGCCGCGCCCGAGGCCAACGTTTACATCGGCCAGGTTCAGGCCGCGGTCCCCGAGCAGCGACGACAGGTCCTGTGTGTGGTCACGCAGCAGCTGCGCCGCTTCGTGACGCTGGGCCTGGATGTCGACGTGGACGCGTTCGCCCTGGGTGTGGACGCGGATCGTGACCTCGCCGAGGCCGGCCGGGTCGAGGTGGATGCGGGCTTCGCCGCCGCCGTGCTCGACGCGTTCGATAACCGCACGGGCAACGTGCTCCACCTGCGGAGGCGTCTCCACTGCCTGCGCCGGCGCGCTCGCAGTTGCTTCCGCCGGGGCTGCCGTCGCGTCCACCGGTGCGGCCGGCGCAGGCTGCACGGCTGCTGGCGCGGTCGAAGCCGGCGCACTCGCGGCAACGCGCGAGAGCGGTGCTGCGTCGTGGTGGCGTGTGCGGGCGTCCGCGTTTCCGCCGTCTTCAGCGGTGCTGGTTTCAGCGTTCCCGACGGGGCGGACCACGCTTTCGATTGCGACGGCTTCGGCTGCCTGCGCCTCGGTTGGCGGCGCGTCGCCGTGAGGGTTCGCGTCCCGCGCAGGCGGTTTCGCCGCTGGCACGGCCGTCTCGACTGCCGCAACTGGTGTGATCGAGGCGTCGGCAGCCGGCTGGTTCGAAGCCTCGGCCGGCGGCAGCTCGCTGGAGGGTGCCGCTGATGGGCCGCTGGGCGCTTCGGCGACGGCCTTGTCCAGGTCGGCAGGGTCACCCATCGCGGGAAGTCCCGTCACCTGCTGGGTCACCATTGCCGGCTGCCCGGCGGCCGTGCTCTCAGCTGACTGCGCCTGCTGAGTTGCCGGCAGCATCATCGGCGCCGCGAGGGCGAGAGCCGCGAGGGCGAGGGCGGCGGTGTTGCCGTCCTCGGTCCCGTCCTTCGCCTCTGGGGCGATGGCGGGCAGCGGTATGGCAGTGGTTTCGCTGGCGCTGGCAGGCGCAGGTGCAGGATTCCCGCCTTCGAGCGCCCCACCAAGCGAGGCGAGCAGGCTGGCGAACAGCCCGCCCGTCGCTGCAGCGGTTTGTGCGGGCGACGCCGGTGTTTCGGTCCCGGCCGGGGCCAGCATTGGTTCGGTCGGAGCCAGGAGGACCAGTCCCATTACATCTGCATCCTGAAGACTTCCTGGTAGGCCTCGACGGCCTTGTTGCGGACGGTGGTCGCCAGGCTCATCGCCAGGCTCTCCGTTTCGACAGCGAGCATGACCTCGTGCAGGTCCACGTCCTGGCCCGAAGCCAGCGCCGCGACCTTGCTGTCGGCGTTGTCGGTCACCGCCTGGAGCTGGCCCACGGCCTTGCCAAGCAGATCCGCGAAGCCGGCAGCCGGGCGGGCTGCAGCGCTCGCTCCAGTCTGTGCAACGGCGCCAACGCCCTGAATCGGTCCGATCTCCATGCCAACCTCCGCGGCGCACCAGTCATGGCGCGCCAAAACCCCTAGTCGTCTATCTGCTAGTGATGTCGAGCGCCCGGAGCGCCATCTGCTTCACGGCGTTCAGTACGGTCACGTTCGCCTGGTACGAGCGGTTCGCCGAGGTCAGGTCGGTCATTTCCTGCACGAGGTCGACGTTCGGCATCTCGAGGAGGCCCGTCTCCGGGTCGGCGTCAGGGTTCGAAGGGTCCGAGACGAAGCGGGTCGGCGTATCCGTGTCCTGCCCCACCTGGGTGAGGACCACACCGGTGCTCCCGCCGCCCATGAACTTCCGCGCCACGTTCGAAAACGGCAACGCCGGGTCGCCCGAGGAGAAGCGCACAACCTTGCGGATGTACGGCCCCCCTTCCGGCGTCCGTGTTGTGTCGATATTCGCCACGTTCGAGCTGACGACGTCCATGCGGACGCGCTGGGCGGCAAGCCCCGAGGCTGTGTTCGCGATTGAGCGGATGAGTCCCATGCTGAGCCTCCCTTCCGGCGGGCCGGTTACTGGATGACGGTGCGGATGATGCCGAGCTTCTTGCTCAGCACCTGCGAAGCGGCCTGGTAGCGCATCTGCGTCTCGGTCAGCAGCACCATCTCCTGGTCGATGTCGACGCTGTTGCCGTCCATCCGGCTCGAGGTCAGCAACTGCTGCGGGTCGAGGCCGAGTGCGTCGCGCTGGCGGCCGCCGGCGGTGTAGTGCCGCGCGTCGGTCGCGGCCATCTCGACGCTGCCCCGGCCGAACTGGCGCTGCAGTTCGGTCTCGAAGTTGACCTCCTGGCGCACGTAGCCGGGCGTGTCGATATTGGCGATGTTGTTCGAGGTGGCCTGCGAGCGCCGCGAAAGGCCCTCCAGCCAGCCGGTCACCGTCGCAAGTCCGCGGTCACCGATAGGGTTCATGGTTGTCCTCCTGGCTTTGCCGGGCGCCAGCGCGTCGTTGCCAGCTCGTCGATGAGCCGCAATTCGGCGCGGGCGCGTTCGATTCGCTCCTCTTCGAGGCGCTTGTCCAGCAGCGCCTCCATGGCCTTCCGGTCGCGGCGGCGGACCATGAGTTCGGCCCGCTCCTCCTCCACGTCGTTGGCCGAATGCTGCAGCGCAGCTCCGCGAGCGACGATTTCGCGGTCGACGCGGCGGAGGTACTCGCCCGCGGCGAGGAGGTCCGCGAGGTCAACCGCACCCCCGGCGGACGGGCCATCAAGGAGCGCCTCCCGGTTCGCCTTCGATTCGTTGAGCGCGTCTTCGCGTCGGCGGTAGAGCCGGAGGGCTTCCGCCAGTTCGCCTTCCTGCAGCTTTTCGAGGCGCTCACGCTGCTTCACCAGCCGGCGTAACCGCTGTGGCGTCAACGTCATAGGCAACCTCCACCTCGGGTGCGGGTTCGAATGCGGGGTCGATGGCAGTCAGCGCGGCAGTCGCGTCTTCGAAGGGCGTGATTTCGTTCGCGCGCTGGCGCAGGAAGGTGTTCACGGCCGGGGTCAGGTCAATCGCCTGGTCGACCAGTGGGTCGCTCCCGCGGACGTACGCCCCGATGGAGATGAGGTCGCGCGCGCCGGCGTAGCTGGCCAGCAGTCCGCGCAGGGTCCGCGCAGCCTCTTTGTGCGCGGGTTCGGCCACGCGCTCCATCAACCGTGAAACGCTGCCGAGCACGTCGATCGGCGGGTAGTGCCCAGCGCTGGCGAGCGTCCGCTTGAGCACGATGTGCCCGTCGAGCGTCGCCCGGGCGAGGTCCGCTATCGGCTCGTCCATGTCTTCGCCATCGACGAGGACGGTGTAGATGGCGGTGATACTGCCGTCGCCGGCGGGGCCGGTTCGCTCCATCAGGTGGGGGAGCATGCTGAACACCGACGGCGGGTAGCCCTTGGTTGTCGGCGGCTCGCCGGCGGCCAGGCCGATTTCGCGCTGGGCCATGGCCACGCGCGTCAGGCTGTCGAACAGGAGGAGGACGTCGTTGCCCTCGGCCCGGTAGGCCTCTGCGATGGCGGTCGCCGTTCGGGCCGCACAGATGCGCATTGCCGCCGGGTTGTCGCCGGTCGAAGCGACGACGACGCACCGCTTGAGGGCGTCGAGGCCAAGGTCGTGCTCGATGAAGTCGCGCACTTCGCGGCCGCGCTCACCGATGAGGGCGATGACCGTGATGTCCGCTTCTGTGCCCCGCGCGAGCATACCGAGGAGCGTGCTCTTTCCGACGCCGGAACCGGCGAAGATGCCGACGCGCTGTCCCTTGCCGAGCGTCAGGAAGCCGTCGATGGCGCGGACGCCGGTTGGCAGGGGTTCGCTGATCGGTTCACGTTCGAGCGGGTGCGGCGGCTCCGCGTGGGTGGAAACCCAGCGCACGCCGGAGGGATTGTCGCCGCCGTCCATCGGCCGGCCGAGACCGTCGAGCACGCGCCCGAGCAGGCTGCGGCCCACCGGCGCCGACGGCGGGCGCCCGGCGGCCATCACGCGCGCGCCCGCGACCACCGTGCCGCGGTCGAGCATTGCGAGGTAGGTTTCGCCGCCTGACGAGGCCGCGCATTCGGCGGCGAGCGGCCGCCCGGCCGGGTCTTCGATGAAGGCAAGTTCGCGCGGCTGGAGGTTGATCCCGTGCGCCGTCGCCATCTCGCCAGAGGTGTGCATCACCGTGCCGGTGCGGCGGTGTACCGCAGCTGATGCCGCCGCTTCCACGAGTTGCAGAACGGCCGCGCTCACCGGTCACCCCCGGCCGCGCGCAGGGCGAGTTCGACCAGGTCCAGGCGCGCATCGAGCGTCGCGTCGATGGCGCCGTTTCGCAGGTCCACCATGCAGCCGCCGATCGACACGCCGCTATCCGGCCGGACGTAGTCCGCGACATCGACGAGCGCCGCGCGAACGGTGTCGAGGGCGCTGGGGTTCACGCGGATAGAGAGGATCTGCTGGCCAGCGGCGGCCCGGACGGCTTCGGCGCAGGCTTCGGCAACCAGCGTTGGGTCGGCCTGGTAGGCCGCGCCGACCACCCGGCGCGCCGCCAGGGCGATGGCGCTCGCCATGGCCGGCGTTGCGTCGTCAATCATCGCGTTGCGGATGGCGAGGCCCTCTGCCGCTGCCTGCCGAACGAGCGCCACGAGTTCAGCAACTTCGCCTTCGGCGCTGCCCTGCCCGGCGCTCTGCCCGGCTGCGAAACCTTCAGCGCGTGCCGTGTCCCGAATCGCGTCTGCTTCGGCGCGCGCCGCCGCGACCAGTTCGGCGGCCTTCGCCTCTGCCTGGGCGAGCACCTGCTCGGCCCGCCGCCGCGCGCCTTCGACGAGGTCGCTCACCGTCGAAAGCGGGCCCGTCTCGGGGGCGAATTCGCGCGGTGTACCGCCGAGGACAAAGACGTCCTCAGCCGGCTCCACGCGGAGGATCCTGCGGCTAGCCGACGAGCTCATCGTCGCCTCCGCGGGAGATCACGATCTCCTCGGCCTCGTCCAGCCGGCGGATGATCTCGACGACCCGCTGCTGCGCTTCTTCCACCTGGCGCAGGCGCACCGGGCCGCTCGCGTCCATGTCCTCCTTCATCATCTGCGCGGCGCGCGTGGACATGTTGCGGAGGATGCAGTCCTTCACGTTGTCCGGTGTCGCCTTCAGGGCGAGCGAGAGGTCGCGCACCTCCACTTCGCGCAGGATGCGCTGGATGGAGCGGTCATCGAGCGTGGCGATGTTCTCGAAGACGAACATCCGCTTCTTGATCTGGTCGGCGAGGTCCGGTTCGTTGTCTTCGAGCGCCTCGATGATCGTCTTCTCCGTCATCTGGCTGGACTGCTTGAGCAGGCTGACCAGCACTTCGATGCCGCCGACGCTCTGCGACTGGCGTGTAGGCTGGAGGACGGCGCTTAGCTTGCGCCGCAGCACCGATTCGACTTCGTTCACGATCTCCGGGTTCGCACGGTCCATCAGGGCGATGCGCTGGGCCACGTCGGCCGCCATCTCTGGTTCGAGCCCGGCGAGCACCTGCGCCGCCTTTTCCGATTGCAGGAACGAAGCGAGGAGCGCGATCGTCTGGGGGTGTTCGTTCGAAAGGAAGTTGACGAGCTGGGCGACGTTGAGATGGCGGAGGAACCCAAACGGCACCGTGGGCGAGGTCGCCGAAAGCCGGTCGATGAGCTCGGTGGCCTTGTCTTCGCCGAGGGCGAGACGCAGCAGTTCTTCGGCGTACTCCAGCCCGCCGAGCGAGATGACGTTCCGCGCCACCGCGGACTCTTCGAAGTCCTCAATGACTTCCTTGCGCTGGTCATGGCGGATCTCGCCCATCGCCGAGATCTCCCAGGTGAGGCGCTCGATGTCCTCGTCGCTCATGTGGCGCAGGATCTCGGCCGAACGCTCCTTACCCAGGGTGATGAGCAAAGCGGCGGCCTTCTTGCGGCCTTTGAGCTTCTCTTCGCCTCGCGTCACCACCGCCTATTCCTCTTCACGCATCCAGGTCTGAACCACGTCGGCGACGGCCCGCGGGTTGGCGTCGGCCAGGCGCATCACGCGCTCTTCGTGCGGGTCAACCTGTGGTTGCAGCGCCGGGATGTCCTCGGCGGCTGGCAGTGCCGCGAACGCCGCTGCCGCCTGCAACATCGGAGCCTGGTGCGGCGCCGGCAGCGTCAGTTGGCGCTTGCTCAACGACCGCAGGAGCAGCATCACGAGGACGAACCCGAGGATGACCGCCAGCAGCGGGAGCAGGAGCTTGAGGTAGGAAAGGTAGACGCCCAACCCGTCGCTGGCCGCCGGGAGCAGGTCCTGCACCGCGCTCTGGTCGAACGGCAGGCGCGTCACGCTCAGGGTGTCGCCGCGCACCTGGTCGAGGCCCACCGCGGCGGCGACTGCGCTCGTGATGCTCGCCTCCTGGGCGGCCGTCACGCTTTCGTCGAGCACGACAGACACGCTCAGCTTCTGGAGCGAACCGGGTGCTTTCACCGTCGTCGAAGTGGTCTTGTTGACCTCGTTGTTCACCGTGGTTTCAGTCTTTGAATAGGTGCTGTTGCCGTTGGCCGTGGTGTTTGTCCCGCCGCCGGTGCCGCCGTTCGTGCCGGTGCCGGGCACGTTGCCCACGTTGAGGTTCGAACCGTTGAACGTCTCGGTGCTGGTGGTGCTGCTGCGCGGCACAGCCGTATCTGGCGCGCCGAACTTGTCTTCGATGGCCGTCACTTTGTCGAAGTTCAGCGTCGCCCGGACGGTCACGGCGCTCCGTCCCTGCCCGACGATCTTCGCGAGCGTCGACTGCACGTCCTGCTGGAGTGAGGCCTCGTACTGCTGCTGCAACCCCATCTGCGAGGCCGTCCCGCCCGTCGAGAACGGGTTGTCGAAGGTCGCGCCGTCGAACAACACGTGCCCGGTCTCGTCGATGATGGTGACGCCGCCCTGTTCGAGGCCCTCGACTGAGTTCGTGACGAGGTTGGTGATGCCTCGCACCTGGTCTTCGTTGAGGTGCGCGCCGGGCTTCAGCTGAAGGAGGACGCTGGCCGAGGCTTTCTTCTGGTCGGCGGTGAAGATCGCCTCTTCCGGGATGACGATGTGAACGCGGCTGGCCTTCACGCCGTTGAGCGTGTTGATCGAGCGCGCGAGTTCGCCTTCGAGACCGCGCCGGTAGTTCACCTGCTGGACGAAGTCAGTCGCCCCGAAGTTCGTCTTGTCGAAGATTTCGAGCCCGACAGAGCCGCCCTTTGGGAGCCCGGCAGCGGCGAGCTTGATGCGCACTTCAGCCACCTGGTTCGCCGGTACGGAGACAGCGGAACCGCCGCCGTCGATCTTGTAGGGGACGCCGTCGCTCTCCAGCTGGTCGGCGATGGCGGCGCTGTCTTCCGGGGCGAGCCCGCTGTAGGCCACGACCATCTTCGGCGAGTTCGAAGCCATGAAGATGAAGTAGAGCGCGACGAGCGTGGCCGCGCCGATCGCTCCGAGCACAACCTGCCGCGAACGGGGCAACTGGTTCCAACGGTCGAGATACGGAGCCAACGGCGAACCAGGACCCATGAATGCCACCCCTGCGCGTTTCCGGCGAGTGCCGGCTCACCCGACTTTAGGCAGCGGCCCGTGGCCGGCGCATTGGGCGAACCCCTATCTCCGGGTGGACGTTCCGGGTTGGCAGGGAGAAAACCCCTGATCTTTCCGGGAAGGCCGTTACTTCGCCTGCGCGGGGTGGTCCATCTGCTGGAGGAGCGTTGCCGTGGCGAAGGTCACGGCTTCGACAGCGTCAGCGAACGCCTGCTCGTTCTTCTTCGCGGGCACGCGGTAGCCGCTCACCTTGCGCACGAATTGGAGCGCGGCGGCCTGGATCTCTTCCGGCGTCGCCGGGACCTCGGTATTGCGGAGCTTCTTGATACTGCGGCACATGCGCGAATTGTCCGCGCGTCCCCGGAAGATGTCGATCTCGCCCGCCTCGCCGCCGGTCAGCGGCGGTTCACGGTGGTACACTCCCGGCGCATCCGTTCGCCCTCCCAGTGCAGTGAGGTGACCACCGTGTCGAACGTCCCTGTTACCGCCCGTCTCGCGAGTTTCTGCCGCGCCATCCGTTACGAAGACCTCCCGTCCGAAGCTATCGAGGCGGCGCGCCAGACGCTCCTCGACTGGCTGGGCGTGACCATCGCGGGCGCGTCCGAGCCGCTTGCCGTGATGCTCCGCGAAGAGGCGCTCGCCGAAGGCGGCAACGCCCGGGCCACCCTCATCGGCAGCGGCGGCCGCGTTTCCCTCCGCCAGGCCGCGCTGGTCAACGGGGCTGCCTCGCACGCCCTCGACTACGACGACGTGAACCTGGCGATGAACGGCCACCCGTCGGTGCCGATCTGGCCTGCTCTGCTCGCCCTCGCCGAATCGCGCGGGAGTTCGGGCCGCGATGTGCTCGCCGCGTTCGTTGCCGGGTACGAGATGGAGTGCCGCATCGGCTGGCTGGTGATGCCGAGCCACTACAGCACCGGGTTCCACGCCACGGGGACACTGGGAACCTTCGGGGCTGCCGCGGCCTGCGCCCACCTCCTCGGCCTCGACCAGGAGCAGTGGCAGCGAGCGATGGGCATCGCCGGCGCGCAGGCCGCCGGGCTGAAGTCGATGTTCGGCACAATGTGCAAGCCGCTGCACGCCGGCAAGGCCGCCGAGAACGGCTTGTTCGCTGCCCTCATGGCGCAACGGGGCTTCACCAGCAGCCCGGGGGTCCTCGAAACGGCGCAGGGCTTCGCCGCCACTCAGGCCACGGAGGCGAACGTCGAGCGCGCGCTCCAGGGCCTCGGTGACCACTACGCGGTCAGCGATACGCTCTTCAAGTACCACGCCGCCTGTTACGGGACGCACGAGACGATCGAGGGCGTGCTGCGCCTCAAGCAGGCCAATGGGCTGCAGCCAGGCGACGTCGCCGGCATTGACCTGGTTGTTCCTCAGAGCCACCTGGCGATGTGCAACATCCCGGCCCCGGTTACCGGCCTCGAAGGGAAGTTCAGTCTGCGCTTCACGGCGGCCCTCGCCCTCTTGGACGGCGAAACCGGCGACGCCGCCTTCACCGATGACCGCGTCAGCCAGCCGCGCCTGACCGCCATGCGCGACCGCGTGACGGTCACCCCGCAGGCGGGCGACTGGGCCCGCGGCACCGAGGTCACCCTTCGCACCACGGATGGCCGCCGCTTCAGCCAGCAGGTGAACCTGAATATCCCGGCCTCCGACCTGGCACTCCAGCGGGAGCGGCTCGAAGCCAAGTTCCGCGCGCTCGCCGGGCCTGCCATTGGCGGGTCCGCAGCCGAGCAACTCGTGGTCGGCATCCGCCAGTTCGAAGCCGCACCCTCGGCCGACGCCATCCTCGCGGCAGCCGTCGCCGCCCCGGCTGGTATCGCATGACCGATGCGGTGAAGTGGCGCAAAGGGAACCATTACGAAGCGTTCACAGTCGGCCAGGAGTTCATCCACCACTGGGGCCGGACCATAAACGAAGGGGACAACAGCCTCTTTTCGACGCTGACCCTGAGTTACAACCCGCACTACTTCAACGCCGAGTTCGCCAAGGCGCATGGCCACCCGGGCGTGCAGGTCAACCCGATGCTCGTCTTCCTCACCGTCTTTGGACTCTCCGTCGAAGACCTGAGCGAGGCCGGCGGTCTCTTCCTCGGCGTCGAAGACCTCGCCTACGGCCCGCCGGTCTACCCCGGTGACACGCTGACTGCGCGCAGCACCGTCCTCGACAAACGCGAATCCGACAGCCGCCCGGAATCGGGCATCGTCACCTGGCACACGCGAGGGTACAACCAGCGCGGCGAGCAGGTGATCACCTTCCACCGCACCAACTTCGTAGCCAAAGAGAGACCCCGCCAATGACCTACATGACCGAAGCCCGCCGGATGATCCAGGCCAGCGCCCGCGAATTCGCGATGAAGGAAGTCCTGCCCGTCGCCAACCGGCTGGACCCCGTGAAGGGCGAGATCCCGATGGAACTGCGCGACCAGATGTCCGAACTCGGCTACTTCGGCATCCGCATCCCGGAGGAGTACGGCGGGCTGGGCCTCGGCGTCTTCGAATACGTGCTCGTCACCGAAGAACTGGCCCGCGCATGGATGAGCGTCGCCAGCATCATCGCGCGCGGGAACGGTTTCTTCGGCACCGAGGCCTTCAGCCCCGAGCAGCGCAAGACCTACCTCACGCGCATGGCGAGGGGCGAGTTCCTCGGCGCCGCCGCGCTCTCCGAACCCGACGCCGGTTCCGACCTGCGCAGCATCTCCTGCAAGGCCGAACCCGACCCGGACGGCGGCCCGAACGACTACCTCCTGACGGGCACGAAGATGTGGTGCACCTTCGCCGACGGCTCGGACTACATCACCGTCCTCGCCCGGACCGAACCGATCACCGACTTCAAGACGCGCCACCGCGGGACGGCGACGTTCTTCATCGAGAAGGAGCGCGGCACGCTGCCGCCCGGCTGCACGGGCACGCCCGTCAACAAGATCGGCTACCACGGCTGGAAGACCTGGGAACTGCACTTCGACGGCTGCAAGGCGCTCAACCTCACTGGCGGCGGCAACCGGACCGGGTTCGAAGGCGCGGCGTCAGGGCTCGAAGCGGCGCGCGCCCATACAGCAGCCCGGGCCATCGGCCTCGCCCGCGGCGCCATGGAGGACTCGATCCAGTACGCGAAGAACCGGGTCCAGTTCGGCCACCCCATCGCCGACTTCCAGGCGATCCGCTTCAAGATCGCCACGATGGCGGCCGAAATCGAGGCCGCGCGCCAGCTGATGTACTTCGTTTCCGAGGAGATCGACAGCCGCCGCCGCTGCGACAAGGAGGCCGGCATGGCCAAGTGGTTCGCCAGCGAAATGGCCGAGCGCGTGACCAGCGAAGCGCTCCAGATCCACGGCGGCTACGGCTACACCACGGACCTCCCGATCGAACGCTACTGGCGCGACGCCCGCCTCACGAAGATCTTCGAAGGCACCTCGGAGATCCAGTTGCGCATCATCTCGGACCGCCTGCTGGAGGGGTAGGGCCTACCCCCCGACGCCGGCCAGCTTCTTCCGCTTCTGGGCTACGTAGTCCACGAGGATGTACTCACCCAGCTTGTCCGGCGTCGTGTAGAAGACGCGGCCCTTGTTGATCCGCGCTACCTGGTTCACGAACTCCTTCAAGTAGTAGTTCCTGTCCAGCATGAACGTGTTGATCGTGATGTTCTTCTGGGTACAGCGCTTCACTTCCTTGAGCGTCTCGCGGATGGTGACGGGGCTCGGCGGGTAGGCGAAGTAGCTGCGGCCCTTCTCGAGGTGCGCCGTCGGTTCGCCGTCCGAGATCATGATGATCTGGCGCGTGCCCTGGGTGTGCTTCGCCAGCAGTTTCTGGGCGATCATGAGCGCGTGATGCATGTTCGTGCCGAGCACCGATTCGTCCCAGCGGACGTAGGGCAACTGGTCGGCCTGCAACTCCCGCGCGTAGGCGCTGAACCCGATGATGTAGAGGCTGTCGCGCTGGTACTGCGATGAGATGAGGTTGTTCAGCGCCATCGCGACCTTCTTCGCCGCCTGGAAGCTGCCCCGCAACGCCATCGACCAGCTCAGGTCGAGCATGATCACGGTCGCCGTCTGGGTCAGCAGTTCCGTCCGTTCGACCTCGAAGTCGTCCGGCTTCAGGCGGATTGGCGTGCCGGGGCCCTCGCGCAGCATCGAGTTGAACAGCGTCTTCTGAATGTCGAGGAAGAACGGGTCGCCGAACTCGTACTTCTTGGTCGAATCGGTACGTTCGCCGCCGGAGCCTGACTCGCGGATTTCGTGCTTCCCGAACGAGTCTGACTTGAGCTGCTGGTAAATCTCGACGAGCGCCCGCTGGCCGATCTTGCGCGTGCCGCGAGGCGTCAGCTCGTACTGGTTCCCCTTCTTCCGGATGTAGCCGGCCTCTTCGAGGATTTCGAGGAACTGCTTGAGCTGGTCGAGCGTCTCGCGCGCCTCCTTGCCCAGGAGCTCTTCGAGCTTGTCGGCGTCGACGTCGTCGATTTCCCCACCGTACTGGGTGCGTTCGAGCTGCCGTTCGAGTTCGTCGATCGACTGCATCTGGTCCATCAGCTGCATCGCCGACTGGAGGTCGATCTCCTCTTCGCCGCGGAAGGGGTACTGGTTCCGAAGGTCGCGCATGGGGTAGAGGTACTCGAGGCTCTGGCCAAGTTCGTTCAGCGCCTGCTGGAGTTCCGGGTCGCCCACCTTGTCGCCGAGGAGGTCCTGCAGCTGCTGGCGCATCTCGCCGGGGAGCGAATCGAGCAGCGACTGCATCTGGCCCATCTGGTGCTGCATCTGGGCGATGAGCTCATCGAGGGACTGCGGCGGGTTGTCGCCGAAGAGGTCGCCGTACTGCTGCATGAACTGGTCGAAGTCCGGCTCCTTGCCGGCCATCTTGTCCTGCAGCATCTGGTTCAGGTCGCGCACCATGTCCTTCATGCGCTGGAGGTCCTCTGGCGACATGTTGGCGATCTGGTTGTAGAGGTCCTTGAAGAAGGTGTTCATCATCGCCTGCTTCAGGGACTCGAGGAGTTCGTTGAACTTGGCCTGGGCCTCGGGGTCCATGAACTCGTAGTTCTGGAGTTCCTTCACCTGGCCGGGCACATCCTCGGGCAACTGCTCGAGGAACTGCTTCTTCTTGTTGGCGATGTTGCGCAGCATTTCCGCGAACTCGGAGGGTGTTTCGTGCCCGCCCCCCTGCTGCTCTCCGCCATCCTGGTCGTTACCGCCCTGCTGTTGTTCGCCCTGTTGGCCGGGCTGCTGCTGGCCCTGCTGTCCGCCTTGCTGCCCTTGCTGTTGCTGGCGACCCTGGGGCTGCTGCCCGCCCTGCTGTCCTGAAGGCTGCTGCTGACCTGGAGACTGTTGCTGTTGGCCGCCCTGCGGCTGCTGCCCGTTCGCCTCATCCAGGCGGCGATCCAGCGTTGTGTTCTCCATGTTCACAATCTCGTCGAGTTGCCGCTTGAGGTCGTCGAAGATCGATGACAGGTCGAACTTGTCGAGTTGCTGGCGGCGCTGCTGGCGAAGCTGCTGGAGGAGGTCGCGCAGACCCTGCATGCGGTCGCCCTGGGGATTGCGCATCCCACGCTGAAGGAGGTTGCGCAGCGCATGCTGGAGGTCACCGAAGTTCATCAGGTCATCGGTGAGGTTATCCAGGATGTCGTTGGCTTCGAGTTCCGGGACATCCTGCGTCCCGTCCCACATCGAATAGCGGTATCGCGCTGGCATGCGGCCTCCGTGCGCCACCATAGGGGCGCCCCCTTGGCGTGAGCGTATCCGAACTGAGCACGCTTGTCAGTCAAGGGATCCCTGCCTGTCCGGGCAGGGATCTAACGGCTCCCGCGAAGGCGAGGGTCGAGGACGTCCCGCAGGGCATCGCCGAGCATATTGAAACTGAACACGGCCACTGCAATTGCCATACCCGGCCAGAGTGCCTGCAGCGGGGCGACGTTTACGAACCGTTGCGCACGGTTGAGCATCTGTCCCCACGTGGGATGTGCCGGGTCGTTGATGCCGACACCGAGGAACGAGAGCGCTGCCTCAGCCAGGATGAATCCGCCAAGGCCGACGGTGGCCGACACCATGATGGGCGCGAAACAGTTGGGCAGGATGTGAAGCAGCAGGATCCGCGGCGTGGGCACTCCGACCGAGCGGGCGGCCTCAACGTACTGTTGCTCTCGAACAACCAGCACCGCAGAGCGCACAACACGGCTCGTCCCGGCGGAGCCTATCAATCCGAGGATCACGATCAGTTGGGTCAGGCCCGAACCTGCGATGACCACCAGTGCCATCAGCAGGACCAGCACCGGGAACGCCATCACGCCGTCAACCAGACGCTGGATAAGCCCATCGACCCAGCCGCCGAAGTACCCCGAAACCACGCCAATCAGGCAGGCCAGTGAGGTCGCGATGATGGTCGCTCCGAACCCGACGGCGATCGAGACCCGTGCGCCATACAGCGTCCGGCTGAAGATGTCCCGGCCGAGTTCGTCGGTGCCGAAAAAGTTGGTGCCACCCGGTCCTTGCAGGCGGTCGAATTCAGGCGCAGCGGGGTCATACGGCGCGATTGCCGGGCCGATGATGGCCAGGACGATGAGCACAAGGATCAGGATTGCGCAGACTGTGCCCAGCGGCTGTGTGCGGATGAACTTGCGGATGTTTCGAAGCAGGGGCGACCGCCGGCCCGCCGCCATTGGCGAAATCCCTGCGCCTGCTCCTTGAACGGCCACTATCGTTGCCTCAGGCGCGGATCGAGCATCAGGTAGCTGATGTCGATGAGCAGGTTGATCCCGACGACACCGAGCGCGAAAACCACCGTAATGCTCTGAACCGCCACGTAATCACGGGCGATCACCGAGTTAATCATGTACATACCCATGCCTGGGAGGCCGAACAGGGATTCAAAGATGACGGTGCCGCCGATCAGGAAGGCCATGGAGAGGCCAATGATGGTGAGGACCGGCATCATCGCGTTGCGCAGAGCATGGCCAACGATGACCTTCCGCTCCGACAGGCCTTTCGCCCATGCGGTCCGAATGTAATCCTGCCGCATTACCTCGAGCATCATGGAACGAGCCATCCGCATGATTTGCGCCCCCGTTGCCAACGAGAGGATGAGCGCTGGCATCCAGAGTCGTCTCCCGGCCTCGAATGGACTCTCTGAGACGCTCACCCAGCCGATGGGCGGGATCCAGTGCCACTCTTTCGCGAGGATGCCCAGGACCTGCGTGGCCAGGTAGAACCCGGGCACCGAGAGGCCCAGGATGGAAAACGAGCGCAGGGCGTAGTCGATCGGTGTGTCCTGCCGTAATGCAGCGATGACCCCGATGGGGATGCCGATACCGACCGAGAAGATGATGGTCAACGCCATCAACAGCAGGGTTGGTTCCATCCGGTCGACGATCTGCGGGCCGATAGGCTGCCGGTTGGGGAGGAGGGATGTCCCGAGGTCGCCGCGGACGAGCCCCCCTATCCATTTCAGGTACTGGCTCACGTACGGCTCGTTGAGCCCGAGCCTTTCGTGGATGACCTCGGCTTGCTGCTCGGAGTAGGACTCTCCGAGCAGCTGCACCGCCGGGTCGCCCGGGATCACCCTCACCAGCGAGAACGTAATCACCGTGACGATGAAGACGGTTGCCAACGAGAGCAGGCATCGCTGGATGATGAGTTGGAGCACCTAGGCGTCCAACCAGAGGTTCTCCGCCCGGTGATAGTCATCCGGCCAGTTCGGGAAGGTGTAGTTGTGGACCGTGCTGCGGACCGCAATCGCTCCGCCTCGCGAGCCAATCCACCCTGGGCCAGGGTTCTCGATGAGCTTCCGCTGGATGTCGTACACGATCTCGCGGCGCGCATTCTGATCGAACTCGACGCTCTGCTTCTCGAGGAGCTTGTCGATGTCCGGGTCGCTGAAGTCGCAGTAATTCCGGCTCCCGGTCGTGTAATGGTAGAGGAGGAGCTGGAGATCCGGGTCGATGCCCGACTGCTTCACACTCGTCGCGATGTTGTAGCTGCGAGCGTTCTCGAACTGGATCAGCGGCCCGAAGTCCGTTCCCACATCATCCACCGAGAGGTTGAAACCGATCTTCTTGAGCGCCGGAACGTTCATGTCGTTGACTTCGTTCACCTGGGCGCGGCTCACCGTCCGGATGGTGTCAGTGTGGCCGTTGCCAAGGCCGGCAGCCGCCATGAGTTTCTTCGCTTCCGCGATGTCGGCGTCTCGGTCGCTCCTGAACCCGGGCAGGGTGAGGAGTTCCTTTTCCGGCAGCGCCCAGTACGTCGCGGCCGGGGTAACCGGGCCGCCCACGGCGCCGAGTCCGCCGAAGACCGACTGGTAAATCTTCTTCCGTTCGAGGGCGAGGAACACAGCTTTCCGCACCCGGACGTCTGTGTACGGGGCGCGCTTGTGGTTTATCTGGACCACGTCGCGGGAGTTCCCCACGAAACGGATGACCTTGAAGTTCTTGTCTGCTTCGAACGCGGCCACTTCTTCGGGAGTGATAGCGCCGGCGTCGATCTGGCCGGAGCGCAGCGCGTTCACCACGGGTCCGCCTTCGGCGCCGATGTCGGTGTAGTCAATCCCGTCGATCCAGGCGGTGTTGGGTTTCCAGTAGCCGTCGCTCCGTCGGCGAAGCTTGAACCCCTTGCCAACCCCGTATTCGGTGAGTTCATAGGGCCCAGTTCCAACGACCTGGTCGGCCTGCGTAATCTGCTTGCCGAACCATTCCTTCGGGACTATGAGGTCGTACTGGTCGGCCATGGCTGCCAGCAGTCCGGCTGACGGGCGCTTCAACTTAAAGATGACAGTCGTCGCGTCCGGGGTCTGGATCGAGTCGACGACGTCGTAGTTCGCCTTCCGCGGGGAGGCCGTCTGTGGGTCCTTGATGCGCTCGAACGTCCGCTTTACGTCTTCGCTTTCGAGCTTTCGCCCGTTCACCGGCGCACGGTTTTGCCAGACGATATCGGGGCGAATCTTAAAGATGATGGTCTGGCCGCCGTCGGTGATCTCGGGCAGAGCCTGCGCAGCGTCGGGTTCGAGCGCTCCCTCCAGTGTGTACCGAACGAGGAAGTTCGACGTGTAGTGGTAGATGTTGCTGCCCACCATTGAGTGAACATCAAGGTTGGCCTGGAGGGGGCCGCCAGCCAGCTTGAGGATGCCGCCCTTGCGCGCAGCATTCGTGTCCTCGGTCTTTTGAGGCGTCAGGTTGGGAATGGCGCTGCCGTCGCCGCCGGAGGGACTGTCGTCGTCACCACCACAGCCGACGAGGCCGTAGCCGACCACGCCCGTTGTTCCAAGGAGTGCCGACCGAAGGACGGAACGCCGACCCATCCGTGAGTATCTCATATATTACTTTCCTTATTGCTAATTTGAGATGATTCGTGACTTCATTCTACGTTAGGGGTCACCTTGGTCACAATTAGGGGGAACCCCTGATCCCAGCCCCTCCGGGCAGGCCCCGTCACCGCGCCGCCGCCGGCGTCACCGAGAACGTGCGCTCTTCGGACCATGGCGCGGCCAGCGTGCCGATGAGTGCGCGGACCCGCCAGCGCACCCGGCTGTCCGGCAGCGTGTCCAGCGGCCGGTGCAGGAAGGTGCCGACGACGATGGTCGAATAGAGCGGGGTGTTCGAACCCTCTGCGTACAGTTCGAACACATAGCCCGTCGCGCCCGGGCAGGCCGACCAGCCGAAGTCCGCGGTTTCGCCCGGCGTCCCGATGATGGTCGCGCCATCTGACGGTTGGCGGAGGGGAACTGCGCAACCATACGACTGTTCGGTCACGACACTACAGGTCAGGTCGGCGTGCGGCGTGGCGCCCACGGCGGGCATGTACCAGCTGGCCACGCCACGGCTGGCGCCGGCCACGCGGTGCGGGTCCGCACCATCACGGCCCACGACCCAGAGATCCTTGCTGGTCGTGGCGGCGAGCAGCACCCACTGCCCGTCCGGCGACCATGCGACGAGCCGGGTGCTCGCGTCCGGGTCCCTGCCCTCGGGCGGGAAGATGCGCACGTTCTCGACTTCGTCCACGCGCGAAACCACGCCCTTCGCATCGATATCGAGGCGCTCGTTGCGGGACGAGTAGAACTGCGGCGGGATGAGGAGGACGCGCGGCGCTTCGGCGATGGGCATAGCCTCAGCGAGGCCTGTACTGACCCGCAGCAGTTGCCAGCCGAGCGCGCGTCCTTCGTTCGTGCCGAAGGCGAGCGAGTCGGCGTCCATCCACGTGATCGCGGTGATTTTTGCCCGTTCCGAAGCACAGAACGGCTCGCCGGTGGATTCGCCTGTCCCAGCGAAGACGCGCTCGATGCAGCCCTGCGTGTTCACAAAGGCGATGACCCCCAGCGGGTCACCCTCGGCGGCGCCAGTGGAGACGTTCCCGACCGGCGTTCGAACCGGCCCCGAGCAGCCGGCAAGGGCCAGGGCAGCGAACAGCAGGGAGGCGGCAGCGAATCTACGAAGCGATGTGCGGCAACTCATCACAACCACCGTACGGTACGTCGCCGCTACCCTGACCGGCCGGAGGGGCCGTTGGCGTTGGTCATTGGGCCGTTCCGGCCATGCCATCCCCCGATGTTTACCAGCAGGCCGGTTCAGACGCCGCGCTTTCGCGCCGATGGTATTGACGATGGGCAAGGACGCGAACGCACTTCTGGACCGGATTGACGACCTCCCGCCGCTTCCGGCGGTAGCGGCGACGGTCATGGGCATGGCTGAGGACGACAAGACCAGCGCGATGGACCTCGCGCAGGTCCTCGCCACCGACCAGGCCCTGACCGCGAAACTCATCCGCATCAGCAACTCGGCTTACTACGGCTTTGCCCGGCGCATCAGCACCGTCCGCGAGGCTGTCGTGATGCTCGGTTTCAAGCAGGTCCGCCAGGTGGCGGTCGGCGCGAGCATGATGAACGCCTTCAAGCGCAGCGGCTTCAATGATGGCTTCGACCTTGACCTCTTCTGGGGCCACAGCGTCGCCGTCGCCGTCGCGTCCGAAGCCATCGCCAAAAAGACGCTTGGCGCCAAGCCGGAAGACGCCTTCACAGCGGGCATCCTCCACGATATCGGCCGCCTGGTGCTGCGCCAGGTGATGCCTGCCGAGTTCGCGCAGGCGGTGGCTATCGCCCGCTCAGGCGAAGCGCCGCTGCACGCCGCCGAGTTCGAAACCACCGGCTACCAGCACGACGAAATCGGCCAGGCGCTGGGCGAGCGGTGGAAGTTCCCGGGCCACCTCGTCGACGCCGTCCGCTGCCACCACGACGAAGCGCTGCGGGCCGGCGAGGACGGCCTCGCGGGCGTCGTCGCCCAGGCGAACTCGCTCATGCTGCACTTCGGCCTCTTCTGCGGGTACGAACTGGAACTCGGCGAGGTTGCGCCGCTGACGCCGGAACTGGCCGGCATCGAAGCCATGTGCGGCGGCATCGACCGCGTGCTTGCGCGCGCATTCAACTTCATCGAAAGCGCGAGCGGCACGCCCGACACCTGGTACGCCAAGGCAGGTTAAGCCGGGCCCGGCCGCGGCGAAGCGGTGGGTCAGCCCCTTTTCAGTGTCCGCCAGGCCCTCACCATTGCCTGACCTTCGAACTCACCTTGATGCGCGTGCAGGGACGCGTTCATGTGCACGAAGTCGCCCTGCAATCCCGAGGAGTCGTCCTGCGGAGCCAGTGCGCTGTCCCACCCGGTGTATTCGACATGCAGCTGAGCGCAGAGCTTCTCAACACTTCGATGCACGAATTGCCTGCGCTCCTCCGCGATACGCTTGGCCGCCGCCGAGCCCTCCGGTGCGAAGGGGATTCGTGGGCCGCGCACAACCACTGCCACATCCTCGAAGGCGACAATTGTCCCCAGGCAGTCCTCCACGCATCGAACCACTTCCTCCGGCGTGAAGAACGGGTCACCGCCGATTGTCGACACTGCCGCCGCCCGCAGCTTGCGGAACGCCGCGTTGTTCGCGATCGTTCGGTGGCCTGCGATCTTGATGCCTGCTCGCGCGATCGGCGGGCCAATCGGCCCCCACTTTCGTTCGATCTTTGTCGGGATGGAGGCATAGGTGAACCAGTAGGACGAAACCAGGAAGAACACCATGTCGGGCTCGTAGCGCCGGATCCACTTGTCGATGAGCCCCGGCAAGTCCGGTGACGGCCAGATCGTGCGGATTGTCGTTTCCACGGGCTCGCCCACGGCGGCCGAAAGGACGCGCTCGCCGACCGCGGCCTTGTTGACGTCGCGACTCACGTTCGCGTTGGTGTCGTTGCTATTGGTCAGTCGCAGGAGTCGCATCAGGCCGATTCTACCGAACATGGAGGCGGAGCCTTCGCCTCCCGCCCATCGGGTCATTGACCCGCTGCCGCGCCGCAGCCACCATTCCGCCATGGCGAACCACCCCGCGCCACCCGGGCGGACTCCCTGGCTGGGTCTGTTGATGGTGGCCGTTGCCTGCCTCGCGGGGAGCCTGGTCGCCCTTGCCCTCGTTCTCTTCGACGCCATCTCCGACGGCGAGATGCGGCGGGTAGGCGGCGATGGTGCAGCCGGCGCTGAAACTCCCACGCGACCCGCGCCAACGCCAGTGACCGCCGCACTCACGTACTCCGGCGAACTCCCCGCTGGCGCTGCTGCGCTCGGTCTGCACCCGGCGGCTGCTGGCAAGCAGGCCGACATCGAATTCGCCGCGTCGGGCGCTCCGGGAGACCTCGTCCCAACGGGGTTCATCGTCCCCGTGGCTGCCCTTGGGGCCGGGGTCGATGCGCTCTCGGCGGACCAGCTGCGGGGCATCCTTCGCGGCGAGAAACGCAACTGGGCGGACGTTGGCGGCATCCCCGGCTCGATTCGCTGCTTCGTCTTCGACTGGCCGGGGATGGCCGCCGTCGCCGCCTGGGCTGGGCCCGCCGGGGGGCAGCTCTGCGGCGGCCAAATCACGGTGGCCAGCTTCGACGCCCTCCGCGAGGCGATGGCACTCGACTCCGGCGGATTCGCCTTCGTTCCGATTGGCGAATTGCGCCCGAACCTCGTAGCCATCGCCATCGATGGCGTGGATATCGCCCGCGGTTTGGGCGACGCGAAAGGCTGGCCGCTTTCGACCTCAGTCGCCGTCGACGCGCACACGGAGCGCGGCCGGAACAACGTGGCCGCTGTCCGCGAAGCCGTCGCCGCGAAGCCGCCCGTGGTCACGCGCATCGTCGCGACGGGCGATGTGCTGCAGTCCCGCTGTTCGCTCGCGGCAATCAAGGCAACCGGCGACTGGGCGGCCGCCCTGCGGGGCCCGGTGGGTGAGTACCTCGCCGCCGCAGACCTTGCCCTCAGTTCCCTCGATGGCAGCATCCAGGGCATCGGCGAACCGTACCTCTGCGTGCCCCAGGAGTATCCGAACCTGACCTCGCCACCCGAGGTCATCGCCGCGCTTACCCTCGCGGGCATCGATGAGATGACGCTCGCCACCAACCACGCCTTCGACTGTGGCTACGAAGCATGTGGTTCGAAGGCACTGCTTGAATCCCAGTCGCGGCTAAACGATGTGGGCATCAAGACGGTCGGCGGCGGCAAGAACCTCGAGGACGCGCTGACTCCGGCGGTCTTCGAAGTGAACGGCGTCCGCTTCGGCATCCTCGGCTTCGATGACATCGCCGCCGAAGACCTCGAGGCCACGGCTGATTCGCCCGGGACGGCGCCGCTCGACGATAGCTACGCCGACGAGAAGTCGACTCCGCCAAGTGAGCCCGCGTTCTACAAACCGGCCAGCATGCTCGGGCTGCAACGGTTCACCCAGCGCATTCGCGACCTGAAGGCAAATGTGGACGTGGTCATCGTGCAGGTCCAGAGCGGCACCGAGGACACGCATGACCCAAGCCCGCGCAGCATCAAGGCGCTCCGTGCGGCTGTTGATGCGGGTGCGGACCTTGTTGTGGGGAACCAGGCGCACTGGGTGCAGGCCATCGAGGTCCGGGATGACCGGTTCATCGCCTATGCGCTGGGCAACTTCATCTTCGACCAGGTGCGAACGCCCGAGCACACGCAGGGCTACCTCCTCGAAGCCACCTTCCACGGTAAGCGGCTCGCAACCGTCCGGCTCGTGCCGTACCAGATCGCGAACCGCTACCGCCCGGTCTTCCTCGACGGCCCGGTGCGGGTGAAGGTGCTCGGAGACGTGATGAACGCTTCGGCTGACCTCCCGGCGCCGTAGCGAGTCCAACGAAAGGGGCCGGCACTGATGCCGGCCCCGGGGCGATTTCCGTTGTTTGCGGTCAGGCCTGGCGGCCGGACCAGGTCGGGTCCTTCTGGTCGAACCACGCGTCCGTCCCCACGAGGTGGGAGGTGACGAACGGCGCAGACTCCTGGGACTTGAAGTAGTTCCAGACGAGTGTGGAAGTGACCCCCATCAGGCTGTAGGGGATGCCGGCCCCATTCGCCTTGAGCAGCTCTCGCTCGACTTCCTTGTTTCCCTCCTGGCGCTTGCTCACGTCGAACTCGGAGACGAGGCTCGCGGTCAGGCTGTCAACCTTGTCGATCTTCACACCGAACTGGGCGAATTGCGGCTGGGTCGAGTTGTACTGGAGGTAGTTCAAGAGCGTGGGCTCAGGGTCGGTGATGTCGGTGATCCAGCCGTACCAGATGTTGTTCGAGCCGTTGCCGTACTGCTGCTTCACGATTTTGGTCGTGATCGTGGAGTACGGCTGAACCTTGGCGGTGAAGGTGTTGCCGAGTACCTTCTTCAACTGGTTCGTGATCAGCGCCGAACCGCCGGAGTAGAGCCCTTCCCAGATGTCCGGGATGTCCACGATTACTTCGCCGAGGGCTGCGCCGCCGCCGGCGTCCCACATCTTTTTCGCTTCCGCCTCTTCCTTCGCCCGGTCTTCCATATAGCCCGGGAAGGTGATCAGTTCCTTCTCCGTGATGCCGAAGGCCGCCTGGGTCGGCGGGATATTCCCGGCGAGTGCCGCCTTGCCCTGGAGGAGCGAGTTGATCATGGCTCGCCGATCGAGCGCGCGGAAGATGGCGCCGATGAGGTTCGGGTCGTTCCACGGCTTGGCCCCGCCGTAGTAGGTACCGGCCTGCGGGTTCGCCGAGAACGCCTTGATCTCCTGGATCTTCCCGTCGAGGCGCTTCTTCAGGTCTTCGAGGACGTTGTTCTGCACCGGTGCGAAGGCGTCAACCTGCTTTTGCTCGAAGGCCGCCTGCTGCGCTGCCTGGTCGGTGAACAGCGGGACGTACTTGATCCCGTCGTAATTGACCTGGGTGTAGAACTTCTCGTTCCGGAGGAGGGTGAGCTTGCCCTCGGCGGCGAACTCGGTGAGGACGAACGCGCCGGTGCCGATGATCTTGTCCGCCGTGATCGTCGAGTAGTCCTTTTCGAACTGTTTGACCGCCTCCGGCGCCTGGACTTTCGCGTAGGCGCCCGCCAGCACGTTCAGGAAGAACGGGTCCGGCTTGGTCATCGATACCTTGACGGTCTTCGGGTCGACCACTTCGACCTTGTCGACGGTCTGGAACGATGACTTGCGGTAGAAGTTCGGGTCGTCCGTGCCGTCGAGGAGCTTTCCGCCCTTGTTGCGGAGGATGAACTGCGCGATGTCGTCGGCGGTGGCTGCGCGGCCGTTCACCGGCGCCTTGTTGTGCCAGAACAGGTTCGGGCGCACGGAGAAGACGAATGTCTGCTTGTCCGGCTGCTCCACCTTCTCGGCGATCGCGCCGCCGATCTTGCCGTCCTTGTAGCTCTGCCACTGCATGACGCCGAGGTTCGTGTAGCCGAAGAGCACCGCGATCGGGCTGAACCGGCTGCGGTCGATATCGAAGGTGTCGAACGTGTTGTTCGCGCTGATGAAGTGGGCGGTGCCGCCCTTCTGCTTCGCCGCGGCTGATGGTGACGCCGCCGCGGATGCCGCTGCAGTCGGGCTGCCGCTGGCGGACGTCGCAGCGGGTGTGGTCTTGGTGTCGTCATCATCGTCGTCGCCACAGCCGACGAGACCGAGCGCAGCCGCGCCAAGGCCGGCAGTCGCCGCGCCGCCCATCAGGCGTCTGCGGTTCATCCGCGTCCTGCGCAGCCAGTAGTTGTCCAGTTCGGGCATATGTCCCCCTCGTACTTCTTGGCCGCTTCTATTTCAGGTATCGAAGCGACTGCCGCGGAGTATACGCACGAACCACACTATGCGGATGGGGAAAATCATGGCCCGTTATTTACCGGTAGGTAGACAAAAGGGCCGCTTTCGGCCTGCCTGGATAGGGCGCCTGGCCGGGTGCAGAGCCGGGGGTAAACGCTCGGTTAATGCGCGTGCGGTGCTGGCCGTTCCACGCCTGCCAGCTTCTCGATGCGGCGGGTGTACCAGTTCGCCGCCGCCAGCATGCCGCGTGAGAGGTTGGCATACCCCGCGGGCGTGTGGGTGTGATCCCAGTCGTTCAGGGCGCGCAGGTGGAGCCGGGCGAGGTCAAGGTGACCTTTCGCCTCGTCCATCCGCCCGTCGAGCGTGGCGTCCCACGCTTCCACCCGCTCGGCCAGGTGGTTCGCCACCGCAAGCTGCACCGAAAGGTCCTCGCGAGCGTCCCGGCCGAGGCCCGCAGGCCGCAGCGGCAGGTCTGCCACCGAGGCGTTCATCGCCTCGACGGCCTCCCTGATCTGCCCGGCCTTCCGCCGCAGGCCTTCGCGCGGCGTGTCCGAAAAGTCGAGGATGTCGTGCCGCGGGATGCGTTCCAGCCCGGTGATGTCGAGGAACCCCCGGTAGCCCGCATCGAGGTCTCGGTAGAGCCGTTCGAAGCGCGGCCCGTCGGCCTCATACGCGGCCGCGCAGAAGTCGTGCAGTTCCTCGGCGGTGTTGGGTTCGCTGTTCCATGCGCACCGCGCGAACCACCATGCGTGCCACGTTGGCCCGAACCAGGGCCGCGGGCTGACCGCCAGGTCGCCGAAGTCGGCCACGCCCATCCGGCGGTAGGCTGCCGCGTCCGCCGGGAGCACCGCCAGGTTCGGCGGGTCCATCCACTTATAGAGGATGGCGTCGCTGTAATACTCGAACACCGACAGCGCGCCGGGGTGCTCCCGGAACGTCGTGGCGAGGCCCTCCAGTTCGGAGAAGTGTCCCTCCCGGTTGTGCGGACAGGCCGGGTCATCGATGGCGAAGGCATAGTTGCGGTTTCGCGGAGCGTAGAGGGCAGTGACGTTTGCCGCTGGGCGCACCGAGCTCGGCGGCGCGATGGTGTCGTGGTAGGCCAGGTGAGCGATCTCCGCGCCCGGCGCCACTGCCGCCAGTTCCTCGGCGAGGACGTTTGTCGGCAGGAGCGCCTGGTCCGAAGGCGTCAGCCCCGCGCAACCAGCGCACGAGCACCAGCCGCCGCCGAGGATGTCATCGGCCCAGAGGTGGTAGACCTGCGCCCCGGCGAAACGCCGGAAGAAGTCGCGGGCCCGTGCCCGGACCTCCGCGATGCCCCCGGGGCTCGTCGGGCAAAGGTTGTAGCGCTGCTCCCGTTGCCCCTCGCGCTCCGGGAACCAGTCGGGGTGCTCCGCGAAGAGTTCGCGCTTGAGCAGTGCGGGCAGGTGGTGCCCCCCGAACTGGAGCGTCAGCCCGCGCTTGACCGCTTCGACCACGATTGCCGGCCCGTCCTCGTCCCAGCGTTCGAACATCCAGCCCTTGCCGTCGGTGGCGATACCGTCAGCCGTCGCCGGCCGTGCGGCGCCGCTGCGGTCGAGGACGCTCGGCGGCGTGTCATGGAAGAACAGGCTGTTCAGGCGGTTGCGGCTGGCGAATTCCATCCAGTCGCGCCATTCGTCGTGTAGTCCGTCGTTCCCGAGGATGAGCGTGCGCCGGGCGAACGAAGGCGCCTCGCGCCGGACCGAATCGGGCAGCGCCCGGCCCGGGATGAGCCGCGTCCCGCGCGCACCGGGCCGAACCCAGCGATAGCCGAGGTCTTCGAGCAGCGCATAGACGCCGTTCAGCACGCCGCGTGCGTTCGAACCGGCAACCGTCACCCGGTCCGGGGTCACCGTGTTCTCGAATCCGTCCCCCGCGACACTGCCGGGGCGAACTTCGAGCACGACGCTGACCCCGGCGGTGACGCCCGGGCGAAGGTGCGCGCGCAGTTCTTCGGCAGCGCGCGCGAGGATTGGGTCGGCGGCATCGAACTGGAGGGACGAAGGGGCGATCTGGTCGAGGGAAACGGTCACACCCGGATCCTACCGGAGCGCCCGTTAGCTGGCCTGCGACTCCACGAGGTTCCCCACGAGGGTCCGCACGAAGGCCTGTTGCGGCGGCGTCAGGTCCCGGAACTGGAGATGCAGGATCGTCTGATCCTCGGCGGTGCTCGTGTTGACCACGTCGCAAAGCAGGCGGGCGGCATAGCCGTTCGCGAACACGCCAACCTCGATCTGGCTGCCGCCCGGCTTCGCATCGACGGAAACGGCTGCGCCCCCGGAGGAAACGTCGATGATCCGGCCAGGCTGGCGGGAGTTGCCGAGGACGGAGCGCACTTCGACGCTGAGGTCCAGGTTGAAGCGCGGATCGCGGCGCAGGTCGATGGCTTTCGGCTGCGATGCGAGCCGGAGTGCGACCGCGGAGTCCTTGCTTGCCACGAGTGTCACGTTGCAGAGCGTGCGGGAGCCGGGGACTCCCCAGATCACCGCGTAGGGGACGGTCGCATCCCAGGCCTCCGGGCCGTCCGGAATGCGGACCGCGAACGTACTGTCCTTAAAGGCGATCAACTCACCCTGCCACTGCCGGGGTGGATTGTTTCGCTGGATGACCACGAGGGGCGTGCCGGGTTGGGGAATGGCGCTCATAGTCTGGTTGTCGGCAGATCCGGGCGAGCTGCGTAGCCCGGGGGTATGCGTGTCAACGCTGCGCCGTCGAAGATAGACCACATGGACCCGCACGCGCCGCAGCTGGCGATGATGCGCCGGGAAGATATGCCCGAGGTGATGGCCGTCGAACGCGCGGCCTACACCCCCGGATGGCCGGCTACCGCTTTCGAACGGGAACTGACCCAGAACGCGATGGCCCGCTACGTCGTCCTCCGCCCGCCGGGAAGCTCGGATGTTGCCGGTTTCGCCGGACTCTGGCTGATGGTCGATGAGGCGCACGTTGTGACCGTG
The DNA here is from genome assembly GCA_020853755.1 of Dehalococcoidia bacterium. Lineage (GTDB taxonomy): Bacteria > Chloroflexota > Dehalococcoidia > Tepidiformales > Tepidiformaceae > Amarobacter. The sequence continues at coordinate 216,443 of JADYYG010000062.1, read as the reverse complement.
GCCGTCCTCCCGGAGGACCGGCGGCGCGGCTACGGCCGGGCGCTTGTCCATGCCCTGATCGAAGTCGCGCGTCACCACGAGATGGCCTCAGCCACGCTCGAGGTGCGCGCTTCGAACGACGCGGCGCGCGCGCTCTACCGTGGGTATGGGTTTTACGAAGTCGGTGAACGGAAGCGGTACTACTCGGACAACCGCGAGGACGCGATCATCATGACCACCGAGGACCTGCAAAGCCCGGCGTTCAACGCACGGCTGGAACGGCTCGGGGAACACCTCCGCCAGCGGTTTCCCGGGATCGAACTGTCACCTGAGGGTTTGCGAACCTAGCCGAGCGCCCCGCAGAGTTGCTTGAGCACCACTTCCGCGCGGTCGAGGCGGGCGCGGATGCCCCACGGGCCGTGGATGTTGAGCGTCATGTTCTCGGCCTGGCCACGGACTCCGGGGAGGCGGCCCCGCTTGCCGGCAGCCTCGTGGTACTGCTGCACCTCGTCCGAGTCTTCGCCATAGATGGCGCGAAGCACTTCAACCGTGCGGTCATCCCACTGGTTGTAATCGAACGGGTCAGGGCCGCTTCCGCGCAGCCGCCCCATGCGGTCGATTTGCGCCTGGATGCGGGCACGGGCCTGTTCGGGGTTGGAGACGCTGGTCATGGCGTGGAGTGTACAGACTCAGGCGGAAACGGGCATCGCAACCACGCGAACCGGGACCCGGCTCAGGCTGCCCGGCCCTTCAGTTCGAAGGCGATATCGCCAAGGCTGAGCAGCGCGCCCACCATCTCGCCGGGGCGTCCCTGCATCACCCGCTCCGCGTCGCCGAGGAACGCGCGTACCTGCTCCGGGCCTTCGTTCGCATAGAAACTGGCCGGCCGGAGGACGCCGAGGCTGTTGCTGCACAGCACCTTCCCCTCTTCGTCCCGGGCGGCAAGGGCGAGCGCGATGTGGTCGATGCCGTAGGGGCGGCGCATCTCGCCCATCGAAGTGCGCACCCATGTGATGACCTCGTCCACGAGCTCCTCGGTCACGGCGTCATCGTGCCCACTGATCTGCCAGCTGGCCTCGCGCACGCCGACGCCGTCACGGATCAGCCGTTCGACCCTGCGATGTGTGGTGAACCGGGAGAAGATGGCCACGAATGAAGAATCGACCGTCGCAGGCCTGCCCTTGGTTGCAATTCGGGGGCAACCACTGTCCCGGTGAAAAAGGAAAGGTGGCCGGGCCGCGCCTTAACCCCTACACTCAGGGCTGGTGGATAACGACTACAACGTAGACCTCGAAGAGATCGCTGCGACGATCCGCAGCCACGAAGTGGTGGTTCTGCGCTTCATTACCATCGGCCAGCGGCTGCTCCTCGACTTCCGCTGCAGCGACATCGATGGGCCGGCCGTCCGCCTGGTGAACCCGGTAAAGAGCGTGCAGGAGCGGTACGCCAGCCTGCGCAAGATCCGCCCCCGCTTCCGCGACCCGGAGAAGATCGTGATGGTCTACTGGCCGCGGTTCACGCGCTCCCTCGGCGAGACCGAGGCGTGGCGCGAAGTGAACCAGCGCCTCGTCGATTCGGGCCACCCGGAGAGCGTGCGCGAAGCCGAGCAGGCGCTGGCCGAACTGGTGGAACTCGAATACGAGCACCAGAAGGCGGCAGTCCGCGGGGCCGAGGGCTTCAAGACCCTCTGGAGCCGCTCGCCGGCGCCCCGGTAGCACGCCCTGGAACGCTCCGAGTTCCGCAGGCTCGTGCGCGAAGCCGTCGCACTACTCCCTCCCGAACTGGTTCGCAACGTTCACAACGTCGAAATCGTCATCGAACGGCGGCCCACCGCGCGTGACCGTAAGCTCGCCGGTATCGGCCCGGGCAGGCTGCTCCTCGGCCTCTATCACGGCATCCCCATCACGAAGCGTGGCGAGTACTACAACCTCGTCGCGCCCGACAAGATCAGCATCTACCAGGAGCACATCGAGGCGATCTGCGAGAACGACGACGAGGTGCGCGAACAGGTCCGCAAGACGGTGCTCCACGAGATCGGCCACTACTTCGGTATCGACGACGACCGCCTGCACGAACTCGGCATGGGCTGACGCGGCCGTCAACGCGCGCTTACCGGCGAATTGACCCTCGCCCAAACCGTCCCCTACCGTGAAATCCTATGACGAGCGGCGGATACGCCGGACGGCGTGGTGGATACCGGGTGGTGCGGGGCTCGCCGTTGGCAACCGGCGGTCAGCGCGCCCTTTTTGTGTTTGCCCTGCTCACCTTCTTCCTCGCCAGCTCCTATACCGGCATCGCGCTCCTTTCGAGGGTTACACCGGCGCTCTTCCCCGGCCGTTCGCTGAAGAACGTCGCCGTCGTTGCCGCCCTCGATAAGGTCGTCACCGTCCCGAATGCCTCGGCCGCGGGCAGCTTCACGAACCCCATCCACATCCTCATCCTCGGTGTCGACATCAGCGGCGGGAACAACACCGACGTCGTCATGGTCTCTTCTACTGACCCCGTCACGAAGAAGACGACGCTCCTGAGCTTCCCCCGGGACATGCTTATCGATATCAATCCGAAGGACAGCCGCCCGTACGAGGACCGCATCAACACCTCCTACGAAACCGGGCTGCGAGCGGGCGGCAACAGCTGGCAGGCCGGTGTCGCCCAGGTCGAACGCGACCTCAAAGAGGACTTCAACATTAGCATCGACTACGCCGTCGTGCTCGACTTCAAGGGCGTCGAAGGGCTCGTCGACGCTCTCGGCGGCATCACCGTCGATATTCCGCAGGAGCTTTCCGTCGACACCTGGCTCTATTCGGACGACAACAAGAACGCCCGCTACGTGGCCTTCCCGCCGGGCATCAACCAGCTCGACGGCTACATGGCGGTCGCCTTCGGCCGCCACCGCGAACAGGACAGCGACCTTGTCCGCGTGAAGCGCCAGCAGCTGGTGGTGAAGGCGGCGCTCGAAAAGTCGTTCTCGGCGGGCATCATCGCGCGCAACCCGCTCGAACTCTGGAACGCCTACAACGGCCTCGTGAAGACTGACATCCCGACGACCCAGCTTGCTCCGCTGGCCGACTTGCTTCGCAAGACGAACGGGAGCATGCAGTCGTACTCCCTCGGCGACCCGGTTGATGGCGTCCCGACGATGATCCCGTACACCACGGCGGCCGGCGCGGCTGTGCTCCAGTGGAACGTCGAGAACGTGCAGTACTGGCTCTCGCGGGCCTTCCCGGTGACCCGCTACCCGGACGTCGCCGTCGAAATCGAAAACGCTTACGGCGACCCAGCCCTCGGCGCTTCGCGGACGGCCGCGCTTGGCCGCTTCCTGAAGTATTCGAAAGGCCTCCCGACGGTCTTCTACGGCAGCGACCTGCCCGTGCAGCCGAAGACCACCGTGGTCGTGAGCCGTGCAAGTCATCGCCAGGCGGCCGAGGACATCGCCGGCTGGCTCGGTCTCCCGCGCGACCGGGTGGTCAACCAGTTCGTCCCCGATGACGACACCCAGACCCCTGACGTGATGGTGGTTGTCGGGCAGGATTTCCGCGTTCCCGGGGCCAATTAACCGGGACCTTTCCCCTGTGTGGCCCGCGCCATTGACCCTGAGCGCGGCGCGCCGGTAGGTTGACACCTGTGGTGACCCGGATCGAAGACTCGACCATTGCGCGATCCGCGTCCCGCCCAGGCCAACGACCCCGCCCGGCGCCACGTAAGAACCTGAGCGGCGCCCAGCGGCTGCTCTTCGTCTTCGCACTCGTCACCTTCGGGCTGGCCTCGGTCTATTCGAGCCTGGCGCTGCTGGCGCGGGTGACCCCGGCGCTGTTCCCGGGCAAGGACCTGACCAACCTCGGCATCATCCGCCCGCTGGCGAACCTCGATACCCCGTTCGTCGCCATCAAACCCCCGAGCGACTCAAGCGTCTTCAACAAGCGCATCAACCTCCTCATCCTCGGCGTCGACAAGCGGCCGTACTTCCAGTTCGAAGACAACGCCAACAGCGGCTACCTGACCGACACGATCATGGTCGCGACGATCGACCCGGTCGGGAAAAGCACGAGCGTCCTCAGCTTCCCGCGCGACATGCTCATCGACATCCACACGAAGGGCGGGACCTACGAGGACCGCATCAACACCTCCTTCGGCACCGGCGTCCGGGCCGGCCAGAGCATCAGCGCCGGCACCGACCAGCTGAAGCTCGATATGAAGGAGAACTTCGGGATCGATATCGACTACTACGTGATCCTCGACTTTAAGGGCGTCGAGAAGCTCATCGACGCCCTCGGCGGCATCGACGTCGATATCCCGTACGACCTCTCCGTGCCCGAGTGGTTCTACAGCGACGACGACATCAACGGCGTCTGGGTGAGCTTCCCTTCTGGGATCAACAAGCTCGACGGCTACCACGCCGTTGCCTTCGGGCGGCACCGCGAATACGACAGCGACCTGAAGCGTGTGAAGCGCCAGCAGCTCGTCCTCAAGACCGCGCTCCAGAAGGTTTTCACGATGGCCCTGCTGAACAACCCGTTCGAACTCTGGGACGCCTATTCGAGCACCGTGAAGACCGACATCCCGCGTTCGAAGTTCCCCGGCTACGCTGCCCTGCTCAAAGACACGAACGGCCGGATGAACACCTACTCCCTGGGCGACCCGGTGAATGAAGTGCCGACGGTGATGGGCTATACCACGCCCGGCGGCGCAGCCGTCCTCCAGTGGAACGCCGAGAACGTGCAGTACTGGCTCAGCCAGGTGTTCACCAAGGCCCAGTACAGCGCCTCCGCGGTCGAAATCCAGAACGGCTACGGCGAAGACGGCTCGGTGCGCGCCGCCGCGCTGGGGCGCTACCTCGCCTATAGCAAGGGCCTCCCCACGGTCTATTACGGCCCGGACCAGGACGCCCAGCCGCACACGACCATCACCCTTTACGGCGAAGAGAAGCGCGCGCTCGCCGAGGACATCGCCCGCTGGATGGGCATCTCCTCGAACGAGATCATCGCCGTCCCGAAGCCCGACTCAAGCCTCCCGGACGTGGTCATCGTCATCGGCAAGGACTTCAAGGTCCCGGGGGGCTAAGGCAGGCGCTCTCAGCGCGGCGCCGAGAACGTGCCCTTGAGTGTCACCTTCAGCCCCTTCACCGTGCCGGGCTGGAGTCCATCAATCCCTTTACATTCGAACTCGCCTTTCAGCGCCTTGTCGTCGTCGGTTACCTTGACGCTGCAGTCCGCGCCCCACGCGGCCGCCGTTGCCAGGTCCTTGCCGCTCAGGGACACCCCTCCTGCCTCGTCTTTCGAATCAGACTGGAAAGCCAGTTGGACACTGACATCTGACGACACGAACGTCAGCAAGGCGAAGCCACCGGTGGCCAGCCCGTTGCCCTGCATGTCGAGTTTGAGGTCGCGGTCACCAGAGACCACGATGGTGGCCTTCGCGGCCGCGAAGTTGCCATCCCTGATCTTCGGGATATCCAGGTTTTTGCCCTTCGAGTCACCAGAACTGGAGCCGCCTGGGCCTCCCGCGCTGCTGGTGCTGCCGCCCCCGCTGGAGTCATCGCCCCCGGAATCATCGTCGTCGTCATCGCCGCTGCCGCAGGCTGCCGCAACGAGCAGAGCGGGGGTGAGGAGGAGAGCCGCCAGACGAAGAGACGACACCACGGTGAGCCTGCCTTTCGCGCGCCCGGAGGTTGAGGAGTCCCGTTCGTGGGCAATCCGGGCAACAGCAAAATAGCATTGGTGTCAAGCAGATCCGCCTCGGCGCGGCCCCTACTCGGCGGCTTGCGGCGGCTCCACCGGTTCGTCCAGCGCGCTCCGGGCGAGCATCTCCAGCGCCCGGTCCTCGATTGGCGGGTTGTGCAGCGGCGCGCGCACGTCCCGCCAGTACCGTTCAATCGGCCGCCGCTTCTGGAGGCTTACACCACCAACCACGCGCATGGCCAGGTCCACGGCCTCGATGCAGCTGTTCAGCGTGTCCACCTTGGCGGCGGCGATCCGGTTGAGCGCCGGCATGCCGCCTCGGGCGCCGGACTCCCAGGCCGCGCAGGCATCCTCCATCAGCGCCCGGCTGCGCTGGAGCAGGAGGTCCATCCGGGCGATGCGGGTGCGCACACCGGGATACTCCTTGATCGTCCGGTTTGAATTGGGCGTGCGTTCCCGCGCATACGCGACCGCGTAGTCCCTGGCGGCGGTCGCCACGCCCAGTGTGACCGCGCACAGCCCGAGGGCGAACCACGCCATCCCCGCGCCCCCGCGAGCGTCGGCGCCGCCCTGGTTGCGGGCATTCAGCAGCCGGTCAGCGCCGAGGCGGATGTCTTCGAACACCGCGTCGTGCGAACCGGTCGCCCGCATCCCGAGGCTGTCCCACGTCTCCTCGATGCGCAGGCCCGGGTCATCGCGCAGAACCATGAAGTTGGCCAGCCGCGGCCGCCCGCCGGGTTCGTCCACGCGCGCAAGGACGATGAAGTAATGGAGCAGCGGCGCGAGCGTGGTGAACGTCTTGCGGCCGCTCAGACGCCAGCCCTCACCGTCCCGTACCGCGGTCGTGTCCGGCATCCCGCCGCCCGCGGGTGAGCCAAGGCCCTCCTCGGTCGCGACGGTGTTCACCAGTTCGCCCCGCTCCACCGAGCCGCGGGCCATGCGCTCCACCCACTCCGTCGGGTAGGCCGGGGCTTCCCGCTCCTGGCCGAAGGTCTTAAGGTGCATCATGAACGAGAGTGCGGTCGACCCGTCGCCGTAGGCGATCGCTTCGAGGACGCCGAGGTACTCACCGAGCGATGCCTCACTGCCGCCGAAGCGCCGGGGCACGGTCAGCCCGAAGAAGCCCGCCTCGCGGAGTTCCTCGAAGTTCTCGAAGGGGAAGGTTCCCGCCCGGTCATGGTCGGGGGCCCGTTCCGAGAACCCGCGGGCCAGTTCACGCGCTCGTTCAATCCAGTCCATGCCTCTGATTGTGCCGCCCGAAGCCGTCCGCTGGCGAACCGCTCCCGGGATACGCGAAACCCGGGACGTGTGCCCCGGGTTTCGTGTTCATGCGCGAAAAGGCGACTATTCGCCGCCGCTCGGCGAACCGCCGGGGAGGGCGACTCGCTCCGGCCCTTCGACGTTGATGTTGGGGAGCAGCCGGTCGAGCCACTTCGGCATCCACCAGTTCGCCTCGCGCAGCAGCTCCATCGTCGAAGGCACGAGGAACACGCGGACGATGGTGGCGTCGACGAAGATTGCCGTCGCGAGGCCGATGCCGAACTCCTTGATGATCCGGTCCGGGCCGAGGACGAACGCGAGGAAGACGGTCACCATGATGGCCGCCGCCGCGGTGATGACGCGGGCCGTCGCCGTCAGGCCATTGGCCACCGCGGTCGCGGTGTTGCCGGACTTCAGGTATTCCTCGCGCACGCGGCTGATGAGGAACACCTCGTAGTCCATCGAGAGCCCGAAGAGCATCGCGAACATCATCATCGGCAGGAACACTTCGACCGGGCCCTTGTCGACCCCGAGGAGGTTGCCGCCCCAGCCGAACTGGAAGATGGCGACGACCACGCCGTAGGCCGCGCCGATGGAGAGCAGGTTCATGATCGCGGCCTTCACCGCGATGACCACTGACCGGAAGACCGCTGTCAGGAGCAGGAAGCTCAGGCCGATGACGCCCGCGAAGAGCAGCGGCATGCGCGACTGGATCTGGGTCGAAGCGTCGGCGTTGCCGGCGGTGGAGCCAGTCATGTAGTAGCGGGCGCCGGTCTTTTCGAGTTGCGGCGTGACTTCGTTGCGCAACCGCTTCACCGTCGCCGTCGTTTCATCGGCCTGGGGCTTCGTCGTCGGGAAGACCGTGAGGATGGCGGTATCGCCGGCTTCGTTGAGGATCGGCGGGACGACCGCGGCGATACCCGGCGACTTGCTGATCACGTCGACCGCCTTGTCGAGGCTGTCTTTGCCGCCATTCGAAAGGTCCACGACGGCCAGGATCGGGCCGTTGAAGCCGGGACCGAAGCCCTTCGCCAGCAGGTCATAGGCGCGCCGGCTGTGGAGCGATTCGCGGCCGTTGCCGGCGTCCGTGAACCCCAGGTCCATCTTCAGGACGGGCAGGGCCATGAGGAGCAGGATGCCCGCCGAGATAACGGCGAACGGCACAGGCGAACGCTGGATGCGACGGCTCAGCCGGTACCACATGCTGTTTTCGTCCACGCCCTCAGACTGGTGCAGGAGCGGGAGCTTGAGCGAGTCGATCCTGTGGCCGACGAGCGAGAGCGCTGCAGGCGTGATGGTTACCGCGACGATGACCGCGATAAGCACCACGAGCGCCCCGGCAGTCCCCAGCATGGCCACGAACGGCAGGCCCACCACGTACAGCCCGAGGAAGGCCAGGGCGACCACGATCCCGGCGAAGATGACTGACTTCCCGGCAGTTGTCACGGCGATGACCACGGACTCTTCGACCGTGTGGCCGGTGTGGAGGCCCTCCCGGAAGCGGGTCACCACCAGCAGCGAGTAGTCGATGCCAACGCCGATGCCGATCATGGCGGCGAACTGGGAGCTGAAATCGGGGAAGCCGAAGAAGTTCGCCAGCAGCGTGAGCACCGCGAAACTCGAGATGAGCCCGAAGAGTGCAGCCACGATAGGCAGGCCCATCGCCACGACTGAGCCGAAGGCGATGAGGAGGATGACCACAGCCGCGAGCATGCCGATCATCTCGGAGCCCATTTCCGGCATCTCGTTGAAGACGATAGCGTCGCCGCCGGTCTCGACGCGCACCCCGGACTTGCCGTTGTTCGCGTCGGCGATGTCCATGATCTTCTTCGCATCGGCAGGCTTGACGTCTTTGAGTTCGCCGTCGAAGTGGATGACCGTCCGGGCGATCGTGCCGTCCTGCGAGATATAGCCGGGCGAATCGAAGGGCGATTCGACGCCAGCGACCTTGGGCGCCGCGGAAACATCGGCGATGGTCTTTTCGATCTGCGCGCGGGCGTCCGGCGAGGTCACGCCTGCGGGCGCTTCGAAGACGAGGTCTGCGGTGGCCGAAGCCTGCGCCGGGAAGCGGTCCCGGAGGAGGTCGAGCGCCTTCTGCGATTCCGACCCGGGAAGCGTGAACTCGGTGCTGAACTTGCCGCTCCAGAGTGACATGGCCGTGACGAGGGCGGCGACCACGATGATCCAGCCGAGCATCACCCGGCCGCGGCGGCGGTGCGTGATGTGGGCCCAGCGTTCGAGCATGGGGATAGACGGTGCGGCTGAAGTGCGGCGGGCCATGGGTTCCCTCCAGGAATGGCGGCAGTAGCGGAGATCGAGCGTAGGGCGCTCCGGCGGTTCCGGGCCTCACCCATTTGGGTGGTTTCGCCAGGCCCGCCGGCGGAGCGGAATGCCAATTCCGCTTAGCCATCTTGAATCGGAATTCCGGTTCTGGTCAATCGGCAGATGGCGCCTTTTTGGCGGATTTTTCGGGGCCATTTGCCACCGTCTAACTACTCTTCGGCACGCTAAGCGGAATTCCGGTTCCTGCCACGGCGTGCTACGCTTCGCCCCGAGAGGGGACTTCGATAGCTGTGAGTGCACCGGAACGCGCGGATGCCCGCGCGAACAGGCAGCGCATTATCACGGCGGCTCTTGCCGTCCTGGCGGAGCGTGGCGCCGCCGCCGAGATCAAAGAGGTCGCCGAGCGCGCCGGCGTCGGCGTCGGCACCATCTACCGCAACTTCGCCACCAAGGACGATCTCCTCCGCGGCATCCTCAACGACGTCATCGACCAGTTCCAGACGGTCCACGAGCGGGCCATCGCCTTCGAGGACCCTCTCGAAGGCATCCGCTTCTTTATCCGCGAGATGTTCGAGGTCATGGAGCGCTGGAGCCCGGCGGTCCTGGCGATGCTCTCCGGCGCCTTCACCGAAGAGCTGAAGGAGCGCCTGCTGGCCTTCCTCAACGACCGGCGCCTCGAAACGCTCTTCACCCGCGGCATCGAACGCGGCCTCTTCCGCCGGGACCTGCCCGTGGGCCTCGCGCGGGGCCTGTTGGTCAACGTCTGCGACCCACTCGTCTTCCTCGCCGTTCAGTCCGAATACGACCGCGAAGCGATGACGGCGGGCTTTACCGACCTCATCCTCCGGGCTGTGGTGGCTTCGCCCAACGAAGGATAAGCGGCTTAACCAGCGGCCCCTGCGCCGTTGCTATAATCCCGGCACCCAACACGGGCGGGCCATGGCCCGCTTCGCCGCGGTCGGAAGCACAACACCTTTTCGGAGCCGGCCCTCGTGGAAGACCCAAAGATCGTCGCTGAACGGATCATCTCGAACGTCGAGACCGTCATCATCGGCAAGTCGCACGAATTGCGGCTGGCCGTCACCGCCCTTCTCTGCGGCGGCCACATGCTTATCTCCGATGTCCCGGGGGTGGGCAAAACCATGCTCGCCCGGGCCATCTCCGTCTCCACTGGCTGCTCGTTCAGCCGCATCCAGTTCACGCCGGACCTCCTCCCGAGCGATGTGACCGGCGTCTCCATCTATAACCAGAAGTCCGGCGACTTCGAGTTCCGCCCCGGCCCGATCATCTCGCAGGTCGTCCTCGCCGACGAAATCAACCGGGCGACGCCGAAGACCCAGTCGGCCTTGCTCGAAGCGATGGAGGAGCGCCAGGTCACGGTCGATGGCGTCACCCACAAGATGCCGGCGCCGTTCCTCGTTCTCGCCACCCAGAACCCGATCGAATACGAAGGCACCTTCCCCCTGCCGGAGGCCCAGCTCGACCGCTTCATCCTCCGCATGAACCTGGGCTACCCGAGCCCGACCGACGAGGTGCTCGTCCTCGACCAGCAGCAGACGGCGCACCCCATCGAGTCCTGCCGCCAGGTAACTGACCCGAACGAGATCGTCCAGCTCCAGCGGGCCGTCCGCGAAATCTACGTTGACCCGCTCATCAAGCAGTACATCGTGCAGGTAGCGAACGCGACCCGCGAGCACGAAGCTGTCCACCTGGGGGCGAGCCCGCGCGGCTCCATCGCCCTCTTCCGTACGGCCCAGGCGAAGGCGCTCCTCGAAGGCCGCGACTTCGTCACCCCGGACGACGTGAAGGACCTAGCCGTCCCGACGCTGGCCCACCGCATCATCGTCAGCCCGGGCGCCCGCGTGAAGGGCGTCACGGAGACCGACGTGGTCGTCCAGTGCCTTTCGCGCGTGCCCGTCCCGGGCGCCAGGGCGCGAGTCTAGGGCGTGAAGCGGGGCATCCGCTCGCTGCTGGCCACCGAGCGCCGCATCCTCACGCTCGTCGTGGCGATCCTCCTTGTCTCGATGTTCGTCGCCTTCGGGACGGGCTTCTGGCTGCTCTTCCGGCTGGTCTACATCATCGCTCTTGCCATCCCGGCCTGTTGGGCGTTCGTCTGGTGGAACACCCGCGGCCTCGAAGCCGATGTGGACCGGCGCACCATGCGCGCCCAGGTTGGCCAGGAAGCCCAGGAAGTCATCGAAGTCCGCAACCGCACCCCGTTCCCGAAGGTCTGGCTCGAAGTCGAAGATCCGAGCGACATGCCGGGCCATCAATCCCGCCGGGTGGTTATCATCCCGCCTCGCCGTAGCCGCAACTGGGTGGTCACCACGCCGTTGCGCCGTCGCGGCCTGTTCGAATGGGGGCCGTTGCGCATCACCGCCGGGGACCCGTTCAACCTCTTCACCCGCCGCCGCATCATCGGCGGGGCGCAGCAGATCCTGGTCTACCCGCCGGTGGTGGACCTGCCGCACTTCCAGGCGCCGCCCGCGAACCTGCCCGGAGAGGGCCGCTTCCGCCGCCGCACTCACTACGTCACACCGAACGCCTCGGGCGTGCGCGAATACGCCCCCGGCGACAGCTTCAACCGCATCCACTGGAAGACCACCGCCCGCCGCGACGAATTGATGGTGAAGACGTTCGAACTCGATCCCGCGAGCGATATCTGGGTCGTCCTCGACCTCGAAAAGCGGGTGAATGCCGGCCGCGACGAAGAGAGCACCGAGGAGTACGGCGTGCGCATCGCCGCGAGTGTCGCCCGCCACTACATCGTCCAGAACCGGCCCGTTGGCCTCATCACCTTCGGCAGCGACCTCCAGGTGGTCGAACCCGAACGCGGCCAGCAGCAACTCACCCGCATCCTCGAAACCCTCGCGACCTCGTACGCGGTGGGTGATGCGCCGCTCGGCAACCTGCTGATGGAGGAGCAGCGCCGCTTCGGCCGCCATACCACGCTCATCGTGGTCACCTCCGCCACCGATGACCACTGGCTCACCGCGATCCAGTCGCTCACCCAGCGCGGCGTACGGGCCGCCGTGGTCCTCCTCGACCCAACGACCTTCGGAGACAACCGCTCGCCCCTGCTCCTGTACGGGCAGCTCATGGCAAGCGATATCCTTACCTACGTGGTGCGGCGCGGCGATGACCTGACGCTCGCGCTCAGCCCAACCGGAAGCGGAGCAAGCACGTGGCAAGCATAAGCCCGCCCCTCCAGCAGCCCGCCTCGCGGCGAATCGGCACGGCCGCCCTGCGCGTCCCTCGCCTGGTGATGAGCTGGGAAGACTGGCTGACTCTCGCCGCGGCAATCATTACCTTCGGCGCCGTCGGCGTCTCTCTCCAGCAGGCCCACTGGGTCGATGGCATGCCGGCTTTCGTACCAACGGCCATCGCCGGGCTGCTCATCGGCATGATCGCCGCCCGCGTGAAGTACTACGCGGCGGTCATCCATCCCGTGGCCCTCGCCATCGGCGTCGTCGTGGTGGTGCTCACCGCCCAGAGCTTCGCCGACGGCGTGACCCTCAGTGAACGCCTGTCCGACTTCCGCTTCCGCATGGAGGAGTGGTACCACGTCGTCCGCGCCGGGGACATCAGCAACGACAACCTGCCGTTCGTCACCCTCGTCCACGGACTCACGTTCCTCGCCACCTATTTCGCGGCCTGGTGCCTCTTCCGCTGGCACAACGCCTGGCTGGCCGTCATCCCCAGCGGCGTGATTCTCCTTACGAACATCAGCTTCCTGAAGGGCAAGCCGAGCGAGACGTTCGTCGTTTTCCTTTTCGGCGCCATCATCCTCATCGCCCGCCTCCACCTGCAGAAGCGCCAATCCGAATGGAAGCGCGACGGCGTCGACTACCCTGACTTCATCAGCGTGAGCGCCATCCAGCTCACCGTGGCGGCGGCCCTCGCGCTCATTGTTGGCGCGTGGTACATCCCGCTCGGCGACCAGGCCGCCGCGGTCGAACGCGTCTTTGACGCTGTTTCGAAGCCGATCACTAACCAGTCTGACTCATTCGTCCGGCTTTTCCACAACATCGATTCGCGGAAGGGCGCGCAGTTGCACTCCTTCGGCAACACGCTGCCCGTCCAGGGCAATGTGAAGCTCGGCACGAAGCAACTCTTCGAGGTGAACAGCGCCACCCCGGGCCTCATCCGCGCCACCAGCTATGACCACTACACCGGCGCCGGCTGGAAGGCCACGGGCCGTGAATCGCAGCGCATCGATGCCGGCACCCTGGCGCCCGATGAGACCACAGCCGAGAGTTACCAGGCGCGCGACGTGAGCGTCCTTCGGGTGAAGGTGCTTGCGTCCGAAAGCACGCTGCTGACGCCGGGCACCCCGCTCGGCGCGAACATCGATGCCACCGTGGAGACGCCCAAGGGCTTCACCGGCGACATCGAGGAGATTCGCGCCCGCCGCAGCCAGGACAAGGACGACACCTACAACACCATCGGCTCCGAGAGCCACGCGAACATCCAGCAACTGCTGACCGCCGGCACGCAGTACCCCGAATGGGTCACGGACAAGTACCTGCAACTCCCCGATTCGCTCCCGGGCCGCGTTGGCGACGAAACCGCGCGCATCCTCTCCGACGACCACACGAGGACGCCGTACGAAGCGGCCAAGGCAATCGAGACCTACCTGCGCGCGTTCCCCTACGACCTGACGGTGCCGACGCCGCCGCCCGGCCGGGACGTGACCGACTACCTCCTCTTTGACCTGAGGCGGGGCTACTTCGACTACCAGGCGACGGCGATGTGCGTGATGCTGCGCACGCAGGGCATCCCCTGCCGCGTCACCGTTGGCTACGTCCTGGACCCGCAGGATGGCGAAGAGACCCTGTACACGGTGCGCAAGGACAACGCCTACAGCTGGGTCGAAGTCTTCTTCCCCACCTACGGCTGGGTGAACTTCAACCCGACAGCCGACCGTCCGTCCGGCGGAGCGGGCGGCCTCGGCGCCAGTGACTTCGTGCCAACCGGCGGCGAACAGGAGCCGGACCTCAGCGGCCTCTTCGAAGAACCGCTCCCCGAAGACCCTTTTGCCAACGACCCCAACTTGCCGCAGGGCGCGCTCGCCCAGGCGCCCGTCCAGAACGACCCGTTCAACTGGCTTCCGGTCTACATCGCGCTTGGCTTCCTCGGCGCCCTGGCGGTGGCCGGCCTGGCCGGAAGGACGGCCTGGAACTGGGGCCTCGGCGGACTCGACGGCCGGGCGCGAATGTGGGCGAAGACCCAGCGCCTCGCTGGCTGGGCAAAGCTCGGCAGCCGCCAGCATGAGACGCCGCGCGAGTGGTCCCGCCGCATGGGCCGCGCCATCGACCACGAAAAGGCCGCCATCCAGCTTTCTGACGCCTACGAGGAAGCGCGCTACGGCCGCCCGGACCTCGTCCGCATCGACGATGCCGACGCGGAAGCCTCCTACCGCAGCCTGCGCGGGGCGCTCTTCGCCAAGCTGAGCCGCCGCAAGCCGCGCCCGAAGGCCTGACGTTACCCGTGGCCAGCACGCGCGTTGACCGGGTATGAGAACCGAGCCAGAACGGTTGGTTGCGGCCGTCACCGATACCGCCCTGGGCTGGGCGGGCGTTGCCCTGAGTGAGCGCGGACTCCGCTACGCCACGCTCTTCCACCGCCGTGAAGACGCCTGCATGGGCGAACTGCGGGCGGCCGGCGCCCGCCCGGGCCAGCATCCGCTGAAGGAGCAGGCCCTCGCGCTGCTCCGCGCCTACGCCGCTGGCCAACCTGCGCCGATCGAGGAGTTCCCGGTTGACCTGCCGGAGTGCACACCGCTCCAGCGCAAGATCTGGCTCGCCCTGCGTGACATCCCGCGCGGCGAGACCCGCAGCTACGGCTGGCTTGCACGCTACGTTGGCGAAGCGCATGCCCCACGGGCCATCGGCGCGGCCGTTGGCGCGAATCCCGTGCCGCTCTGGCTCCCCTGCCACCGGGTAGTCGCTTCGGACGGCTCGCTGCATGGCTTCGGCGGCGGGCTGGCGATGAAGTCCGCGCTGCTCGAACTCGAGGGCGCCATGCCCAGGCGCCTCCTCAGCTAACACTCGAACCAAACAGAAAGGCCCCGGAGTCCGGGGCCTTTCGACTGCAGTGCGATGCGGGTTTCCCCGCCGTGGTGGCCTCGCGCTAGGCGTCGCGCCAGGTCTTCATGATGTGGGTGTACGGGAACCACGCCGTCGGGCGGTAGTTCGTGATGTCCTTGTCCCAGAAGTACGTCCGGGTGTCGGTCGAGAAGTAGATCTCGTACTGCTCTTCGGCGACGAGTTCCTCGATCTGGCGGACTGTCTGGAGCCGCTCCTCCATCTTCAGCTGGCTGCGCTGCTTGTCCATCAGCGCTTCCAGCTTGTCGTCCTTCACGTAGGAGAGGTTGATGCGGCCGCGCTTCGGCTTCATCGTGAAGCGCTCTGTCACGTAGTCCATCCAGTAGGCGACGGCGCGCGGGCTGTGGCCCATGCCTTCGTAGTCGCCCTGGTAGGTGGTCTTCAGGTAGCTGGTGGTGTACGGCTGCGAGTTATCGGTGATGTTCAGGCCGATGTCCTTGAGCTGCGACTGCGCGAGCGTGGCCGTGTCGAGGTACTCCTGGCCGTACGCCGTGATGTCGGCGTGGCTCCAGGTCGTGTCGATGGTCTTGCCCTCGCCGATCGCCGCAGCCATGAGCTTCTTCGCTTCGGCCACGTTGTAGTCCCAGTACTTCGCCTGCGGCAGGTCCTTCACCTGGCGGGCGAAGGGATAGCCGACGAAGTAGAGCTGGTCCGGTACACCCTCGCCCTTCGTGATGGCATCGCGGATCGCCTTGCGGTTGATGCCCATCGAAATGGCCTGGCGGACGCGCTTGTCGTTGAACGGCGGCTTGTCGGTGCGCAGGTAGATGTACCCGCCGATGCCCTGCGTCTCTTCCTTCTGCGCGTCCGGCCGCTGCTTGAGCAACTGGTCGCGCGGTTCGGGAAGGAACAGCCAGGTCAGGTTGACCTGCTTCGAAGCGAAGTCGGCCACGCGCTTGGCGAGATCCGAAACGCCGAACACCTTCACCTCTTCGAAGTACGGGTACGGCTTGTCGAAGTAGTCCGGGTTCTTCTTGAACGACATCGAGACGTTTGCCTCGGTGCTCGTGTGGATGAACGGCCCCGACCCAAGCATTTTCGTCGTCGCTTCGGGTGATTCGGCGTGCTCCTTCGGCCCAATCCAGCTGCCGATGTTGCCGCCCAGATAGAAGGTCGTGTCCGCGTACGGAACCTTGGTTGTGATCTTGAACGTGGCCGGGTCCGGCATCTCCATCTTGTCGATGAAGCTGAGGCCCGTCTTGTGGACTGACTTGTCGTAGTTCAGGTAGCGGTCGTAGGCGTAGCGGATGTCTTCCGAGGTCAGTTGGCGGCCGTTGTGGAACTTCACGTTCGGCTTCAACTTGAACACGTAAGTCAGTTCATCCGGCTGTTCCGGCATCTTCTGGGCGATGTCCGGCTCCATCGTGTTGTCGGCCGGGGCCACATCAGGTGTGCCGGCCTTGAAGCGCAGCATCTTGCTGTAGCTCAGGCCGTTCAGGTACGCCGTCTGGAACGAGGTAACCGTGTACGGGTCCAGCGTGTTCGGGATGTTCGGCATCTGGAAGCTGAACGCCCCGCCGGGCTTGGGTTGCTTCGCGACCGTCGGCGAAGCAGCCACGGTGGGCAGCAGGCCCTGGTTGTTGCCGTTGCTGCTGCTGTCATCGTCATCGTCGTCTCCACAGCCGACGAGGGCGAAGGCGCCGGCGCCGACACCAGTGATGGCGGCGCCCCGGATGGTGGAGCGCCGCGAGAGTTTGCGGCGCAACCAGTAGTTCGAGCGGTCTTCCATTGACTGTCCCCCTGTAACAAGCGGCTGTGGGGCCGCAATGTTCCGATGTTATTACGACGATTGCCGTAGGCGCGGATCCAGGATGTCCCGGAGTGCGTCGCCGAAGAGGTTGAAACTGAGCACTGCGACGCTGATCGCGAGGCCTGGGATGACGGCCGTCCACCACGCGGACTGCCACCAGTTGCGCGTGTCCTGGAGCATTCCACCCCACGACGGGTGCGCCGCGTCCTGGATGCCGAGCCCGAGGAAGCTCAGCGCTGCCTCCGCCAGGATTGCGTTCCCGATCTGGATGCTGGCGATAATGATGATTGGCGCGAAAACGTTCGGCAGGACGTGCCGCAGCATGATCCGGAACGGCCGGTTGCCCACGCTTTCGGCCGCTTCGATGTATTGCAGCCCCCGCACGCCAAGTACCGAACCGCGCACAATCCGGGCAGTCGTCGGCGTGATGATGATGCCGATGGAGATGCACATCAGCAGGAACGAACGCGTGTTGTAGCCGCCATCCGGCTTGAAGATGCTGAGGAAGAAGATTGCGGCGACAAGCGGCGGGAAGCCGAGCATCACATCGAGCAGGCGCCCGACCACGAAGTCTACCCAGCCGCCGATGTAACCAGCGAGCAGCCCGAGCGCCGTCCCCAGCACCGTGCCCACGGCCACCGACCCGAAACCAACGCCGAGAGAGATGCGGCTGCCGATGAGAATGCGGCTGAACTGGTCGCGGAAGAGATTGTCCGTGCCGAACGGGTATGTGGACGACGGCGGCTTGAGCCGCGGGAACTTCGCCGCATCCACCGCATGCGGGGCGATCTGGCTCGCAAAGATTGCGACGAGGATGAGCAGGATGCAGATGAGGCCGGAGGCGGCGCCGACGGGCTTCTTCCGCACGAGCCGCATCGCCCGCGTGGCAAGGCCCGGCCGCCGCCGCAGGTCCTGCGGGACCATCACATTCGGGGTTCCTGCAATCGAAGCCACTACGAGTACCTGATCCGCGGGTCGATCCAGGCATAGCTCAGATCGACCACGAGGTTGATGAGGACGAGCACCGTCGCGAACAGGAGCACGAGCCCCTGCACCTGCGTGTAGTCCTTGAAGCGAACGGCGCTCAGGGTGAGCCCGCCGAGCCCCGGCAGGGTGAAGATCGATTCGAGGACGACCGTGCCGCCGAAGAGCACGCCCACCTGCAAGCCGAACAGTGTGACCACCGGGATCAGCGCGTTCCGCATCGCGTGGCGGATGACGATAAGGCCGTCGCGCAGGCCTTTCGCCCGGGCTGTCCGGATGTAATCCTGGCGGAGCACTTCGAGCATGGACGAGCGCATGATCCGGGCGAGGCTCGCGCTCAACGCAAGCCCCAGCGCGAAGGCCGGCATGTAGAGCTGCTCGATGTTCTTAAACGGGTCCTCCCAGATGTCCACGTAGCCCACCGGCGGCGAGTAATGCCACCACTTCGCCGGGAAAACGATGAGCAGCGTTCCCAGCCAGAAGGACGGGATACTCAGCCAGCCGATGGTCAGAAAGCGCAGGCCGTAGTCCGCCGCGCCGTCCTGCCGCATCGCCGAGATGATCCCGATTGGGATAGCCAGCACCACCGCGAACGACGTCGCGAGCAGGGTCAGTTCGATGGTCAGCGGGATGCGGACGCGCATCTCTTCCCAGACGTCTTTCTTCGTGATCAACGACTTGCCGAAGTCGCCCGTGAGGACGTTGCCCATGTAGACGAAGTACTGGGTGACCACCGGCTTATCGATGCCCAGTTCCTTGTTGATGGCGTCGCACTGCTGCTTATCGACGTCGTTCGTCTGGAGGACGATGGTGCAGACGCTGCCGGGGATGGCGCGCACAGCGAGGAACACGATGATGCTGATGATGAAGAGAACCAGGAGCGACGCGAGCGCGCGCTTGGCGATGTACTGGCTCATATCCCCTCGTCCCCCCGGCACGAAATCGGCTTCCACCCGGAAGGGATTCGGCATTCTCGATAGTGCCCGCATCTATCGTCAAGATATGCATCGTGAATAGTTAGGAGTCTGCGAAATGCTCGGTGGAATCAACAAATCACCCATCCCGTTGGCCGTTGGCGAATCTGCGGGCACCCTGTACGGATGCAACTTGGCATCATCGGGCTCGCCCGTTCAGGCAAGACCACTGTCTTCAACGCGGTGACTCGCGGCAGCGCCCAGGTCGGCGCCTACAGCTCCTCCAGCCAGCCCAACGTCGGCGTCGTCAACGTCCCGGACGCGCGCGTCGATAAGCTTGCCGAGATCTACAAGCCAAAGAAGACGACCTACGCCACCATCCAGTACGTCGACTTCCCGGCGGCCGGCGAAAGCTTCGGCAAGGGCGAAGGGCCGGCTGGCAAGTTCATCAACGACCTCGCGCGCACCGATGCCCTCATCCACGTCGTGCGCGCCTTTGAGGACGATTCGGTGCCGCACCCCGAGGTCACCATCGACCCGGCCCGCGACATCGAGACGATGGACCTCGAACTCTCCTTCGCCGACCTGGCCATCATCGAGCGGCGGCTGCAACGTCTCGAAACCGAGATGCGCAGCGTGAAGGCCGGCGAACGCGACCAGATGCAGCGCCTGAAAGACCTCCTGAGCCGCCTGAAGGCCGGGCTCGAAGCCGAGACCCCCATCCGCGAGCAGACCATCTCCGAAGAGGACGCACGCCTCCTCGAAGGCACGCAGTTCCTCACCGCGAAGCCGTTCCTGCTCGTCATCAACATCGGCGAGGGACAGCTCGGGGAGCGCGGCAGCATCGAGGCCAGCTTCCAGGAGAAGTTCCGCCGCCCAGGCCGGGACGTCGCCGTCTTCTGCGGCAAGTTCGAGATGGACCTGAACGAACTGAGCGAAGCCGACGCCGAGGAATTCCGCGCCTCAGCGGGAGTCACCGAAAGCGGGATGGCCGGCGCGATCCGCATGAGCTACGCGCTGCTCGGCCTCATCAGCTTCCTCACCGCCGGGCCTGACGAATGCCGCGCCTGGACGGTGGAACGCGGCAGCACCGCGCCTGTGGCCGCAGGCAAGATCCACAGTGACCTCCAGCGCGGCTTCATCCGTGCCGAAGTCATCCGCTTCGAGGACCTCGTCGCCTGCGGCTCGGAAGCGGAAGCGAAGAAGCGGGGCCTGCTCCGCACCGAAGGCAAGGCCTACGTCGTCCAGGACGGCGACATCCTGAACATCCTCTTCAACGTCTGACCCTGCGGGTCAGGGTGTGAGGCGAAGCTCGCTGACCGCGGCGGCGCGCGCCTGCTCGGGCAGCCGGTGCATCGGCACGCGTTCGCACTTCGACCAGCGTTCGAGCTGGTCGGCGAAGTGCGGACTCGCCGGGTCGCCGGATGTCCCGCCGGGGACGATGAACGAGGCGTCATCCGGCCGGGCGAAATCGACGACCTGCCGGTAGACCGAGGTGGCCGCGATGATGAAGTCATTCTTGCCGCTCATGGTGTAGCCCGCGTTCTTCAGCGTGTCGCCGTCGCCGCCCATGGCGATTCCCGGCGGGTCAAGCCGTGCGCCGGGGAAGACCGCGCTCAGTGGGTGCTTGCTGCCGGTGTGGTGCACGGCCCCCCACGTCCAGCGCGCCGGGTCCGGACCGGCGAGCGCGGTGGCCTGCGCCCATGCCGCCGCGAGCGCGCTGCGAAGCACCGCATTCCACGAGCGCCCGGCAGGTGGCTCGATGCCGTCGTCCAGCCTGGCGACGTATTCGGCGACGAGCCCGGCGGCGATTCGCCCGAGACCCGGGTTCGGGTCGGTCACCAGCCAGGACCACGTCTCTTCGCCGACCACTGGCGCGAAAAGCTCGCGCATCACTGCCCGGCGGAAGTACGCGTAAAGCACCGGTTCGGCGCGGCCCGGCTGAAGGTCGCCATCGAAGCCGGCGAGTATTGCCCGCGCGCGTTCCGCGTCACCGTCGAACGGTCCGTGCTTTGCGAGGAAGGCGCCCCAGCTTCGCGCCGGCCGCGAAACCTGGTCATCCTGGAACCCCGCGACCTGCTCCGCTGTCAGCGTGGCGTTGCCTCCGAGCAGTTCGACCAGCCGGTCGGCTCGCGCCGGTGAGGCGAAGTAGGCGCTAATGTACGGCTCGTCGCCGGCGATCACGCGCTGGTTCGCGGTCGCGAAGAACCCCTCGGTCGGGTTCACGGCGCGCGGCAACTGCTCGAAGGGGACGGTCCCGGTCCATTCGTGCTGGCCCGTCCAGCCGGGCACAGGGAGCCGCCTGCCCGCCTTCGAAGCGCGGATCGGCAGTTCGCCGCGCACCATGTAGCCGATGTTACCCTTCGTGTCGGCGGCCACGAAGTTGTTCACCGGGTCGACCCACGTGCGCTGGGCCTCGAAGAGCGCCTCGATGTCACCGGCGACGGCCATCGCGCGCAGGCCGTCGAAGGGCCGCCTGCCGCCGAGAGCTGCCTTGTAGCGCAAGGCGATGCCATTCCCGCTGCGCGGAGCCCCGTGGACGATCGGGCCGTGCCGCGTCGCCCAGGTGTCGATCGTCTCGCTTGCTCCTCCGCGAACGTGGATGGTGTGAGTGCGCCGCTCTGCGGGCTGCCAGCCGTCCTCGGCCAGGTACCGCGCGCCGTCGCCTTCGAACTTCTCCACGAACAGGTCCTGGTAGTCGGCCTGTGTGTGGGTGATGTTCCAGCCGACGGAACCGTTGAACCCGAAGTGCGGGAAACCGGGGAAGCCCCCGAACGTCGCCCCGGCGACGTTGAATGCCGGGCACGAGACATGGATCTGCCAGTAGGCGTTCGGAACGTCGAGCGCCCGGTGCGAGTCATTGCAGAGGACTGGCTTTCCGGTCGTCGTCCGCGTGCCGCTCACCACCCACGAGTTCGACCCGGCTTCGATTTCGGAGAGGAACCCGAGGTGCTCGGCGCAGGTCGTGATTTCGTCGTTCGCGTCGCTGTAGAGCCGGGCTATGGCGCCGCCCGGCGGCAGGATGGTTGCGCTTCCGACTGGCGGCAGGAACTGGAGTTGCCGCCAGGCGTCCGGGCCAACCCGCGCCAGCAGCGCCGCGCAGGCCACTTTCCACTGCCACAGGCCCATCAGCACGTGCCGGATCTTGAACAGCGCGAGTGACTGCCATGGCTCCCACGGCTCCGGGGTGATGCCGGTGAGCGCGTACTCCGGCGGCAACGGCTGGCCCGAAGCGAGCCAACCGTTCACGCCCTCGGCGTATGCCTCGAACATCGCCCGGACCTCCGGCGCCATCACTGCGAGGTCCGCTTTCGCGGCTGTTTCGAGGTTGAGGCGTTTCGCCATCCGGTCGGCGGGGAGCCCGGCCGGGCCGGCCGCTTCGGACCAGCGCCCGACGGCTCGCCGCCGGTCGTATTCCATCTGCCAGAGACGGTCGGCCGCGGCCGCGAAGCCCTGGCCGAACCAGGCATCGTGTTCGGTGGCGGCGTCGATGTGGGCAACGCCGGCGGCGTCGCGCCGGATGGTGAGTGGTGCGTTCAGTCCGGGGCAATTCAAGGTGTCAGGCATCGCCCGGATTCTGTCGCGGGCGGCAGGGCACCGCAAACGACGGGTTAGATTTTGGCCCGCCGCCGGTAGCGGTCGCGGTACGGCCGCGTACTCGTGGTGGTGATGGGCTTCGCCGCCGGGGCCCCGACCAGCGCGTACGGCCAAAGCAGCGTGATCGCGCGCGTTAGCTCGGCAGCCACTTCCTTCGCAAGGTCGACCGTCAGGTGTTCGAAGGGGAACGTGCGGTGGAGCCGCCGCCAGCTGGCCGTCCACTCTTCCAGTTCCCACTGGGGCCCGAGCGCCGCCTGGATGTCTGCGGCGCGTTCGGCCAGGCGCTGGGCCCAGCGTTCGTTTGCTTCGGCGGGGCCTTCGAAATGCAACCCTAATTCGACCAGCGAGCGCGAGGTCATCGGCTGCAGTTCGAAGTGCGCGTGCGGGTTATCCCAGAACCACTGGAGGATGGTCCACATGGCCTTCCGCTCGGGCTTTGGGATGTCCCCCGGGAGGGCCGGGATCGCCAGGTCTTCGACGTAGAACAAGAACTCGCGCGACTGGAGATATCCGGCCTTCGTGGGCATAGGTCAAGTCTACCGTCCGATCCCGCCGGGGAAGTGTTGGTACACTCGATTGGAATGCGCCGCACCAAGATCGTCTGCACCCTCGGCCCCGCCTCGCTCAAACCGGAGACGCTGGCGGCGATGATCCGGGCCGGGATGGACGTCGCGCGGCTGAACACAAGCCATGGCAACCCGAAGGCCCACGGGGAGGCCATCGCCCTCGTCCGTAAAGTCGCCGCCGAAAGTGGCAGGCCAGTCGGCATCCTCCTCGACCTCAGCGGCCCGAAGATTCGTACCGGCGAAACCGAGGACTCGCGCCCGCTCGACCTGGTTGCCGGCCATGAGATCCGGCTCACCACCTCCGAGGTTCCCGGCACCGAACGCCTGCTCACGGTCGAATACCCGCGCCTGCTCGAAGACGTCCAGGCTGGCGAGCACGTCCTCCTCGACGACGGCAAGATCGAACTTGAGGTGCTTCAGGTTACGCCGGAGGGCCTCGACTGCCGGGTGAAGACCGGCGGCTTGCTGACCGCGCACAAAGGCGTCAGCTTCCCTGCCACGAACCTTACCGAGCCTGCCCTCACGGCCGCCGACCGCGAGTACATCCGCTTCGGCGTTGAGCAGGGCGTCGATTACTTTGCGCTCAGCTTCGTCCGCGACGCCGACGACATCATGCGGACCCGGGAGTTGATCGCGAGCCTCCACTCGGACATCCCAATCATCGCGAAGATCGAACGGCGGCAGGCTGTCGCCAACCTCGATGCCGTCCTCGGGGAAGCCGACGGGGCGATGGTGGCCCGCGGGGACCTCGGCGTGGAACTGCCGCCCGAGGATGTGCCCGTGCAGCAGCGCCGGATCATCGCGGCTGCGGCTCGCAACAAGATCCCGGTCATCACCGCAACCCAGATGCTCGAATCCATGGTCGATTCACCGAGGCCGACGCGCGCCGAAGCTTCGGACGTCGCGAACGCCGTTTGGGACCTTTCCGACGCGCTCATGCTGAGCGAAGAGACGGCGATCGGCCGCTACCCGGTCGAAACGGTGGCGATGATGGACCGCATCATCCGCCGGGCCGAAGCCGCAACCACGGACTTTGAACACGAAGTGATGGGCCGCCCGGACACGGACGACCACTCCTACGTGGTCGCCCTGGCAGCCCGCCGCATCGTCGAATCGGACGAGAACATGAAGGCGGTCGTCTGCTTCACGAACAGCGGCTACACCGCGATGCTCCTCAGCAAGGTCCATCCCAACGCGCCGATCCTGGCTGTTTCACCGCACGAAACGGTTTGCCGGCGGCTCGCGCTGGCCCGTGGCGTCACCCCCATCCGGTCTGACCTCGCCGAGACCTCCGAGGCGCTGCTGCGCGTCGTCGACAGCACGCTCGCGGACGGCAAGTACGTCACACCGGGTGAGGAAGTGGTGGTGGTTGGCAGCATGCCGGCCAGCGCCCAGGGGGTGACGAACTTCCTCAAGCTCCATCGTGTCGGGTGAATCCGCCGACTACCGCTGACCGGGGACCGGACCGGGATCAGGCGGCGAGGGCGTCCATCCGTGGTTGCTCGCGGCGGCGCAGGGGCTTCGTCTCTTCGAGGTCCCGCAGCACGTCTGTCGCGTACAGCGATTCAAGGTCGTACTGGTGGACCCGCGCGGTCACGGCAACGTCGAGCATCTGCCGCCCGTCGCTGACCGAAATCGTGCCGGGCACCCGCTTCAGGTAGATGTACGACTGCTCGAGGGTGCATTCGACGAGCATCACGCAGAAGCGCGCGCCGCCGAGGTGGGCGAGGAAGTCGGAGCTGCGGGTCAGCCGCTTGAGCACATCGACCAGGCCGTTGACGGACCGGTCGGCGAAGTCGTCGCCGCGCCGTTCGCGCACGCCGTCGATGTTTTCAAGTGAGAGCTGGATGAGCACGAAGGGCGCGTTGTGGGTACGGGCGCGCGGCATCTCGCGGCGCAACTCGGCAAGCACGTAGTTGCGGTTGGGCAGGTTGTGGAACTCGCTCAGATAGGCCGCCCCGTGGAGCTTCGAACTGACCCGCCGCCAGCTCCGCGAACCAAGCCAGCCAATCACAAAAAGGTTGATGTTGACGATGAGGAAGAGGAGGCAGAACGCCGCCGAGACGATCAGGTTCGAGACCGTCGGGTCCGACATCGTCGCACTGATCTGGACGGCGAGGACGAGACCCCAGCCAACCAGGAGGGCGGCCCGGATCAGGTGCTTGCGCGTCTCGTGGGCCTGCTTCTCAGGCCGCTCGGCTGCTTGCTCGTTCCCCTGCATACATTGTCCTCACTAACGGATATCGGCAGACCCCTGAGCCGTCATCAGGCCGCGCCGGTTTCTTCTTCGCCGTCCAGTTCCCCGTGGTGCGGGGCGTACCAGCGCGGCGCCCGTGAGGTGACGTGGAGGAGGAACGCGCGCGCCTTCTCTTCGATCGTGGCCATCCCGCCGTGAACCTTGTTGATCGCCGTGTCCACAGCCGGGGGCAGGGCGACAGCCGGCCGGCGCAACGCGTCGTGCGTGAAGTCGAACCCGCAGGCGAGCCCCTCGCGATTGCACGCGAGGTCCGCTGCCGCGATCAGGTCTCCCATCGAACCGATGGCCGCGAGGCCCTTCGCCGGGTGGTGGTCTCGAATGGCCTGGACGAGCGACTCGGGGAACTTCCAGCGCTGCGCCAGCCGTGCACCGACATGCTCATGTCCGATCTGGAAGACCGCCAGTTCGGATTCGCGGTACTTCATCCCTTCGTGCTTCACGAGGTCGATAACCTCGCCGAACATCTTCGGCTCCGCGAGCAACATCGCGAGCTTGCCGACGTCATGGAGCACGCCAGCGGTGAAGGCGTCTTCCGGCCTGCTGATGCGCGTCTCGCGGGCCAGCAGTTCGGCAACCAGCCCGACGCTGACCGAGTGCGCCCAGAATAGATCCTGGTCGAAGCCGGCGGCCTCGGAACTGGGGACATTGAAGGCATCGATAATACCTGAGGAGATGGCGACCGAACGCACCGTGCGCATGCCCAGCAAGATGACTGCCTCGCGGACGTTCGAGATCCGCCGCGCGTAGCCGTAATACGCCGAGTTCGACAGCTTCAGCAGCTTCGAAGTCAGGGCCTGGTCCGAACTGATGACCGTGGCGAGGTCCATCGCCGCCGACCGCTCGTCCTCGGCGATCTGGATAGCCTTCGTGGCGACGCTCTTCAGTGGCGTGAGGTCCGTCGTCCGGTTGACGATCAGGCGCAGGCGGTTCCGCGCCTCAAGCTCGAGCGGGGCAGATTCGGTGGTCACGCGGCACTCCTGTTGTCGTCACGGTTGATGTCGTCGCTGGTGATCCGGTTCCGTCCTGCCCGTTTGGCTGCGTAGAGCCGGTCGTCGGCGATACGCAGTGCATCGATGAGGCTGTCCGCGCACTGCGGGATGGCCGCCACGCCCCCTGACGTTGTGACCGAGACGGTGAGGCCGTCGCTCAGCAGGATCCTGGTCCCCTCGATGGCCAGCCGGGCCCGTTCGGCGAACGCCGTCACGGCGGCCAGGTCCGCTCCCGGCAGGAAGGCGACGAATTCCTCGCCCCCGAGCCGCCCGATGATGTCGTCCTGCCGGGCGATCTTGCGCAACGCCGCACCGACTGAGGTCAGCACTTTGTCGCCGATGAGGTGGCCGTAGGAGTCGTTGACCAGCTTGAAGTGGTCAAGGTCGAACACTGCGATCCCGAAATTCGGACGTTCGAGGCCGGAAGCCAGCAGGACATCCTCGGCCTCTTCCATCGCGCTGCCGCGCCGGAGGAGGCCGGTCAGCTGGTCGTGATGCGCAAGGTGGTCCAGCTTCGAAACGAGATGGTTGAGCTGCGCGTTCTTGCTGCGCAGGGCGTCCTCGATTTCGCGTACGCCGGAGTGGTCGCGGACGTAGTAGACCGTCCCGAGGACGCAGCCGTAGCGGTCCCTCATGACCGCCGCCGAGAATGCTGCCGAGAACTTCGTCCCGCCCTTGCGCGCAGCGGTCACTTCCATGTTCGAAACGTTGGTGTGCCGGTCCAGCTGATCCCGCAGCCGCCGGTGCGACTGAGCATCGGCGATGAGCGTGCGGAAGCTGCGGCCCATCACCTCCACCGGCTCGTACCCGAACATCGCCTCGCTCGCCCCCGCGAACAGCGCGATGTCGCCGGCCTGATCGGTCACGATCACCCCATCCGGGCAGGCGAACAGCATGAGCTGCAGTAAGTCCGGGTCAGTGAGCAGGGCAATGAAGTCGGTCTGGCCGGTCAATGGCCTCCCCACGGGCGATGTCTCCCCATGGGTATCGGCCGGAGGTGGCGGTTGGCATAGCGCGGAGATGCGGGGAGTCAGTCCCAGGGGTGGGGCTGTGACCCTCGCGGTTCGAGGATGGCGCGATAGCCCGTTCTCTGGGCCTTCACGCGAAATTCCCGGATGAGCATGCTTACGAACGCCTCCACCTGGACCCAGCCCGTCGGGATGTGGGCATGCTCCATGCGCGCGTTGGGATGATCCGGGATGTGAAGGTGCGGCTCGTTGAACGCTTGTTCGCCTGGATGCCAGTGAAACGCAACGAGTTCTCGTTGGGACTCGGTGTCCTCCATGGCTGCGTAGGTGTATCCCCGGGTGCCCACGCGCCAGGTTCCTTCAGCGCCGTCCGCAAGAACCTCGAACGACCGATGTACATAAACGAGATAGGACGGGCTGCCCTGTGCGGTGGCGACGCGAAAGGGTTCGTTGCCCGCGAGAATCAAGTTGTGACGTTTACCGTCTCCCGGATTGTGGCAATCGGTCGCAAGGTGAGCTGTAGGATGAACACAAGAGACCGCCTTCCGGACCCGCTGAACGTAGTCGGAGACCGCTTCCCGCGGGGTTCTTCCAGTCACGCTTCCGCCCGACGCCTACGGTTTCGGGACTCGAACCGCGAGCACCCTGCGGACCGGGAGTGACTCCTGTCTCGCACGGAGGTCGCCCCGCTCCCACGCCAACTCAAACTCTTCGGCACTCATACGGAGGTGCTTTCGCGCCTGGGCATCGAAGAGGCTCCATGCCTCCGTGGACGTGAGCACGGAAACACCGTCACCGAGTGTCTCTGGGGTGCTCTGCGCCTCCTGCAAGCGCGGACTCTTCGTATCTTGCCGTCGATGGTGCCTGGCGAGCGTCATGTTCCTATTGTACGACATCCTCCCGAGGCCCCCGCGGCCGCCCTATCCCCAAACCCCTATCCCTCAAATCTTCCCTGTGAGCCGCGCCCTTTCCAGCGTGACCTCGAAGAGCCGCGCCGTCGCCGCGTCGATCATGACGCCACCGGCGTTGGCCGCTCCGGCTCCGGCTGCTTCGGCTTCCCGGACCTGGGCGACCATGCGCTGGGCGCGGGCTGTCTCCGCGTCGGTCGGCGAGTAAACGTCGTTCGCGATCGGTACCTGCGAGGGGTGGATGGCCCACTTGCCCACTGCGCCGAGCGCCGACGCCCAGGTCGCTTCGCGGCGATAGCCCTCATCGTCCCGGAAGTCCGCGAACGGCCCGTCGATGGCGTCGAGCCCGTTCGCCCGCGCGGCAACGATCATGCGGTTGCGGTGGTAGCTCCACGGGTCGCCGGGGTACTTCCCCTCGCCTGGCCCGTGGAGGCTCAGGCGCATCCCCTGGCTCGCCGAAAAGTCGCCGAAGCCGAGGATGAGCGCTTCGAGCCGGGGACAGCAGGCGGCGATCTCCTCCACTCGCGCGAGCGCCTCAGTCTCCTCGATGAGCAGTTCGAGGCCGATGCGGCCCGGCTCGAGCCCGTGCTGGCGCTCCAGCTGGGTCAGCATCGTGTCGACGAACCACACGTCGCGGGGCGCCTTCGGCTTGGGCACGATGATGACGTCGATGTTCGCCCCCGCGCCGCCCACCACCTCAACGAGGTCGGCGTGGCACCAGTGGGTCTCCGTGCCGTTGATCCGCACGGCGCGGGTCTTCGCGCCCCAGTCGAGGTCGTTCAACCCGGCGATGATGTTCTGGCGGGCTGAGACCTTGTCCGACGGCGCGACGGCGTCTTCGAGGTCGAGGAAGACGAGGTCCGCCGCGCTCGTGGCGGCACGTTCGATCATCTTCGGGTTCGAACCCGGCGTGGAGAGTTCGGAGCGGCGCAGGCGGGTCGGGCGAGTCATTCGGTCTCCCTCGGTTTGATTTCGGCGAACACCTCGTCGTTGTGTTCGCCGAGTTTGGGTGGCCGCCGGTAGATGCCGGGCGGTGTCACCGTCATCCGGATGGGGCTGTTCGGCAGCACCACCGGCCGCGCACTGCCCGGGTGTTCGACCGCGACGAGCATGTTGCGAGCGTGCAGGTGGGGACTCGCGAACAGCGCCTCGGCGTCGTTCACCGGCCCGACCGGTACCGAACCGCCGAGGATGCCGACGATCTCTGCGGTTGTGTGGGCGGCTGTCCACCCGGAGACCACCTCTTTCACGAAGGCGGCGTTCGTTACACGGTCCTTGTTGCTCAGCGTGCGCGGGTCGTGGATGAGGTCGGCGCGGTCGATGTGGGCGCAGAGCAGCGCCCAGTGGTTCTGGGTCGGTGCGGCAATTGCGCAGAAACCGTCAGCCGTCCGGTAGACGTCGAACGGCGCCAGTTGCGGATGGCTGTTCCCGAGCGGCCGCGTGACCGTGCCCGCGTAGGTGTAGCGGTAGACCGCGGCCTCGCAGAGCGCCGTAATCGCATCGACCATACAGACATCGAGGAACTGGCCCTGGCCGGTGAGTTTGGCGTGCAGCAACGCGCTGACAATGCCGAGCGCAGCCACGGTTCCGGGGTAGAGGTCGCCAACGCTCGCGCCGACCTTCAGCACCTGGCCGTCTTCACTGCCGGTCATGCTCACGATGCCGCCCATCGCCTGGGCCACCACGTCGTACGAGGGCCACTCCGCGAACGGGCTCGCGCCGGTTCGCGGGTCGCCGAATCCGCGGATGGCTGCGTAGACGAGCGCCGGGTTCCGTGCGGCCAGGGTTTCGTAGCCGAACCCCAGCTTCTCCATCACGCCGACCCGGAAGTTCTCCACCACGCAGTCCGCGCCGTCGATGAGGTCGTGGATGCGCGGCCGCTCGGCCGGGTCTTTCAGGTCGACCATGATGCCGCGCTTGTTCCGGTTGATGCTGGCGAAGTAGCCGCCGAAGGCCCGCTCGTCGTCGTCCTCGGGGTACGGCTCAGAGAACCGGCTGAAGTCGCCTTCCGGCGGTTCGATTTTGATGACGTCGGCCCCGAGGTCGGCGAGCAGCATCGTGCAGAACGGCCCGGCCAGCGCGCGCGTGAAGTCGATGATCCGGATGCCGCTGAGGGGACCGGTTGGCCCTGCCGCCATGGCAGCGGCGTGTTCGTGGGCCCGCCGGTAGTCCGCGCCTTCCGTCACCGGTCGCCCCAGTGCGAGCGGCGCTTGAGCAGGACGGTCCGTTCGCCTTCGAACACGACCTTTCCGTCCTGGTTCAGCCCGCGGTGGGCGAATCGCACCACGCCGGCGTCGGGTCGGTCGCTGTCGCGCGTTTCGAGGACCTCGCTGAAGGCGTAGAGCGTGTCGCCGTGGTGCACCGGGACGCGGAAGCGGATGCCGGTCATCCCGATTTCGGCGAGGGCCTGCTCGCCGGTGTCCTGCATCGCGAGGCCGACGACCATCGCCGCTGTCACGCCTCCGAAGACGATGCGCTGGCCCATCGGGCCCTTCGCCATCTGGTCTTCATTGAAATGTCCCTGCGCGGTGTTCATCACCATGTTTGTGATGAGCACGCCGTCCATCTCGGTGACGGTCTTGCCGCGCGCATGCTCGTACTTCGCGCCCACCACGAAGTCTTCGAAGTAGTTGTCCCCGCCGGTGAGCGACGAGATGGGGCCGGGCATGCGCGCCTCCTCGGGTTCCGGGCGATTCTAACAACTTCGCCCGCCGTTGGCCGACGCGCGATGAACCGCCGAGCCGCGACTGCAGCGGCCGCGTTCTGTACCGTGAACGCATGCTCAATCTCCCGTGGGACCTCTGGCTCACCCCGCTCCCGCTGCCGGAAGGCGTGGCGCTCGAACGGGACTTCGAAGCCCGCACCAGCGAGCTCCGGATGACCCTCGTCAACCGTTCCGAGGCCACCGTCATCCCGGGCCGTGCCGGTGTTGAAGCGGCCCTCGAAGGGCCCGCAGCCGGCAACTGGGCATGGCTCCACGGCCGCTACATGCAGATGGACGCTATCGTCCGCAATTTCGGCGAAGAAGCCGCCGAGGGCTACGACGGCCGCTACCGCCGCGACCACGGCGAGACCGTCCGCTACATCTCGCGCGATGTCGTCCTGCTGTCCAACGCTGGTCAACAGCCCCAGGCGCTGCTTGCCGGCAGCCTGGACATGACCCGCTTCTTCTTCGACGCCGAGATCGAGCTCGACGCTGAGGAGACCCGGCTTGCGAAGCTCACGCTCAGCTTCGACCTCGAAGCGACGGCGCTGGCGCCGGGGGAACGGATCGAGCTGCCGCCCGTGCTCCTCGCCGCCGGGGGCGATGCCCAGGCGCTCATCGAGCAGTACGCCGATGAGGCTGGCGCCCGGATGAACGCCCGGGTGCCGGACCACGTCCCGACCGGCTGGTGCAGTTGGTACTACTTCTATAACAAGGTCAGCGAAGCGGACGTTGTCGCGAACCTCGAAGCGATGGTCAGCGACGGGCACCCCGCCGAGTACGTCCAGATCGACGACGGCTACCAGTCCCACACGGGCGACTGGCTCACCCCGAACGAGAAGTTCCCTTCCGGGATGAAAGCGCTCGCGGAACGCATCCGGGGCGCCGGGTACCGGCCGGGCCTCTGGCTCGCACCGTTCATCCTTAACGAAGACTCGGCCGCCCTTCGCGAACACCCCGGGATGACCCTCAAGACCACTACTGGCGAGCCCGTGTTCGTCCAGACCTGGCTTGGTCGCTGCGCCGTCCTTGACCTCACGAACCCTGAGACCGAAGCCTGGCTGCGCAACGTCGTCCGGACCGTGGTGAAGGAGTGGGGCTATGAGTACCTCAAGCTCGACGCATGCGCTTTCGCCGCCATCCGCTCGACGGGCGTGAATTACCACGTCCCCGGGACGACTGGCCCGGCCAACCTCCGCCGGGGGTTCGAAATCATCCGCGAAGAGGCCGGTGACGACACGTTCATCCTCGGTTGCACCTGCCACTTCGGGCCGGTCATCGGCCTCGTCGATGCGATGCGCGTGGGGCCCGACGTGAAGGAGCTCTGGGCTGACGGCCCGAACCCCTCGGTTCGCCACGCCATGCGCCTCACCCTCCAGCGCAACTGGATGCACATGCGCTGGTGGGCGAACGACCCCGACTGCCTCATCGTCCGCTCGACCGATACCGCGTTGAACGAAGCCGAAGCGCGCTTCCTCGCGACGGGCATCGCCCTCAGCGGGGGCATGGTGGTCGCCAGCGATGACCTCCCAAAGCTCACGCCGGAACGCCGCCAGGTCGCGCTCGCGCTCTTCCCACCGCCCGGCGTAGCAGCGGCTCCGCTCGATCTGTCAGAAGGGCCGGTTCCCCACGCGTGGCGAGCTGCGCTTGGTGACGGCCGCTCACTTGTCGGCGTCCTCAACTGGAGCGACGAGTCGCGCTGGCTCCCCTGGGGCGAACTGCTCCAGCCCGGCGAGTTGGCATTCGACACGTGGAACGCACGCATGCTGCCGATGGGCGACGTCTTCCTCCGCCCGCACGAAGGCGCGCTCTGGCAGGTCACCGCGCCCGGCAAGGGCCCCCGCGTCGTCGGTGATTCGGCCAGCCTGGTGCGCAAGGACCTGTTCGAACGGCAGGTCTCCGGCCGCGTCCAGGTCCGAAACGACGGCACCGCCGCGCGGAAGGTCGCCATCGAACGGCGCGGCACAGTCGAGGTGGTGGAACTCGCACCCGGCGAGATGCGCTGGTTCGATTGAACCCGAGGGCTGAACCCGGTGGTACAGTGTAGGTGTGACTCAGTTGCGGCTGTCCGTGGAAACGTTCGCGAAAGAGATAGACGCGGCACTCGCGGCGCTCGGCCCGGGAGATCAAGTGCTCCTGGGGCGATCCGGACAAATCGTCGCGCGCATGACCGCCGAGTCCGTTGGGATCGATTGGCCGGCGTTCATCGAGAAAGTGCGGCAGTTGCCGCCCCTTGGAGATGATTTCGCCTGGTTCGATTAGCTCCCGTCGTCCCCCGGGAACCAGCGGAACTCATGCAGCCGGATGCGCCCATCGAGCCCGAAGTGCACGCCTTCGCGCTCCAACTGCTCGCGTTGCCAGTCCGCGGCGATGCCGCGGCTGCGCAGGCTGATCCCGCCGGATGCGTTGACCACCCGCCACCACGGCACCTCCCGGTCGACGCCGGGCAGGTGGTGCAACGCGTACCCGACCGCCCGGGCAGCCGCTGGCGACCCCAGTTCGAGCGCCACCTGCCCGTATGTCACCACGCGCCCCGCCGGCACGCTGGCGACGAATGCGTAGACCCGGTCGTAGAACGTTTCCGCACGCGGTTCGGTCACGCGCCGTATTATCAGCGACCACTATGACCACGCCCTCATCACCCATGCCACTCACGGGGATCCTTGTCATCAGCACCGGCCAGATCCTGGCTGCGCCGTTCTGCGCCACGCTGTTCGCCGAATTCGGCGCCGAAGTCATCAAGATCGAACCCCCGGTCACCGGCGAATCCAACCGCGGCAGCGTCTCCTTCGCCCAGGACAACCGCGGCCAGAAGGCGATAACGCTCGACATCACCCGCCCCGAAGGCGCCGCCATCTTCCGCCGCCTCGCAGACAAGTCCGATGTCCTCATCGATAACAACCGGCCCGGTGCGCTCGAAAAGTGGGGTTTCGCGCCTGACACCCTGCGCGAAACGAACCCCGGCCTCGTTGTGGTCCGCATCAGCGGCTACGGCCAGACCGGCCCCTACCGTGACCGCGCCGGCTTCGACCGCGTGGCCCTGGCCTTCGCCGGCATCACTGCGCTGACCGGCTTCGCCGACCGGCCCCCGGTGCGCCCCGCCTACTTCGTTGCCGACTACGGCGCGGGCATGTTCGCCGCCTTTGGGGCGATGCTCGCCCTCCGCGCGCGCGACCTGACCGGACGCGGCCAGGACGTGGACATGGCCCTCTATGAAGCGGTCTGGCGCATGAGCGGCACCCACATCGCGAGTTACGGCCTCCAGGGCAAGGACCGCGAACGCTCGGGCAACTACTTCCCCGGCGTCGTCCCGGCTGAGCAGTTCGAGACCTCGGACGGCCACTACCTGGTGATTAACGCCACCACTCAGCGCGCTTTCGTGAAGCTGTGCGACGCCATCGGCCAGCCTGAACTCGTTCAGGATGAACGCTTCACCCCGCGGCTCAATCTCCTTCAGAACCACGCCGCCATCCACGCCATCCTCGGCGAATGGGTGAAGGTGCGGACGCTGGCCGAGTGCCAGGAGACGCTGGACCGCTTCGGCGTGCCCGCGACGAAGGTCTACCTCATGGAGGACATCGTCGGCGACCAGCACTTCGCCGACCGCCACCAGGTGCTCTCGGTGGAGTCCGCCGACTACGGTCACCTTCTTCAGCCGGGTGTCGTGCCAGTGCTCACGGGAACGCCGGGGTTCGTGCCGGGCCGCGCGCCGCTCCTTGGCGAACACAACCAGGAGGTTCTCGGCGGCCTGCTCGGCATCGACGACGCCGAACTGGCGCGGCTCAAGGATGCCGGGCTGGTCTAATCGCCCGGTTCGACACCGCCGGGGGCAGCCTCGAAAATCTGGCCATGGCAAACATCGCGGTGGTTGGCGCGGGCGCTGTTGGCGGCTACTACGGCGCGCGCCTCGCGCAGGCCGGCCACGATGTCCGCTTCCTGCTCCGGCGCGACCTTGAAGCGGTGCGTGCGCGCGGCCTCCAGGTCTTTAGCCCGGCGGGTGACTTCCACCTCGACCACGTGAACGCCGTCGCCACGCCCGAAGAGTTGGGCACGGTCGACTGGGTGATCTGTTCGCTCAAGACCACCTCGCTTGATGCCGCGGGCCCGCTGAGCGCGCCCTGTGTTGGCCCGAACACGCGCGTCATCGCCCTCATGAATGGCCTCGGCATCGAATCCCGCTTCAGCCAGTGGTTCGAACCGCGGCAGGTGTTCGGCGGGATGGCCTTCGTCTGCATTAACCGCGGCGAACCGGGCGTCATCCACCACCTCGACTACGGTCGCGTCTCGATCGGCCACGCCCTCGATGACCCGGCGGAGAACGAACTCCTCCGGGCGCTGCTCGAAAGCGGCAACATCGAAACGGTCGTGGCCCCGAACCTTCGCTACGCCCGCTGGGAGAAGCTCTGCTGGAACATTCCGTTTAATGGCCTGAGCGTCGCCGGCGGTGGCATCGGTACAGCGACCATCCTTGCCAGTGCCGAACTCCGCGCCACGGCCGAGCGGCTCATGCGCGAAGTCGTCCTCGCTGGCAACGCCGACCTGGCGGCGGCCGGTTCCGAAGCCCGTCTCGATGCCGAAGAGGTCATTCCGCGGATGTTCACGCTTACCGGCACGATGGGCGATTACCGCACGAGCATGGTCATCGACTACGTCCAGGGCGCCGAACTCGAAGTCGAAACAATCCTCGGCAACCCGGTCCGCCGGGCTCGCGAACTGGGCGTCCCCGTCCCGGCAATCGAGACCCTCTACGCCATCGTCGCCAACGCCGACCGCGTCCGCCGGGGCCTGCAGCCGGTGCTCACCGGGGCCGACCTCGCCCAACCGCGTCCCGTCCACCCCTGAGAGTTGTTTGAAGAAACTCCCTCCGCGCCCTAGACTTCCGGCGCTGGAGGTGAGCCCCATGGATGCTCGCGAAATGCTGGTCGACGGCGTCGATCAAATGACTGATTGGCTGAACCTGGCCATCAAGGACCTCTCGAACGAGCAGGTCAACCATCAACCCGGCGGGCACGCCGTGAACATCGGCTTTAACGCCTGGCACGTCATTCGCACCACCGACAACATCACGAACTTCGTCATGCAGGACCGCAAGCCGCCGATCTGGATGACGAAGGGCTACAACGAAAGCTGGGGCCTCCCGGCCGTAGCGCAGGGCACCGGGATGAGCATGGAGGAAGCGCAGAGCCTCGTCTTCGACCGCGACCGGCTTATGCAGTATCTCTCCGAGGTTCGCGAAGACACCCTCGCCTTCCTCAAGGTCGTCCCCGAAGCGAAGCTCGACGAGGTCCAGATGGTGAAGCCCCTCGGTGAGATGCCGAAGTGGCGCGTCTTCCGCCAGGTCGTCATGACCCACGGCTTTATGCACCTTGGCGAGATCAACGCGGTGAAGGGCCAGCTCGGCCTCGGCTTCTTCATCTGAAACCAGTGCCCGTGGCGAGGCAGCCGTTGGGCCGCCTCGCCACAGACGCTCTCCGTCCTGCCCCTTACAGCAGTTCGCCGCCGCAGGCGCTCGCCGTCGTGCCGAACTGCTGGTACGCCTTGATGACGTTCCGGCCAGTCGTCCAGCGGTGCACTTCGTCCGGGCCGTCGACGAGCCGCTGCGAACGGATCGACGTGTACCAGCGCGCGAGCGGCGTGTCCTGGGAGTAGCCGAGCGCCCCGTGGAGCTGGATGGCGGTGTCCACCACCTGGTGCACCATGGTCGCGAGGAACACCTTGGCGATGCCGTTCTCCTGGCGGAGGTCCATGCCGTTCTCGGCCTTGTAGGCGATGTGCATGAGCATCAGCCGGGCGATGTACAACTGGCTCGCGCAGTCCGCGATCATCCACTGCACACCCTGGCGCTCCGAAAGCAACCGCCCGAACGTTTCCCGCTCGGTGATGTGGGCGACGGCCATGTCGAGGGCGCGCTGAGCCATGGCCACGTTGTGCATCCCGTGCCGGAGCCGCCCGTAGGCAAGCCGGTGCTGGCCCATGCTGAACCCCTGGCCGAGTCCGCCGAGGACGTTCGCGTGTGGGACCACGAGGTTGTCGATCTTCACCTCGGCGTGCCCGCCGCCCATCACGTGGCTCAGCGGCCCTTCGATCGCCATCGTCTTAATGTCGCGGACAATCTGGTAGCCGGGGTTCGGCAGTTCGACGATGAAGGTGGTGAACTGCTGGTGGCGCGGCGCATCCGGGTCGGTGCGCGCCATCACAACGGCGATGTCGGCCGCGCTGGCTGCGCTGCTGAACCACTTCTCGCCGTTCAGCACCCAGTTGTCGCCGTCGCGCACGGCCTTCGTACGCATGCCCGTGGCGTCGGCGCCAGCCGCTTTCTCCGTCATCGAATAGCAGACGCGCTTGTCGCCGTTGAGGAGCGGCTTGAGGAACTTCTCCTTCTGGTAGTCCGTCCCGTGCGTGAGGATCGTCAGCATCGTCGCGTCGTCCGGGCCCTGCGTGTTCATCGAAAGCGCGCCGAGGTAGCTTTCGCCGAGTTCCATCTGGACGAGCGCGTTAGCCAGCGGCCCGAGGCCCATCCCGCCGTACTCCTTCGGGATGAAGGGGCACCAGAGCCCCTGCGCCCGCGCTTTCGCCCGCAGTTCGGCCAGCACCTCCTTGTACGGCCGGTGCTCCAGTTCGCGCTCGGCCGGGACGCATTCGTCCTGGACCCACTTGCGGACGCGTTCGCGGATGGCTTTGGCCTCCGCCGGGATTTCGAAATCGATCGCCATGGTTCGTACATCTCCTGCTTGATGTGAGCCCCGAGAGTCTACAGCGAAGCGCCGCCTTCACGGCCCGGCCGGTACACTCTGTTGATGCGCGTCGAGATCCCCGGCATCCGCCTGGCCCCGAACTGGACGAGTGCTGCCGCAGCCCTCGAAGGTATCCTCGAGTTCTACGGCCAGCCGCTTCCTCGTCACGCCGTCATGGGGCTGACGGGGCACGCCTGGCACACCTGCCTGGGCACGAAGGGCGAGGTTGCCGCGCTCCCTTCCGGCGTCGCCGACCTCGACTGGCAGGCGATGGTCGAACGGTACGCCCGCACCGGCTTTCGCTGGGAGCGTTTCGGCGGCGAACTGCCCGCCGAAGGCCCGTGGGACGACATGCGAACTGCAGCCGTCGACTGGGCTATCGCCCACCTCGATGCAGGCAGGCCGCTCATCGGATGGGACTTCCACCTCCACGAACACGGCATCGTCTTTGGCTACGACCGCGACCGCGCAGGCTTCCTCGTCCACGACATGCTGACGGAGGAGCTCGGCCCGTTCGTCCTCTGGGACGTCTGGCCGACCGCCATCGGCAGGCTCGAACTGTTCGCGCCGCTGGAGCCGTTCGAAATGGACCCGCTGGAGAGCATCGGCGGTTCGCTCCAGACGGCGCTCGACTGCTTCGCCGGGTTGGACGGCGCCGAGGACGGCCAGCCCCGGGGGACGGCCGCGATTCGCGCCTGGGCCGACGCCTTCGAAGGCGAAACCGAAGTCGACCGCGCCGGGAACGCCTATACGCTCGTTGTCCTGCAGGCCGCGCGGATGGATGGCGCGGCGTTCCTCGCCGATATCGCCGAAGCGGTCCCGGAGCTTGCCTCGCCGCTGCTCGCCGCCGAGCGGGCGATTCGTGAACAGGTGAAGGCGCTGGCCCCCCTCATCACGCTTTTCCCGTTCCCCAGCGGCGGCCATGGGAACGTGAACAATCCCGGCCTGCGAAGGGCCGCAGCGATGACGCTCCGTCGCGCCGCCGCGCACGAGGCCGAAGCAGCGACGCACGTCCGCGAAGCGCTCGACATCCTCGGCGAGTAGTGTCCGGGCGTCCCGCTAATCGAAGAGGTCGCGCAGGTAGGGCGAAAGGAACCGCCCGGATGGGTCGAGCGAGCGGCGCAGTTCGCTGAATGCCTCGAACTCCGGGTAGGCCGCCCGCAGGCCGTCCCGCGTCTGCCAGTGGACCTTGCCCCAGTGCGGCCGGCCCGCGTACCGATTGAAGATCGCCTCGACGGCCTGGAAGTACGGTTCGTGCGGGCGGCGCGCGTCCTGGTGGACCGAGATCGTCACCGTCGCGCGGCCGTACGCGGGACTCAGCATGGCGTCGTCAGCGGCTACCGTGCGGTACTCCACCGGCCAGCTCCACTTCGGGAACTGCGTGCGCATCAGGTCTCGCACCAGCGCGAAGCATTCCGGCCCCGCCTCGGCAGGCAGGCTGTACTCCATCTCATTGAACTTCTGTTCCCGTGCCGAGGGGTAGATGCGGTGACTCCAGCCGGTGCGCTCGCCGGGGCCTTCCAGCGGCGGCGGTTCTTCGTCCACCGGGACCTCGGGGGTGGTGTTGAGCGACTTGTGCTCGGCCATGTCGGCGAGGGGGTACCAGAAGAACTCATAGTGCTCGTTGGCCGCGACGTTGGCCGCAAGGCGCTCCATCGCTTCGGCCGCCGTGGTCTGCCAGCGGCGCTCGTGAAGGGCGTACCGCGGCAGGCAGGCAATCGTCACCTGGCTCACCACGCCCAGCATTCCGAGCGACACCCTGGCGGCGCGGAGCACGTCCGGGTGGGCGTCGCGTGTGTCGAGGAGGTCGCCCGCGGCCGTCACCAGCCGCATCCCCGTGATCTTGCTCGGGATGTTGCCGAACGCCGGGCCGGTGCCGTGCGTACCTGTCGAGAACGCGCCGGCAACTGACTGCATGTCGATGTCGCCCTGGTTTTCGAGGCCGAGGCCGGCCTCCCACAGTTCGTGCGTCGCCCGGTATAGCTTGGTCCCCGCCCACAGCGTGGCTTCGTTGCTCGCCGGGTCCGTCGAAACGAGTCCCTGGAGGTCGTCGAGCGAAATGATCACGCCCCGCGTCGCGACGATGGGCGCGAACGAATGCCCGCTGCCGACGACCCGGACGTCGATCCCCTCGCGGACTGCGCGCCGCACCGCCTCCTGCAGGTCCTCCTCCGAGGTTGGCCGTTCGATGCGCCGCGGTTCGGCCGTCACCGCCCCCGACCAGTTCGCCCAAGTTTCCGTCACGAAGTCACACTCCTGCCGCCGCCTGTTTCGCCAATTCTATGCAGCCGCCACGGGTGCGCGCCGCGTAGAATCGTTCAGGTGAAGAACTATCCCGTTTCCCCTGACCTTTCCACCCCGCGCGGCTACAGCCACGTCGTCACCGCCAGCGGCACGATGGTGTTCATCTCCGGCCAGATCGCGCTCGATAAGGAGGGCAAGATCGTCGGCCTCGGCGACATGCGCGCCCAGGCCGCCCAGGTCTACGAGAACCTGAAGGCGGCGCTCGCCGCGGCCGGCGCCACCTTCGCCGACGTGGTGAAGCAGAACACCTACGTGGTCGGCCTCAACGCCGAGTCCATCGCGGCTGTGCGCGAGGTTCGTGGCCGTTACCTGCCCGATGCGAACCCGCCGGCCAGCACCCTTGTCGGCGTGACGGCGCTGGCGATGGATGGCCTGCTCATCGAAATCGAAATGGTCGCGGTTATCGGCTAAACAGGCTAGGCTCAGTCCAGTTCGAAACTGAACCGCTGACGGAAGCGCAGCAGCGCCCGCAGCAGCGGCCCGCCGACGATGACCAGCACGGCTGCGTTGCAGAGGCTGCGGAGCAGGTCCCAGCCGAGGCTGGTGAGGATGTAGTAGTTCCAGTACCGGCGCAGGGTCTCGGCCGGGCCGAGGCCTGCCTGGTACGACGTGTCTGGCCCGGCGGCGAAGAACGGCCACGACCAGAGGTTCGTGATCGCCCCGAAGAGCAGCCCCCACGCGAACCCGAGCAGCACCACGGCGGCCACCTCGGTTCGCCGTCCCCGCCGCCCGAGGAACCCGGCGAGCCAGCCCGCGCTCATACCCATCCATGCCGATGCGAACATCTGGAACGGCAGCCACGGGCCGATGCCGCCGGTGATCACGGCACTGAGGAAAAACGACAGCGCCCCCAACAGGAAGCCCATCCGCGGCCCGAAGGCGTATCCCCCGAGGATGACAAGGAAGAAGTAGAGGTTTGCGCCGGCCGGCAGCGTGAGCGTGCGCAGGACGGCCGCCAGCGCTGCCAGCACGCCGAGCGCCGCCAGCGACTTGCTGTTCAGGCCACCCGCGGTCAGGTCGGCGACGACGAGGACCAGGCAGAGCGCAGCCGTCGCCGCGAACACGAGCGGCGCGTCGGTCTTGTGCGCGAAATTGGCCGAGCCGCCTTCGCGCAGCCCTGGAGCGAAGAACGGCGCGAGGTAGGCGACCAACCCGATGATGTTGAGCGCGGCGAACAGCCACTGGCCCGGGTCGAAGATGCCGGATAGCCCGGAAGCGGACGGATAAGCAGGCGCTCTAGCGGCCACGGCGAGCCTTCCGGACTGCCCCGAAAACAGCACCCGCGACCAGCACGGCGGCAATGGCCCCAAAGGCGATGTACGTGCCTGAACTCCCGCCGTCGTCGTCTTTTTGCGAACCGGTGGCTGGCGGCGCGACAGTGTTCCCGGGCGTTGCCCCGGCAGCGCGCGTGATCGAGACGGTGACCGTCGGCGCCAGGGTAGCCGGTGCGGCAGTGCCCGGCTGGGTCGCCTCCGCCGGCGGCGAAGGCTGCGCCGTCGACGAACCGGTGGCCGTCGTTGTCGCTGCGCTGGTCGCTGCCGCCAGCGTGTTCGTGGCTGTGGGTGGCGGCACGGTCGCGGTGGGCGCGCCGCCCTGGGGTTCGTGCCCGCAGATCTGGGCGAACGTGATGTCCTGCGGCGCCGGCGCGGAGTTCGGCCCGCCGCGACCCCACTTCCAGCCGTGAACATCGCCGTCTTTCGCCTTGATCAGGTTGAAGGCGAGCGCCGAGTAGACCCAGTTCTTGCCGTACTGCCGTGTGAAGAACGCCCAGTAGGTGCAGTCGCCGCTCTGGCACTGGCAGAAGCAGGAGGAGAACGAACTTGCATCCGGGCAGCCGCGCTCGCCGAGCGCGCAAACCGCGAGCCCGCTGCCGCCGCCGAAGGCCTCGACGCTGATGCCGGCGCGCTTCAGCAACTCCTGCCCGGTGATGCCGTCGCCCGTGAAGGCGATGCAGTACGTCTTCACCTGGTCGCCGTCCTGGACGACCAGCCCGGCCTCGCCGTCGGCGTACGCCAGCGGAACGGCTGCGAATGCCGCGACGACGGCGGCCAGCAGCGCTCCTGCGCGAAGGATTCGAAGCAGGTCAGGCACGCCGCACCTCGTCGATGGTGATTGCGCCGGGCACGAGCCGCGCCGTTTGCGTTGGCAACGGGCCATCGGCTGCGAACGCCTGTCGCGCGGGCAGGTCGAACTCGATGACGCCCTCGCGAAGGCCGACCACGCGCGTCGCGTATTGGGCGGCTGATTCGACATCGTGGGTGGCGACAATCGCTGCGCCGCCGCCTGCTGCATGCTCGCGGAGACGGCCTGCGAGCCACGCTTTCGCCGGGCCGTCGGCGCCGCGCGTCGGTTCATCAAGGAGCCAGACCGCGGGGTCGTGCGCGAGCATCGCCGCAATTGCAACCCGTTGCTGTTGACCGACCGAAACATCGCGCGGGTTCGCCGCCGCAAGCTGCTCGATGCCCCAGCGAGCGGCCGTTGCGGTTACGTCGGCGGGCGCAGGACGATGCTTGCCCCGGTTCCGCAGCGTCTCGGCGAGTTCTTCGCGCACCGATTCGTGGTACAGCGCGATCGCCGGGTCCTGGGGGACGAGGCCCGCGTTCGCCGTGATCGCTCGCGTTCCAGAACCCTGGTCCGTCCCGTGCCGCGGGTAGCGGAACGTCCCCGCGTGGAGCCGCGCCAGCCCGGTGAGCGCCCGGAAGAGGGTGCTTTTACCACTCCCGTTCGCGCCGGTGAGCGCCACGACCTCTCCCTCGCGAAGGGTGAACGAAGCGTCGCGGAGTGCGATGTGCTCGCCGTACGCCACGGTCAGCCCTGCGGCCTCGAGCAGCGCGTCGCCCGGCGCCGGCGGTGCAATGGCGGCTGCAGCCAGCGCCGGGAGCACGCGCCGGGCCGCTTCGAGGCTGATTGCGGGCGATCCGGCATGGGTGCGCGCGAGCCACGTTGCCGGCGGGACGGACTCGAGGCCCAGCGCCGCCTCTTCGGCGGTCATGGCGGTCGCTGCGCCACCCGCGACTTCGACCACTCGGTTGACCGACGGCAGCAGGCGTTCGAGCCGGTGTTCGGCCACGAGGATGCAAACATCCCGCTGCTGGCGTGTCCGTTCGAGGGCGGCGACGAGCGCCTCTGCGCCGGCCGGATCGAGTTGCGATGTCGGCTCGTCGAGCAGGAGCAGGCGCGGTTCGAGGGCAAGGACGGAGGCCAGCGCCACCCGCTGCCGCTCGCCCCCGGACAGGGTGTGCAGCCGCCTGTGCCGCAGGTGTTCGATGCTGATCGCGCCGAGCGCCGCATCGAGCCGCCGGGCAATTTCCGAACGTTCGACGGCCTGTTGTTCGAGTCCGAATGCGACCTCTTCCTCGACTGTTTCGGCGACGGCCTGGGCTTCCGGCTCCTGGAACACCATGCCCGCGGTCAGCGCCATCTGGCGCGAGGGTGTGCGCGCCGGGTTGTGCCCGGCAACCGTGGCCAGGCCGGTCATTCGACCGCCATGGAACTGCGGGACGAGGCCGTTGAAGACCCGCAGGAGCGTCGATTTTCCGCCCGCGGAGCGCCCGGCGAGGAGTGCGAAGTCGCCACTTTCGAGGGTGAGGTTGATGTCGCGCAGGGCGGGCGCCTCGGACCCGGGGTACCAGTAGGAGAGGCCGGCAATGGTGGCGAGCGTCATCGTGCCGGGTCCTGGGCGAAGGATGGCTCTGCTTCGGGTGCGCGTTCGGTGGTCGCGTCCGGCTGGAAGAGGAGGACCGCGGCAGGCCACGCGCAGAGCAGCGCGACCGCCGCGCCGAGGGGACTCATGGTCAGCGGTGGCAGGCCGGCGAACGGGTTGTAGGTCATGTTCGCCTCGCCGAGGAAGCGAAGCGCGAGAACGGCCACGCACCCGGCCAGCGAAGCCACGATGGCGAGGCGTTCGACAAGCGGTGTTGGTTCCGTGCGGAATCGTGTGGTCCGCTGGGCGCGGTTGGCAGCGACGAACCACCAGCCGAGGCAACCGGCTCCCGCGAGCGCGAACACCGCGCCGAGCCACCGCCAGTCTTCGCTATAGAACCAGGTCCACGAGGCAGCGATGAGCAACGGGGCCGAAGCCGCCGCCGCCAGCCGGGGGAGCAGCGGAGGCCGGGCCGAGGCTGCGTAGCCTCGGGCCTCCATCGCCTCAGCCAGCCGCATCGAGCGTTCGAGGCCGCCGATGACGGCCGGCACCACGAGTGCGGGCAGTTCGCGCACGCCCGTTCGCGCGCCGCGAAGCGCCCGCATCTCGCGGATCCGGCGGAGGTCTTCGATGCTCGACGGCAGGAGCGTCAGCCCCACCGTGACGATGAGGCTCGCGTGGAAGAGCGCGGCAGGCGTCGAACGCAGCACCCGATGAGGGCTGACCGCACCGTTGAACACCCCGAACGCGAACAGCACGCAGAGGATGGCCGTGCCCCGGATAGAGGCGGCGGCGAGGCCTTCGGCGCTCACCGGCCCACCAAGGTGGAGGCCTCCGAGCCAGCGGGGAATGCTCGGTCCGGGGACCGTGAAGAGCACGTGGTCGCCGTAGCTTCCGTTCACCGTTGCCACGAACAGCGAGACAGCCATCATCACGAGGCCGAAGACGACGAGTGCGCGGAAGCTGGTGGCGCCCGTGCCGGTGCGCGGCGCGAACGCCGCGACCAGCACTACACAGAGGAGCACGATGCCGAGGTACAGCGGATTGGTGGTGGCAAGCGCCACCACCATGACCAGCGTGACCCAGG
Organism: Dehalococcoidia bacterium; assembly: GCA_020853755.1. Classification (GTDB taxonomy): domain Bacteria; phylum Chloroflexota; class Dehalococcoidia; order Tepidiformales; family Tepidiformaceae; genus Amarobacter. The sequence continues at coordinate 171,731 of JADYYG010000062.1, read as the reverse complement.
CGATCCATGCCCCGGGAGTCATCTCAGCTGTGCCGGGCCGCGCCCCAGGTAGCCGCGCCAACGAGAGCGAGGACCAGGATGGCGCCGCCTGCGAGCAGCAGCGGGTCGTTCGATTCCGCGCTCACAGCGGTGTTGCCGGTGGCCGGCGGCCGCGGGGCAACGCTCGGCGTGGCCGGTGCGGTCGTGGCGCTCGGCGCGGTGGTCGGCGGCGTCGCCGTGGCTGTGGGAACCGTTGCCGTCGGCGTCGCAACCGTCGGTGAAGGAGTCGCGGTCGGCGTTGGCCGCGTCAGCGTGATCGGCGTATCCGCTGCGTTGCAGAAGGTTCGGCCAGCCAGCGGCGGCAGGGCCTGGTTCGTGCCCACCACCGGGTCGAAGCCCTTGAATGATCCGTCAGCCTCCTGCTGCGAGAGCAGATAGGCGATGGGCGAAACGCCGTCCTTCTGCCAGCCGGCCGCGGACGGGTTCTCACCGAGGGCGATGAGCGCCTGGATGACGTAGGCCGTCGAGGACGCGTTCGAAGCGCTGGGATCGAAACCCCAGCCGCCGTCGCTGCCCTGGGTGGCATGGAAGAAGGCGACCGCCTTCGTAATCGAGGCGTCGGTCTTCGCGGTTCCGGCGGCGAGCAGAGCCTGGACGGCGATGGCCGTGGTATCCGGGTCGGCGAAGCCGCCGAAGCCCCAGCCGCCGCTATCGGCGATCTGGTTCTTGACCAGGGCGGCCGCCGCGCCAGCTGGCACGGTATTGCCGGTGCATGCAAGGCCGATCATGACGATCGACTGGCTGAAGTCGTCGCCCGCATAGGCGCCGGTCGCGCTGTCGTACGCTGCGGTGGTCTTCGCGATGAGGTCGACGCCGCCGGTCGCGCGCGGGTCGAGGCCGAGGGCGCGCGCCGCAAGGGCCGCCTTGGCAAGCACGGGGACCCGCGCTTCGGTCGCGAGCTGGGCCTTCAGGTAGTCGGCCGGGCTCTTCCCGTCGACCGTTTCCTTCGCGGGGTCGTAACCGGCCGATCGGATGGCGAACACGGCGTCCATGGTCTGGCCGAGCGCGCCAGAGTACGAGCCATCAGGCTTCTGCTGGGTGCGGAGATAGGCTGCGCCGTTGAGCACGGCGGTGCTTTCAGTGGTGGCTGCTGCGGCGAACATGGCGGGCAACGCAGCCAGCGCGCAGAGCGCGAGGAGAGCGAACTTTCGCAAATCGACATCCTTGGTGGTGGTTCAGGCCCTCGCGGGCGTGAGCGGACGGTGCGGGAAAAGAAAACCCGCCATGATTGGCGGGTGTCAGGTAATACGAACCATTCCCGACCCCTTTCGCGCGAAGGATCATCGGCAGCGGACGAGGGCGGGTTTTCTGGCTTCGGCCGTGGCGGCCTTACAGTTGCGGCACAGCGCCGGAATCTCACCGGCTTACCCCGGAGCCCTCTCCGGAAACGATTGTCGCCACTGACTGTCCTGCTTTTCGTTGCGGTGGTCAAGGCGCGGGAGTCTTGTCTCCGTCCGCACTCGAATGCGAGGATGCGCCATCCTCTCGGGGGAGTCGGATGCAACCCAAAGCCTTCACCCTGCCAGACCCGGCCATGGCCGCGCGCTTCTGGATCCGGGACCTCGTGCATACGCCCCGGGCCCTGCCGCCGTTGTCCGGGGACATCACCGTCGAATTCATCTCCCACAACCCGCTCGGCCTGCAGGGAACGATCGTGAATGGGTACGCCTACAGTTCGCGCATGGGCGGGCCGCCGGGGCCGCCGCCCGCGTTTCCGCCGGGTGAGGCGCTGCGGAACTGGGAGACCGTGTTCTTCCCTGAACTGCAGGGGGTCTACGCGAAGCTGCGAAACGCGGACTACGGTGCGATGACTGCGGCGGAACTGGCCGCCTTCGCGGAAGCCGCGATGCCCGAGGTGATGGCCGCGGTGGGGCATTCCATCCTCGCCGGGATGCAACTCCACTCCGAAGCTGACCGCCTCCACCAGTTCCTCGAAGCCCGCTTCGGCGCCGAAGCCGACCTGCTCGCGGCCGGCATCCTCCACGGTTCTGGCTCCGAAACGCGCTCCTTCGGCCACGATGTCGACGCGCTGACCGCTGCTGCCCGCCAGTCTCCGGCTGCCGAGGCAGCACTCAGGGCCGGGGAGTTCGCCGCCGCCGCCAGCCTCATTGACGAACCGTGGAGGGCCGCCCTCACCAGCTTCCTCGCGGACCACGAAGACGAGATCGCCATCTGGCTCGAACCGCACGAGCCGGCCTGGAGCGAAGACCCGGCGCCGCTCCTCCGGTTAGTAGCGGCGAACCTGGCCCACGGCTCCGAAAACCGGCGCGACAACGCAGCAGCGGTGCTCGAAGACGTCCTTGGGCGGCTGTCACCCGAGGACGTTGCCGGCTTCGAAGAGGCGCTGCGCCAGGGCCGCGACTTCGTCCCTGCGATCGAGCATCGCGCCCGCTACCAGCTGAAGACGATGGGCGGCGTCCGCCGGGCGTTTATGGCGTTGGGCGAAAAGCTTCGCGACGCTGGCGTCCTCGAAGCGCCCGGCGACGTGTTCTTCCTGTATCGCTCGGAACTGCTCGCGGCCGCGGCCGGGGAACTCGATGCACGCCCGCTGGTGGGGGCACGCCGGGCGGAGTGGCAGGAGAACCTCCAGCTCGAAGCCCCGATGACCCTCGGCATGCCTATCCCTCTTGAGATGATTGGGATGATGAACCCCTGGATGAGGAGCGTGTTCGGCGCCGTCGCTCTCCCGGCGCCAACTTCCGAGGCGGTCACGGGCATTGCTGCCAGCCCCGGCATCGTCCGAGGACGCGCGCGGGTGGTGCTTGCCCTCGATGAGGCCGAAGACCTCGCGGATGGCGACATCCTCGTCTGCCCGTCGACGAGCCCGCCATGGAGCCCGTACTTCGCGGTTGTCGCAGCCGTGGTGACCGATGCAGGCGGGGTCGTCTCGCATGCGGCCATCGAGGCCCGGGAGTACGGCATCCCAGCGGTCGTCGGCACGCGCCTGGGCACGCGCCGCATCCCCGACGGCGCTATGGTCACGGTCGACGGTTCGGCCGGGACGATCACGATCGACGCGTAGCAGGGCGCTACAATCCCGCAATGGCTGAACTTCGTGTATTGATTTCCGGGTCTGGAAAGATGGGCCGGCAGGTTGCCGCCTCCGTGCTGGCCGAACCCGGCCTCGTCCCGGTTGGGTTTGTCGATGGCCTCGCCGAGCCTGGCGCCCTCGAAGGGCTCCCCCTCCACAACGACGCCGCCCGCGCTATCGCAGACCTGAAGCCAGACGTCGTGATCGACTTCACGAACGCTGCCTGGACGCCGCAACTGGCCCCGGCCTGCCTGGCGTCGGGCGTGCGCATGGTTATCGGCACCACCGGGCTGAGCGACGATTTCATGCGCTGGCTCGAATCCGAGTCGGCAAGTACGAAGACCGGCGTCGTGTTGGCGGCGAACTTCGCCATCGGCGCCGTGCTCATGATGCACTTCGCGAAGCAGGCCGCGCCGTTCTTCGAATACGCCGAGATTATCGAACTGCACCACGAGATGAAGGTCGATTCGCCCAGCGGGACCGCGAAGACCACCGCCGAACTGATGCGCGCCGCCCGCGACCGGGATTTCAAGCATTCCGACTCGGAGAAGGAGCCGTTGCCCGGCGCGCGCGGCGCAGCGTTCGGGGGCGTATCGCTGCATTCGGTGCGCCTGCCCGGGCTCGTCGCCCACCAGGAGGTCATCCTCGGCGGCCTCGGCCAGACGCTCACCATCCGGCACGACACCACGGGCCGCGACAGCTTCATGCCCGGCGTCATGATGGCCGCGCGCGAAGTGATGAAACTCGACCGGCTGGTCGTCGGCCTCGATGCGCTCTTCGGCCTGAAGTAGCCCTACCGCCGCCAGGGCACGAGCAGCCATTCGAGCCCCAGCAGCGCCCACGCCAGGAGGACGCCGAGCACCGTCACCGCCACGATTCCAGCGTACATCGAGGGGAAATCGAAGATCTGGTAGCTCGTCCAGATGCGCGCGCCGAGGCCGTCGTTCGCGGCCAGGAATTCGGTGCCGACGATGACGATGAGCGCGAAGCCCATCGCCACACGCAGCCCGGAAAAGACCGCCGGCGCGGCGCCCGGGAGAAGCACCGTCAACCCCAGCCGGGCTCGGCCCGCGCCGAACGCCCGCGCTGCCTCGATGCACTCCCGGTCGACCTGTTCGACCCCGGTCAGCGCGCTGAAGAACACGATGAAAAAGACGCTGAACGCGACCATGAAGACGCGCGCTTCGTCGTTGATGCCCATTGCGACGAGGACCAGCGGGAGCATCGCAATGCGTGGGACGACATAAAGCGCCGTAGCAAGCGGGTACGTCAGGTCGCGCACCGCCCGTGAAACCCCGGCGGCCACGCCGACCACGAGCCCCGGCAGGGTGCCGAGGAGGAACCCCCACAGCAGCCGGCCAGTGGTCACGCGGGCGTCGTGCGCGAGGCGGCCGTCCGTCGCCTGGTCCCACGTCCGCTCCAGGACGTGCAGCGGCGCGGGGTAGAAGATCGGGTTGATCCACTCCCGGTCCGAGGCCACCTGCCAGAGGACGAGCAGGGCCAGCGGCAGCACGAGACCGAGCGCGATGGTGCGCCCGGCGGTCACGGTTCGAGGCCCCGGTAGAGCCGCTGGAAGAGCTCGGGGTAGCCCGCTTCGGCGCGGAGCCCGGCGTAATCCCGCGGCCGCGCGAAGGGCACGGTCACCGTGTCGCGGGCTCGGCCGGGGCGGCCGGTCAGCACCGTCACCCGGTCGGCCAGCGCCAGCGCTTCATCGATGTCGTGCGTGACGTAGAGGATCGTGCAGCGCCGCTCCCGCCAGAGCGCGAGCAGTTCGCCCTGGACGGCGATCTTCGTCTGGAAGTCGAGCGCAGAGAGCGGTTCGTCCATGAGCAGCAGCGGCGCATCGACCGCGAAGGCGCGCGCGATGGCCACGCGCTGGCGCATGCCTTCCGAGAGCTTCGCCGGGAAGGCGCGCGCGAACCCTGTCAGGCCGAGCGTGTCCAGCAGTTCGCGCGAGCGCCGTTGCCGTTCAGCCCGCGGCGTGCCGCGCAACTTCAGCCCGTAGGCCACGTTCTCTTCGGCCCGCAGCCACGGGAAGCAGGAGTTGCCCTGCGGCACGTACGCCACGCTGCCGTCGCCCGGCAGGCCGATGGTTCCTGAGGTCGCCGGGATGAGCCCGGCCAGGCACTTCAGGAGCGTCGATTTGCCGCACCCGCTCGGCCCGAGGATGGCGTGAAACTCGCCGGGCTCGGCGTCGAGGTCCAGCCCGTCGAGGGCGCAGAGGCCTCCCGCCCCGCCATAGGAGACGGAGAGGCTTCGGAGCGAGAGAGCGCCAGCAACAACCATTCGCAGTGGCTATTTGGTCCGCATAAACAGGTTGAAGTCCAGTTCGCCGTCATAGGTGAGCAGCCCCTGGCCGCGGAAGAACGCTTCCTGCTTCCGGAAACTGTCGAGGTTGAGCTTGCCTGACGGGTCGTTGTACGGCCGGTTGCTGCGCTTGATGACGTCGGCCGGGACCTGCGTGTACTTCTCGAGGATGGTGAGGATGGCCGGGTCCTGCCACCCTCCGTTCTCAAGGTCCGCCACCGCCTTCAGGTAGGCGCGCAGGAAGCCCGCTGCGAGCTCCGGGTTCTTCTTCGCCCAGGCGCGGTTCCAGTAGACGCCGGTCGGCATGTCGCCGTTCACGAAGCTGTCGCTGAGCACGTGGACGAGCCCCTGGTCCTTGCCGAGGGTGGCGAACGGTTCGCCCAGCATCGCGCCGTCGATGCTCTTGTTCTGGAGTGCCGCGGCGACGTCGCCGAAGCCAACGGTCATGAGGGAGACGTCCTTGTAGGCGAGGCCGCCGCTGGCCAGCGCCCGGTCGAGCCAGTACTCGGTGCTCGCCCCGCGGGCGTTAATCGAGACCTTCTTCCCCTTGAGGTCGCTGATCTTGGTGATTTCGCCCGAATCAAAGCGCGCCTTGCTGACGACGATTGGCGTGGTCACCGGCGGCTTCTCGTAGTGCAGCGGGGCCACGATTTCGAATGGGACGTCCTTCTTCTCCTTGATCGCGGCGCCGGCTGCGTTGAACACGGCTGCGCCGATGCCGCCCGACCCGATATCGAAGTTCCCGGCCGCCGTCTGCACGAGCATGTCTGCGCCACCGGCAAGCCGTTCGAGCTTGACGTTGATGCCTTCGGCCTTGAAGTACCCCTTTTCGATGCCGACGAAGAACGGCGCGTCTATGAGGATCGGGATGTAGCCGACCGTGACGTCCTTCAGTTCCTTTGGCGCCGTCGAAGCGCCTGCCGCCGGGCTGGATGCTGCCGGGGAAGCCGTATCCTTCGTTCCGCTGTCGTCATCGCCGCCGCATGCGGTTGCCGCCGCGAGCGCGAGGAGGGCCAGGGCTGCGAGAGCCCATCGTTTGATCATCGTTGCCTGCCTTACCAATCCGGGTTGTGAACCGAACGTTCGATGGCGCAACGCTTGTGGGAAGTCAGCGCCCACACGTTTCCTAACGAAAATTTCCCGGAGAATGGCCCGTGTGAGCGTGCTTCCAGCACCCGAGGAAAAGGCCGCCTCCGTCCAGGCGATGTTCGACCGGATAGCGGCGCGCTATGACCGCGTGAACCGCGTGATGACCTTCAACGCAGACCAGCGCTGGCGGCGTGAACTCGTCCGGCGGATCGAAATCGGCCCCGGTGACCGCGTGCTCGACCTCGCCTGCGGGACCGGCGATTTCAGCGAGATTTGCCGGGCCACCGGCGCTGCGGCCGTGGGCCTGGATTTCTCGCGCGGGATGCTGGAGGTTGCCGGGCAGCGCGCTCCGGAAGGCGCATGGGTGCAGGGCGACGCCCTCCGCCTGCCGCTCGCCGATGGCAGCTTCGATGCCGCCGTTTCCGGGTTCGCGCTGCGCAACTTCGTCAGCATCCCGCCGGTCCTCCACGAACTGGCGCGCGTCCTCAAGCCCGGCGGCCGCCTCGGCCTCCTCGAAGTCGACCGCCCAGCGAACCGCGCCGTGCGAGCAGGGCATTCGTTGTACTTCGACCGCGTTGTCCCGCGTGTCGGCGGCTGGGTTGGCCGCGATGCCGCCTACCGCTATCTGCCCCAATCGGCGGTCTACCTGCCCACCCAGCAGGAACTGGTGCGCATGCTCCAGGAAGCCGGCTTCAAGCAAATCCGGAAGCGTTCGCCGATGTTCGGGGCCATCCAGTCGGTCAGCGCGGTGCGCGCGTGACCGCTGCCGCGGCTTCGAAGCCAACCACGGCCCAGGCCTGGAAGATGGCGGTCCGCCTGCCAACACTGACCGCCGCGGTCACGCCGGTCATCGTCGGCATCGCCCTGGCCTACCACGACCGCGCGTTCGACCTCTTGCCCGCCGCCGCGGCGATGCTCGGGGCGCTGGCGCTCCAGGTTGGCGCGAACTTTGCCAACGATGTGTTCGACTTCGAACGCGGCGCCGACACGTCTGAGCGCCTCGGCCCGCCGCGCGCGACCCAGCTCGGCTTGCTCTCCCCCGCGACGATGAAGGCCGGGATGTGGGCGTCGTTCGCCGTCGCCATGCTCGCCGGGGTGTACCTCGTCGCAGTCGCGGGCTGGCCGATCATTGCCGTCGGCCTCGCGAGCATCGCCGGCGCCCTTGTCTACACCGGCGGGCCGTGGCCCATCGGCTATCACGCCCTCGGCGACCTGTTCACGTTCGTCTTCTTCGGGCTGGTCGCCACCATCGGCACCTACTTCGTCCAGGCCGAATCCGTCAGCAAGCTCTCGGTGCTCGCGGCCATCCCGGTGGGTTGCACCGTCACGGCCATCCTTGTGGTCAACAACCTCCGGGACATCGCGACCGACCGGCAGGCGGGCAAGCGCACCCTCGGCGTGGTCATGGGAGACGCCGGGACGCGCCGCTGGTTCCTCTTCCTGCTCGCAGCCGCGTGGGTGGCAATGGCCGCAACAACCTTCGCCGGGGTCGAGTTCGCGCTCGCGGCGGTAGTCGCTTCAGCCGCGCTTGCGGTCCGGCTCGTCCGCCCGATTCGAGAAGGCGTCTCCGGCCGGGCGCTCAACCCGGTGCTCAAGGCCACGGCGCGTTACCACCTGCTGAGTGGCCTCGCCTGGGCGGCCGTCATCGCGCTCAGCCGCTGACCACGCATCGGCGCGGCTCCTGTAGGATGGGCAATCAGCCGCCAAACCCCCCGTGTGGGACGGCGAGCCCGAGCAGGGGGTCACGGCCCGCACATGAAGATCATCGACGGCATCTACCAGCTTCTCACGCCCTTCCCGCAGTTCACGATCGAGGACGCGCGGATGCTCCGCAAACAGCTGCAGGAGCACCCCAGGGTCACGAAGGGCCTCCCGTACGTCCTCCCGTACCTGATCAAGGACGGCGGCGACACCGTACTGGTGGACTGCGGCTGGAACACCGACTCTGCCTATTCTGCGCTCGAACAGGGGATGGGCGAGCACGGCTCGCATCCTTCGGAAATCAACAAGCTCGTCATCACCCACGTCCATCCCGACCACTACGGCATGGCCGGGCGGCTGAAGCAGATTTCGAGCTGCGAACTGGTCCTTCACGAGAAGGACGCCGAGGTCATCACCGCCCGCTACTTCGCTCCCAAGGGCCTCATGGACGATATGGCCGCCTTCATGGAGAGCAACGGCGTTCCGCCAATGGACAGCCCGAATATGTCCCGCGGCTCGATGGGCATGATCGGCATGGTCGCGGCCGTCCCGCCGGACACCGAGGTCAAGGGCGGCGAAACCTTCAAGGTCGGCGATTTCGACTTCGAGATCATCTGGACGCCGGGCCACTCGCCGGGCCACATCTGCCTGTACGAACCGAACCGCAAGATCCTGCTCACCGGCGACCACATCCTCCCGACGATCACGCCGAACGTTTCGATTAACACCCAGAACCACGGCAACCCGCTCGGGGCCTACATCCGGTCGCTCCGCCTGCTCATCGACCTCGACGTCGATGTCGTCCTGCCGGCGCATGAGTTCGAAATCAGCGACCTGAAGAAGCGCATCAACGAAATCGAAGTGCACCACGAGGAACGCCTGGAAGAGATGCTGAACTGCGTCGATGACGGCGGCTCCAACGGCTGGGATGTGGCCGGCCGCGTGAAGTGGGCCACGGGGTCGCTCGCCGACTTCGAACCGCACATGCAGCGCGCCGCCGTTGGCGAAACGCTCGCGCACCTGGAGTACCTCTGGGAGCGCGGCCAACTGGCCAAGGTCATGCGCGGCAAGCATCTCTCCTGGATGAAGGTGTAGCAGGCGAAGCGCCTTGCAGGGCCTGCCGTAAAATCCGCGGCGTGGAACGCGAAGAGATACTCATCGAGGCCGCCGCGCTGGCTGCCGGACAACCTGGCGGCACGCTCGCCACTACCCATGCCGAAGATGGGACGCCCTACGTCACCTTCGTCCTGTTCCACCTGCGCGCCAACGGCGAAGTGCTGTTCGGCAGCAACGCCCGCGCCCAGCACGCCCGCAACGTGGCCGCCACACCCGAGGCATCCTTCCTGATCGACAACCGCGAGGTCATTCGCGGGGACTGGACCGCGTTCAACCGGGTCGTCATCGAAGGCCGCGCGCTTGAAGTGCCCCCGGGCGACCCGCGGCGCGAGGCCCTTCTCGCCGAACTCTCCGGGAAGAACCGGATGGCTGCCGTCTTCACCGACGCCGGCCAGCTCTTCTGCCTGCGGCCGCGCCGGCTCATGCTCATGAAGGGCTTCGAAGCGGTCCGCCACACCGTCGAGTTCCAGTAGAGGCCGCTACCCCGCGAGCAGCGCCGCCGCCCGTTGGAGTCCGTCCGGCCCGAACCCCGAGACAACGCCCCGGCACGCTCCGCTGACCGGCGAGTGGCTTTCGCCGTCCCAGCCGCCGTAACGCACCTCGATGCACTGGCCCTGACGCTCCCGGAGGGCCGCCGCCAGCGTGTCGAGGTCTTCGGCGTCCAGTCCGTCGGTCACCAGCACGGCCGGGGCATCGCTTGCACGCAGGGCAACTGCGGCGTCGAAGGCTGTCTGGAACGGGACCAGCATCGCGCCTTCCGGCAACGGCGGCCGGGCGAGGCCCTGCGGCAATAGCACGAGCACCGCGGTCACAGTTGCGCCCCTGCCGCGAACACAGGCGCCTCGCCGGTCACGCCCTCCGCGATGAGCTGTTCGTAGGCTGCCCCTTCGACCCCGAGCAGTTCGCGGAAGACCTCCCGGTTGTGCTCGGCGAACATCGGCGCGGCGTGCCTGACCGTCGCCGGTGTTTCGCTGAAGCGCCAGGCGAAGGCCGGGTACGGCCGCGTCCCCGCCGTCTCATGGCGAATGTTCATGAAGAAGCCCCGGTCGTTGAGGTGGTTGTCGGAGATGATTTCCCAGTTCTGCATGACCGGCGCGGCCGGGACGCCGGCCGCCTGCAGCAGGTTCGCGGCGGCCTCGTGGTTCTGGGTGAGCGCCCACTCGCGCAGGGCCGGTTCGCCCTGCCCGCCGGTAACCCGATCCACAGCGGCGGCATCGGCCGTGTCGCGGACGGTTACCGCCAGCCAGCAGTCCTTCCCGAGCGTTGGGTAGGTCCCCTGGTAGAGGTAGCCCTCGCCCCACTGCGAACCGAGCGGCTCCGGTGTTACACCGCTCGTCGTGTAGCGAAGGAAGTCCTGCGCGAGGAACGACTCGACGGCTTCGAGCAGCGCCATGTCGATCCACTGGCCCTTCCCGCTCGTCCTTCGGGCATGGAGAGCAGCGAGCACCGCGACGGTCGCGTGGTTCCCCGAGACCGGGTCGGCGTAGAAGCTGCCCGTGCCGAAGAACTGGCGATTGTCGTACCCCAGAAGGCTGGCCAGCCCGCTCAGCGTCTCGATGTTGCTGCCGTAGGCGCTGTAGTTCCGCACCGGGCCCGTGTTGCCGAAGCCAGAAAGCGAGCACATGACGATCGCCGGGTTCGCTGCCGAAAGCACGCTGTAGTCGAGGCCAAGCTGGCCCATGACGCGCGCCGCGTTGTTCTCGATGACCACGTCGGCCTGCTTCACGAGTTCGAGGAAGAGTTCCTTGCCGCGCGGCTTCGAAACGTCGAGCGACATGCCGCGCTTGTTCCGGTTGAGCTTGTTGAAGTAGGCGGAGCGGTTGAAGAAGTCGGGCCAGACGTCGTCATTCGGCGCGATGAGTGTTCGCGTGGCTGGCTTCGTCTGTAGTTCGATCTTAATAACGTCTGCCCCGAGGTCGGCGAAATGGCGGGCGGCGATCGGCCCGGCCCAGTTCGCCGTCATTTCGAGGACGCGCAGCCCGGTCAGCGGCCCATCGCCAGCGCTGCGGCCGTCCGGCCTGACCCCGGTGTTCGCCCACTGGAAGTCCGGGGAGAGCGCCTGGCCGTTGTGTTGGCCGCGTGACGGCGCAGGGCCGGGTTGCTCGCAGGGCGTGCCCATGAGTTTGTACGGGAACCCCGGCGCGGTGAACTGCTTGCCGCCTGCGGCCACTGTCCCGAACCAGTCGCGCGCGGTGAGCTGGTCGCTGGCCGCAACGTCGGCCATCGTGGCGACGGGCGACACGGCGACGCGCAGTTCCTGGCAAGCGTGGTAGATCTCGTCCTTCGTGCGGGTGGCGCACCATTCGCTGAAGGCTGCGAACACCTCCGGGAAGCGCGCCAGCCAGTTCACGGGCATGTGCAGCGATTCGTCTTCGTACAGGTCGAAGCGCTCCATCACGAGGAACAGGTTCGGGTACGGCACCAGCGGGAAGAGGAAGACCCAGCCGTCGGCGCAGGGCACATAGAGGCTGCCGGCGCGCTTCTGCACCTGGCCCATATGCGTCCACATCGTGGTGAGCCAGCAGTGGTCGCTGAGGGTGGCTTCCTGGTGGGAGATTTCGATGACCTGGCCCGTCCCGGCCTGGCGCGAGTGCCAGAGCGCCGCCATCGTCGCGACGCCCGCCTGCAGCCCGGCGTGGAACGCCGCCTGGTAACCGGGCAGCGCCAGCGGCTCGCGCGCAGGATCCCCGGCGATGAAGAAGAACCCGCCAGTCGCCCACTCCGTGAACGGGGTCGACTGCCAGGCGTGCCGCGGCCCGCTCCGGCCGTAGGGCGTGACCGCAATGACCCCCGCGCGCGGGTTGGATGCACGGATGTCCGCGTCCAGGGCGTCGGCGGCCGGGCCCTGGAGGTCGTGGATGACGATGTCGGCGCGGCGCACCAATGAGTCCAGTTCCCTCGAGCCGAGTTCCGCCTCGACACCCAGCTTCCCGGCGTTCAGGTAGTTGAAGAACGCGCTCTCGCCGTTGACCAGCGGCGCTGCTGCGCGCAGCGGGTCGCCCGCGCCTGACTCGACCTTGATGACCTGCGCCCCGAGGTCGGCGAGGAGGCGGCCGCAGTATGGCCCGGCCACGCCAGTGGCGATTTCGACGACGGAAACATCAGTGAGTGCAGGCATGCGCGAAACGTACAGCGTGGAAGCCACCGGCGGTAGCGCCTCCGTGCCCAGCTTCGCGTTGACGGCGCGGGGGCCTTCGCCCCACGATTTCCCGGTCCGTGGGCCAACCAGACCACCAACGTCACGACCCGATGGCGGCCCTGCGCCAGCCGAACTTCCTGCTGTACGCTGCCGGCCGCGTTGCTTCGGGCATGGCGATGACCATGCTCAACGCCGCCCTCGCCTGGCAGGTGTACGACATCTCCGGGTCGGCGTTCCAGCTGGCTATGCTCGGGCTAGCCCGTTTCGGGCCGTCCCTGGGCCTGACGCTGGTTGGCGGCGCAGTCGCCGATGGGCATGACCGCCGCCGCATCGCGATGGTCGCACAGCTGGCGCCGCTCATCACCTCGGTCACGCTCTACTTCCTGACGGTGGCGAACTCCATCGAACTGCCCATCATTTACGGGCTCGTGCTCTTCGTGGCGGTCGCTTCCTCGTTCGAAAACCCGGCGCGGCAGGCCTTCCTTCCCCAGGTCGTCACCCGCGAGACGTTTGCGAACGCCATTGTTGTCAGTTCGACCCTGCAGTCGTTCGCGTTCGTTACCGGCCCGGCGGTCGGCGGCCTGCTCATTGGCCTGACAGGCGTCGACGGCGCGTATGCGGCGCACACGGTGCTCATCCTCATCTCCATCGTGACCCTGGTCTTCCTCAAGCTGCGCGAGCAGGACGGCGCTCGCCGGGCGGTGAGCCTCGCGGCGATCAAGGAGGGCGTGCAGTTCGTCCGCCACCGCCAGGTCCTCCTCGGTGCGATGACGCTCGACATGTTCGCGGTCATCCTCGGCGGGGCGACGGCGCTCCTGCCCATCTACGCGAAGGACATCCTGAAGGTGGGCGGCCTCGGCTACGGCATCCTCTTCGCCTCGCTCGATGCGGGCGCGCTCCTCATGTCAGTCGCCCTCATCTTCCTGCCGCCCATCCGGAACGCGGGCCGGGCGCTGCTGGTCACGGTCGCGCTGTTCGGGCTCGGAACCGTCGTCTTCGGGCTCTCGCGAAGCATCTACCTCTCGATCGCGACGTACATGTTCATCGGCATGGCTGACCAGGTCAGCGTCGTGCTGCGCCAGACGACTGTCCAGCTGAGCACACCCGACGACCTGCGCGGCCGTGTCAGCAGCGTGAACTCGCTCTTTATCGGTGCGTCGAACCAGCTCGGCGCGGTGGAGTCCGGCCTTGTCGCTTCGGTGACGAACGCCACCTTCGCCGTCGTCAGTGGCGGGCTAGGCTGCATCGCGGTCGTCGGTGCGGTCTGGGCGAAGATGCCGGACCTCCGCAACTACCGGATCAGCCGCACCGGAGCGCCGCCCTCCAGCGCCGAAGAGCCGGGCGAGGAGCCGGTGGCCGAAGCCGCGCCCGCTGGCTAACGCCTCACGCCCAGAGCACGCCCTCGGCGACCTTCACCACGCCGCCGCCGACGTACACGGCCTCGACGGCGTTGGCGGCGCCTTCGACCGTGACATCCATGTCGCTGGGGCGGCCCATTTCGTACCCCTGCTGGAGGCGGATCAGCCCCGGCGCGCAGACGCCCTGGTTCACCAGGTAGCCGCCGAGCGGGCCGGCCGCACTGCCCGTCGCCGGGTCTTCCAGGGGCGCGCCGTTGACGAGGAAGAACATCCGCCCGCGCACGTCGCTCGCCGCGTCCGGCTCGGTGCTGAAGGCGTACACCGCGCGGTGGAAGGAATCGCCGAAGAACGCCTCCATCGCCGTCGTGTTGGGCCGTGCCGCCGCCAGCAACTCGCGCGACCGAAGGGGCACGTACAGGTAGTCCACGCCCGCGCCGCCGTGCAGGATCGGCAGGCCCGGGTGCACAGCTTCGGTTTCGAGCGAAAGCAGCGCGGCAGCCAGCTCGTTGCTGACCCTCGTTTCGCGAAACGTTGGCGGTTGCTGGCGCATGGTCGCTGCGCCGCGGAAGGCCGATTCGCGCCGCACCGTCACGGGTGTCGGCCCAACGCCGAGTTCGAACGTCAGCCGGTCGCGGTTCCGTTCCGTCCCGAGCACCCAGGCCGTCCCGACCGTCGGGTGCCCGGCCATCGGCAACTCCTGCCCCGGTGTGAAAATGCGGACGCGCGCGTCGTTCGCTGGGTCGTCTGGAGGGAAGACAAACGTACTCTCGGAGAAGTTCATCTCGCGAGCGATGGCCTGCATCTGCGCCGCCTCGAGGCCGCGCGCGTCGGAGAACACGGCGAGCTGGTTGCCGCCAAACGGCGAGTTCGTGAACACATCGACCTGGACAAAGCGGTAGTCGGGCATGCGAGGAGTGTAGCTGCCGCTCCCCGCGCTGAACCGGGCCACCCGGCGGCCGCTATACTGGGCCGGTGACAACCATTGAACCCGTTGAGGGGCCGGTCTCGCTCCTCGTCGTCTCCGATTTCGTCTGACCGTGGTGCTACATCGGCCTCGTGGAGGTCGAACGGCTGCAACGCGAATACGACGTCGAGGTGCGCTGGGCGCCCTACCTGCTTGACCCGACAACTCCGCCCGAGGGGAAGCCGCGCAAGCCGCAGACCCGGCCCGATGACCCGCCAACCCAGATCGAGTCCCGTGGCGCTGCCAACGGCCTGACCTTCAGCCGCGGCCGGACGTGGACCTCGAACTCCCACCTCGCGCTCGAAGCTGCCGAGTGGTGCGCCGAGATGCCTGAAGCGATGGCCTTCCACCGCGGGATGTTCAAGGCCTATTTCGACGACCTCGAAGACATCGGCGACATTAACGTGATCCTGCGAGTCGCCGGTTCGGCCGGGCTCGATGTCGACGCCCTGCGGACGGTGCTCGAAACGCGTGAACTGCAGGCCCAGGTGGACCAGGGTATCCAGTGGGCTCGCCAGATCGGCGTGAGCGGCGTGCCGACCTTCGTCTTCGAAGAGAAGTGGGCGGTCGTCGGCGCACAGGATTACAACGTCTTCGAATCGCTGGTCCAGAAGCTCGGGAAGACGCCGCGATCGAACAACTGAGCCGCGCGCTCAGCCGCTCCGGTCGATCCTCCCGCCGAGCAGGGCCGCCATTCGTGCGCCGTGGAAGGCATCGAGGTCTCGCGCATCTTTGAGGAGGCACCCGGCGGTCTGGTTCACGACCGCCGGCGTGAGATGGTGCGCCCCTAATGCGCCGAGCGCCCGCGCCCAGTCGAGGGTCTCCGCCACGCCTGGCTGCGCGCGCAGGGGCTGCTGGCGAAGCCGTCCAGCAAAGTTCGCGACCTCCGCTGCCAGCGCCCGGGAGATTCCATGCACGCCATGCAGCAGGATCGCCACTTCAGCTTCGAACACGGGAAACGACAGCGAGATGGCGATGGCGCTTCGCAAGATGTCCGGGTGGAGCCCATCGCCACTGGCGGCTGTCAGGAACCAGGTAGTGGCCCCGGAACCCGCGGCCGCCATCCCGGCGAGCCAGACCTGGAACGGCGCCGGCGCTGCGTGGACATCGCGGACAAGCACCATCGGCGAGCCGGTAGAGGCGGCCTCGGCGGATCGCTCCGGTTCGCCGGCTGTTTCGCCCGGTGTGCTGCCGCCGTAGCAGGTCAGGACTGTCAGCGGACGCCCGGTGGCCGCCGCAACGGCCCGCGCGAGGCCTGCCCGTCCGGAGCCTGGCGGACCCTGCACCAGCAGCGGTTTCCCCAGCCGGCCCGCCAGGTAGACCTGCGTCGCGACCTCGCGCCCGGCGAAATACCCCTGTGCGCGAAGCCCTTCGGCCGCGGCATCGACAGACCCGAACATGGGCGCATCGTAGCGGCTGTGTGTAATCGCTCTGGCAACGGCGTGTGAACTGCAGGGAAGTGCCGCGGGTCAGTCTGGTGGCTGGGCCGCGGCTATTCGAACTCCGGCGTCCGGTAGAACGGGAAGAGGTCCGGCAGGTCGCGCGCGACGCTCATGGTGAACCGCGGAGGGCGCTTCTCGAGGAACGAGGCCACACCTTCCTTCACGTCGGCGCTCTGGCCCATGTGGAGGATGCCACGCGAATCGGCCATGTGCGCCGTCATCGGGTGGTCCGCCACCATTCCCCGGTAGATGAGCTGGCGGCAGAGCGCGACAGAGACCGGCGCGGTGTTGTCGGCGATTTCGCGGGCGAGCGCGTTGGCCGCGGGGAGCAGCTCTTCGTGCGCGTGGACACTGCGTACGAGGCCGCCGGCGAGCGCTTCCTGCGCGCCGAACACCCGCCCGGTGGACACCCACTCGAGCGCCTGGGACGGCCCCACGATGCGCGGCAGGAACCACGAACTGCACGCCTCGGGGACGATGCCCCGCCGGGCGAACACGAACCCCATGCGCGCGTTTTCCGAGGCCATCCGGATGTCCATCGCCAGCGTCATCGTCGCGCCAACGCCAACCGCGGGACCGTTGATGGCGGCGATGATTGGCTTCTTCAGCTCGAAGAACCGGAGGGTCACCCGGCCGCCGCCGTCGCGATTCTCACGGATGTCCGTGGGGGCGCCGTGGGCTTTGGCGTCGAAGGTGTTCGGCCCGCCCGAGAGGTCGGCGCCCGCGCAGAAGCCACGCCCGGCGCCGGTCACGATAATCACGCGCACGCTGTCGTCGGCATCCGCGCGGTCGCAGGCATCGATGAGTTCGCGCAGCATCGTGCCGGTGAAGGCGTTGAGCTGCTCCGGGCGGTTGAGCGTGATGGTGAGCACGCCATCGGCGAGGTCGTAGGCGATGTGTTCGTAGGGCATGCGGCGATTGTGTTCGCCGCCGCTGCGATTGTCGATTCACCCGGGCGCGAAAAGGCCCCGCAAATTTGCGGGGCCCTCGCTGGTTTCGAAGTTAGAAGAGGTTCGTCTTCGTTTCGCCGGACTGCTGCGCCGGCGGCTGCGGCTGCTGCGGCGGAGGCGCGTACTGCGTGGTCTGCTGCGGCGGGATGTACTGCTGCTGCGGCGGAGCCGACATTTGCTGGACGTTCTTCGCCTGCTCGGCGTCTTCGTCCTTCACGGCCCGGCGGAACTCCTTGATCGAGCTGCCGAGTTCCTTGCCAAGCCCGCTGATCTTGCCAACGCCAAAGATCAGGATGATGACGGCGCCAATGATGAGGAGCTCAGGCGCTCCGAGTGAACCGAACATAGTGCACCTTCTTCGCGGCGCTTCTCGGCGGCCGCGTCCACATGCTACAGGATAGGCCAAACCTGCGGATACGCCACGACGGGCGAGGTCAAGCTTCCGTTACGGCCTCAGTTCACCCGTTCGACGAACACGTCCATGACGCCGCCGCAGATCTTGTCTTCACCGTCGGTCGGCTCGGTCAGGTCCACGGTGACAATGCGCGGCTTGCCGCCTTCGAGCACTTCCATGGCGCCCTGCCACACTTCGGCCTCGCCGCAGCCGCCGCCGATGGTGCCGAAGAACGAGCCGTCCTGGCGGACCACCATCTTCGCGCCGGTCTTGCGCGGCGTGCTGCCGCGGGTCCGCGCAACGGTCGCGAGCACGACGGGTTCGCCGCGTTCCACGGCGGAGAGGATCTCCCGGTAAATCTCATCCTGCATGTCAGCTTCGATCGTCGCGGCTTTGGCGGCCCTTTGCAACTCACACAGCCATCCGGGGAATCCCGGACTTCGGGCACTCACACCAAATCGGCATCTCGGTGCGGAACTTGATAGCGAATCCCGAATACTTGTCACGCCAATCTGGTGAACTGGCGGTCATACGTCTTTCAAACAGGGTTAAGAGCGCCGAACTGCGGAATGGAGGCCCGCAAGGTCTTACGCCACATGGGGCGGGGAGGACCCGCCAATTCAGGAGGACCACTTGGTCAAGAAAATGAAGAGCCCCCGGCGCCTTGCGGCGCTGGCCGTCTTCGCCATCATCGCCGTTTCCGCTTTCGGTTTCGCGGCGACCAACACCATGCCGGGCGCCAACCGCGCCGGTACCGGCACCGACGCCGTCAGCGGCTACGTGGTTACCAACATCCACTACGTGCTTAATTCAAGCGGTGATGCCGCCACAGCGGTCGAGTTCACGCTGAACGGCCCCGCCTCCACGGTAGTCGCAACGATGAGCGCGGCGAATAACGCCACTGTCGCGAGCAATCCCTGCACGAACATTACCGGCAATAGCTGGAGTTGCGGCTTCGGGTCGCCTGTGTCGATTGGCGCTGACTTCACCACCCTCGGGGTGAACGCGGCCCAGTAGCCGGCTTCCACACTGATGCGCCGCCGGGCTCCAGGCCGGCGGCGCACCGGTGAGAAAGGACCCACACCATGGCAATCACACTCTCTCCCCGCCGCCTGCTTGTCCTTGGCGCCCTCGGCATCGTTGCGGCGGCCACGCTCGGCTTCGCGGCCACCAATACGGTGCCTGACTCGAACGCCGGCGATGGTTCCGGCGCTGTGTCCGGTTACACCGTCACCAACATCCACTACACCCTCGGGGCCAATCCAGCGACGACCTCACAGGTGAGCTTCGACGTCACCCCGGCATTCTCGTCGACCGGGACGAATGTCATCTCTCTCGATGGTGGCACCACCTGGATCACCTGTAGCGGAGCGAGTTCGGTCACGTGCCCTGCGACGGTTTCCGTGCTGTCTTTGGGCAGCCTCCGGGTCGTAGCGGCCCAGTAAGCGGTTGAGGGCCAGGGGAGGACGCGCAATGAATATCGCCATCACGCCACGCAGACTGCTGTACGTTGGGCTGCTGGGGATCGTTGCCGTCCTCATCACCGGCTATGCGGGCGCCAACAGCGTCCCCGCCTCGAAGGCGGGCGACGGCTCAGCCGGCATCTCCGGCTATGCCGTCACCAATATCCACTACACCCTCGATTCCGGTGTCCCGACAACGGTCACCGGCCTCACCTTCACGCTGACGCCCCCGCTTGCTTCCGGCGGCGCCGCCCGCGTGAGTGTCGATAACGGGGCGACCTGGCTGGCGGCAGGGGCCTGCAGCGGGACCGCCACTATCACCTGCTCGTTCACCGCTTCGGTGACGAGCCTTTCCACGCTCAGGGTCGTCGCGGCCCAGTAACGCATCGAGGGTTTGCGCACCCACGGGGAGGTCAGGCCCCGGCGCGAATCCGCCAACGGGGGAGTCCCAATGAAGCCCAGGCGGCGCCTCGTCGTCTCGTTCTCTTCGGCGATCACCGTCGTGCTCGTCGCTGTCGCGTGGGTGGTCTTCGCACCACCCCAACTCGGCGGCCAGACGAGCTACGTCATCGTCAACGGAAACAGCATGGAACCCGGCATGCACCGGGGTGACCTTGCCATTGTCCGCGAAGCGAACAGCTACGAAATCGGCGACGTGGTGACCTACCGCCACCCGGAGATCGGCCCCGTTATCCATCGCATCATCGATCGCGACGGCGCCAACTACGTCTTCCAGGGCGACCACAACGACTTCATCGACTCGTACCACCCTGCTGACAGCGAACTCGTCGGCAAGCTCTGGATCCACGTTCCCCGCGTCGGGGCGTGGCTCGCGCGCTTCCGCTCTCCGGTCTACATGGCCGGGCTGCTCTTCGTGGCCTTCATCGGCCTCGGTGGGGCATCGGCCATCAAGGGTTCGCAGACTTCGAAACCAGGCCGTGCAGGGCGGCCGAAACAGCCACCGGCGCCAGTGCCGGGGGGAGGGACACCCATGCAACAGATGCTTCGCAACTGGCAGGACACGCTCTCGGTCACCGCGGCCGTGGGCATTGCATTGCTCGGGTTGGCCTGGGTCGCATTCCACCGCCCCGTCAGCCACGATGTGCCCGCGAACATCCCCTACACGCAGTCGGGACAGTTCGCCTACTCTGCGCCCGCCGCGGACGGCCGCGTGTACGACACCGGCGAAGCCACCTCCGGCGAACCGGTCTACCGCCGGCTCAGCCAGCAAGTCGCCTTCCAGTTCAGCTACACCCTCAAGAGTGTGCCCGAAGCCGCGGCCAGTGGCACCTACCGCATGGTGGCCGAACTCGGCGACCGCAACGGCTGGAAGCGCACCATCGAACTGACCCCCGAGACGCCGTTCTCCGGCACGCGCTTCGAAGCGGGCGGCCTCCTCGACCTCACCCAGGCGCAGGAACTCATCGCCATCCTCGAAGAGCAGTCGGGCGTGAAGAACGACCAGTACTCCGTGCAGATCAAGCCTGAGGTCAAAATCGCGGGCAGCATCAAGGGCACGGCCTTCAACGCGACCTTCACCCCCGTCCTGCCGATGGCCATCGACGACATCCAGCTGCGCATGGACGCCCAGAACCCGGCCGACAAGCCGCTTGCGCCGAAGACCGAAGGCAGCGTTTCGACGCTCGTTTCCCAGGCCAACACGCTGAAGGTGCTTGTGCTCTCCATCCCGGTGGCGCTCGCGCGGATCGTGTCGCTCGCCGGGCTCGGCCTTGTCGCCGCGTTCGCCGGCTGGCTGGCCATCGCCTTCGTCCAGGAGCGCCGCAAGCAGGAGCCCGGCGTGGTCACGCAGGGTTCGCGGCTGCGCAGCCCGCTGGTCAACGTGCGCGGCACCGTGCCCGCGCCGAAGACCCGCGTGATCGACGTCGCCAGCCTCGAAGACCTTGGCCGTATCGCGGCCCGTATCGGCGGCGTCATCCTCCAGGAGGCCCGTCCCGGCTACCACGCCTTCTTCGTGCATGACATGGACATCACCTATCGCTACGAAGCCGTGAAGCCCGCCCAGGCCGCAACCGAGAAGCCGGCCCCGCGGAGGATCGCGTGATTGTGAAGAGGCTGCCCCTGGTGTCCCTCGGCAGCCTCGCCGCGCTCGTCGTCGTCAGTGCGCTCGGCGCATCGGCTGCGGCGAACACCGTCGCGCCGAGCAACGCCGGGCAGGTCAGCCAGGCGCTGCTCATCTCCCAGATCGCTCCGCCGGAATGTGCCGGCATGGGCCTGACCCGTCTCCAGATCGGCGGCGGCGGAAGCGGCGGCGGGAATGCGCTCATCATCGGCACCGCGGGGAACGACACCCTCGACGGCGGCGGCGGCGATGATTGCATCGTCGCCGGGTCCGGCAGCGACATCCTCCGCGGTAACGGCGGCGACGACGTACTGATCAGCGGCCCGGGATTCATCGACTTCCTGAACGGCGGCGGTGGCCAGGATACCTGCTACGGCAAGGGTTTCCTCAATTGGCCCACCAGCTGCGAGACGTACATCCCGTAGCCGCTCAGGCGCGCGGGTAGCTGCCGAAGATCTTGACGTTGCCGCAGAGCGGGCGGATCGCGTCGAGCACGGCTTTGCTAGCGGGCTCCGCCTGGTGGCCTTCGAAATCAATCAGGAAGACGTACTCGCCGAAGGTGTCCTTCGTCGGGCGGCTCTCGATCTTGGTGCAGTTGATGCGCGCTGTCGCGAACGCGTCGAGGACTCCGGCGAGGGCGCCCGGCTTGTCCTGCGCGAAGGTGAACGCGATCGACGTCCGGTCGCGCCCGGTCGGCGCAGGTTCACCCCTGCCGAGGACGAGGAAGCGCGTGACGTTTGCGTCCGTGTCCTGGATGCCGCGGGCGATAATCTCGGCGCCTCGGAGCTCAGCGGCGCGTGCCGTGCCGATGGCCGCTGCGTCGCCGCCGCGCTTGATGGCAAGGTCAACCGCTTCCGTGGTCGAAAGCGCCGCTTCGACCTGCGCCTTCGGGAAGCAGCGCTCGATGAACTTGCGGCACTGCCCCAGCGCTTGCGTGTGCGAAAAGATGACCTGGATCTGCCCGGCCGACGTGCCCGGCACGGCGATCAGGTTGTGCACCACGGGGATGATGATTTCCGCCTGGATCGTGAGCGTCGTTTCATGGATGAGGATATCGAGCGACTCGGCCACCGACCCATTAATCAGGTTCTCGATGGCGATGACGCCAACGTCCGCCATGCCGGACTCGACTGCGGCAGCCACCGCCGCATGGGATGGGAACGGCAGCATCTCGGACCCCGCGGCGAACTTGAGTGCCGCTTCTTCGCCGAAGGTGCCAGCCGGGCCGAGAAACGCGACTTTCACGTGTCCATCCCGTGTGTTGAACCGATGAGCTGGTCGCGCAGGATCGAGAGGCTCTCCTTGCGCGAGACGACGACGAGGGCGTCGCCCGCGCTCAGCCGGGTGTCTCCGCTGGGCATCCGCGGAACCCCGCCGGGGTCGACGATGAGCGAGATGAGCGACTCAGCCGGGAGGAGCACTTCGCGCACCGAACGCCCGGCGACCGGGGAGGTCTCGGGCAGCTTGATCTCGATCAGTTCGAGGCCGTTGTGCAGCTGGAGCAGCGGGATCATCTGCTGCGTCGGCAGCTCCTGTTCGATCTGGGCGAGGACGGCCTGCGTGGCCGAGATCGTGGTTTCGATGCCGCGCTTCTGGAAGAGCAGCTCGTTCCGCGGGTTGTTGATGCGGGCGATGGTGCGGGGTACGCCGCGGTAGCGGGCGAGGTCGCAGATCACGAGGTTGTCCTCGTCGTCACCGGTGACCGCGGCCACGAGGTCAGCGCGGGAAACGCCGGCAGTATCCAGCGTCGTCGCCTCGCAGGAGTCGCCCTGCATGACGTTGCCCGAGAGCTCCTCGCGAACCTGCGCCGCGCGCGCTGAGTCCCGTTCGAGGACGAGTACTTCGTGATTCTCGCGCAGGAGTTCTTCGGCGAGATGGAAGCCAACTTTGCCGCCGCCGGCGATCAAGATGTACATCGTTACTTCCTCACCGGCTCTTTGTGCAGCATCTCCACCATGATCTGGGCGCCAAAGCTGGTTGGACTGAAGGTTTCGAGGCCGAGGTCCCGGAAGATCTCCTCGCGCACCGGATCGTACACGCGGCAGAGCACCCGCTTCACGTGGTACACCTCGCGCGCCATCTGGCTGGCGAAGTAGTTGCGGTTGTCGCCCTGCGTGACCGCGAAGAACGCATCCGCTTCCGTGATGCCGCCGCGTTCGAGCGTCGAAGCGTCCATCGCGTTGCCAACCACGCGCTCGCCCCGGAAGGTGGCCGGGATGCGCTTGAAGGCCGCTTCGTTGATATCGAGCACCGTCACGCGGTGCCCCTCGGTGTCCAGCATGGTCGCAATCCGCGAACCCAACCTGCCGCAACCCATGACGATGACGTTCATCGCACCCGCCAGTCTATTCGTGGGGATGGGGCCGTGCCGGCGCCATCGATTGGCGGACCACCCAGACCGAACAGGTGGCGTGTTTCATGACGTACTCCGGTGTCCGCCCGAGCAGCGGTGAACCCCCGGGCTTCCGGAACGGGATGCCCATGATGATCGCTTCGACGGCCTGGTCCACCGCTTCATCGACGAGCGCTGCCCCGGCTTCACGGGCCTGCAGCAGCGTGCCGATGACCGGGTAGCCAGCTTCCGCGGCGATCTCTTCGGCGCGCTTGATGAGCTGCTCGCCGCGGCGCGCTTCGGCGTCGAGTTCGGCGTTCAGCGGCAGCGAACGGCTCACTTCGATCACGTGGACCACGTAGACGCGGCTTTTCTTCGGCTTCGCCATCGTGACCGCGACGTTCACGGCCTCGAAGCTCGCGGGAGACTGCACGATCGGCACGAGGATGCTCAGGGGCGTCGGCATGCGTGGGCTACATGACCTCGATCAGCGCGAAGTTCCGGTGCATCTAGCCGTCGTCCTGGGCGAACCACAGCCGGATGGCGCCGTTCAGTATGAGGACAATGCCGATGGCGAAGCCAATGTTCCAGTGCGACGTCTGGGTGAGGATGAACAGGATCAGCGCGAACCCGAGCACGATGGAGACGACAGAGAAGATGTAGTTCGCGGTGCGCATCTGGTTTCCGGGCCGGCAGGATGCCGATGCCGCGTTCCATGCTACGTCCGGGCGGGCGCAACGGCCAAACATATCGCGGCTACACGCCGTAGAGATGCTTCGCCTCTGCTCGCAGTTCGGCCTGGAAATCAGGGTGGGCCACCGAGATCAGTTCGTCGACGCGCTGGCGGATGGACTTTCCGCGAAGCCGGGCGATGCCCTGCTCGGTGACCACGAAGTCCACGTACCCGCGATGCACCGTGTGCACCGTCCCCGGCGGGTGTCCGCCAACGATGCGCGTCTTCCGTTCGCCGCCAACGAGCGAGCTCGATGGCAGGACGATGACCGAACCGCCGGCCGCGCACGACGCCCCGACGGCGAAGGCGTTCTGGCCGCCTGGCCCGCTGAACAGCCCTGCGCCCTGCGTCTCCGAGGACACGTTGCCAGTGAGGTCCACGGCGAGCGCGTTGTTCACCGCCACGAAGTTCTCGATCTGCAGCAGCATCCGCAGGTCGTCGGTGTGGGTGAAGTCGTACAGCTCGTACGCGGGATTGCCGTCGATGCGGCGGATATCTTCGGGCCCGACCTGTCCGAGCGAACTCGCGACGATTTTGCCCACATGGTGGGGCTTGTTCCGGCCGGTGATGATGCCCTTTTCGAGCAGGTCCGGCACGCCGCCGGGCAGGATCTCGGTGTGGACGCCGAGGTCGTGCTTGTCGTCGAGGAAGACCGGCAGGGCCGCCGAAACGTCGCCAATGCCGAACTGGAGCGTGCAGCCGTCGTAGACGATTTCCGTGGCGACGAGCGTGCAGATGACCTGGGCCGCGAGTTCGGTCTCTTCGCTGCGCGGCGGGATTGGCGCGACTGCCGGCGGCAGCGTGTATTCCGCCACCTTCGCGAACTTCGAGATATGGACGCGGTTGTCCCCGCCCGTCCGGATGAACTCCGGGTGCACTTCGCCGATGAGCAGCGGCGCCAGCTTCGAAACCGTGGGCCCGAAGAACACGCCGGAGCCGAACGAGCACCAGCCCTCGCTGTCTGGCGGCGAAATCGGGATGAGCGCCGCATCGAGGCGGGCCATGCCCGGCGGCATCTGGCCCTCACGGAACTGGACGACCGGGACGTACTCCATGCGGCCTTCACGCACGGCCGCCCGGTCCAGCGGCGAGGCGTAGGCCGTGATGATGTTGAAGTTCGCCAGGTTCTCAGGCGTGTCCCACTTGTACGGGGTGAGGAAGGAGACGATGGTCACGTCCTTCAGTTCGCCGCCACGGGCCGCCAGCGCCCCGCAGAGCTGTGGCGGCACCGAGGTCCAGCCACCGGCCCAGACGTACTGCCCATGGCCAATGAGGCCGACCGCTTCTTCGGGCGAGACGAGCTTCTCGCCGAGGAGTTCGCGCCAGTTGTCCGGTGTCTTGTTCACGCCTGTACCCCGCAATTCCGAAGGATTGCGGAAGGATAGAGACTCCGGTGGAGGCTGTGAAGACCGCTTACGCCGCCCGCGCGTGCGGCGGCGGCCCGGGCTTCCTCGCGCTCCGCCAGCCGCCACTCGGAAGCAGCGATGGCGCCCAATGGCAGGTATACTCCCGCAAGCTGTTCTATCCCCGCCTGCGGGGCCGGCCAACCAGTCCAGTCGGAGATCGTGCGCGACGCCGACGGTAATAGGAGGATCATCGTGACCGATGGAATCCCTCATGGCTGCAGCTCTCGCAGGTTCTCCGGTATGCGTTGGGGCCTGACCTTCGGCACCGGCGCCGTGCTGCTCATTGCGGCGGCCATGCTCGGAAGGGAAATGTGGTCGCGAGGAGAGGGCGTCGAGGTTCGCACGCCCTCGCCATCACCGTCCGCATCAGACGTACCCGTCCGAAAGCCCACCACAGTATTCGATCGTCGAGCCACCGCGCTCGGTTCGCTGGCGTTCGACGGCGGTCCTCCGGACGGTGATCCACGCGCCCGCCTCTTCATTGACAACCAGATCGAGCCTCGGCTGGTGCGCATGTGCCAGGCGGGATGGCTCCCGCCTCCGCCGCGGGGACAAGATTGCGTCGAGCACGTGCATACAGCGGGCTATCGCGTGACCAGCACCCTGGATTTCGCACTGACCGAAAGTGCGACGAGCATGTTGAAGGACGCCATTCGCACAGGCCTCGCGGATGGGTGCAACTGTCACAACGGCGCTATCGTTACAATCGACCCGCCCACCGGAGAAATCCTCGTTTACGTACCCAACCAGGGTCTCACCGAGGCCGAGGAGCCCCGGTCACGAGGGGATATTGACCAGCTCACCGAAATTAATACTTCGGGTACTGCGTTCATGCCACTGACCTTCCTTGCCTGGTTCGATCATCTTCAGAAGGCTCCGATGAGCAGCCTCTGGGACACGAATCCCCTTCAGATTCCCGGTTTGGGCACGGTCACTGATCCACGGGCAGACGGGGGGAGCGAGGGCTTGATCAGCGCCCGGGCGGCACTCGGCGCCATGCAGGAAGTTCCGGCGTTTCGTGCCGCCGAAGAAGTCGGCATCGAGTGGATCCTGGATGTGGCGGCGAGGCTCGGAATCACTACCCTGGCCCAACATTTCGATCCTTCCTGGCAAGATCACGCCGCCGTAACCTATGGCTCATCGGCCGGAACTCTTGGGCCCAATGTGCGCGCGATTGACCTGGCATTCATGAACGCCACGATCGCAAACATGGGCGTGATGGTCGGGACCCCGACACTTGCATCGAGTTTGGACCTCGGGAACCTCAAGGCCAACGCCACTGCTGAGGGTGAGGACTACGACGAAGCTCGCCGGCAGCATAGGCTCTTCTTACGCGGAGATCTGCGTCTTCCCGGGACACGCGAACTCGATCCTATCGCTGTGTTGGAGGTTGCCGACCAGAACGGAAACGTGCTGTTCCGGCAAGGTGAGCCGGAACGGCGCCAGACGATTGACTCAGGTTCGGTCTGGCTGCTGCACACTGTCCTTTCCGATTGCACTGCCAGGTTCATTATCTGGCCCTGTGGGCAGAGTAACCTCGATCGTGCGCTCGACTTCGCGATGTCCGACGGGCAACGGCCTCCGGCGGGACTTCAGTTCGGGAGGACTGCTTTCCCGCTGGAACCTCCAATCACACTGGAAGTCGTGATGGCTGGTTATTCGCGGTATGGCGCGACCGTGGCGTGGGTGGGTAATGCAACCAATGCGGCGGTGAGCGACGGTCCGCACGCCGGCTATGCCGCGTCCAACACCGTGGTGCAGCTTTGGAAAACCTGGATGGGGGCTTACCACGATGCCCTCCAGAGCCGAGGAACGTTCACGATCGCGGCTGGGTTCGATGATCTACAGCCCCGGAACGTGACCTTCGGGCCGTTTCACACCACGGCGACAGATAGAGACCTCCACACGGGAGTTCCCGACTATGGAGCGCTTTGTGAGCAGGTTGTGAATGGTTGGTTCCGTAACGACGTCGGATACTCCAGTGAGTGCGAGTCTGCCCAAATTGACACGAGGGACGGTTCACTGGCATCTCCACAAACGCCGCCAGCATTCAGAACCACCCGGGAGTTCCGGAGGCTGCCCGAATTTGTGCCGGAGCTCGCGAAGCTGCTGGCTGAGAAGCTCGGCATCCCCGTCGCTCCGATTCGGTAAGTTCGCGGCTCGAATCGGGAGTGGGGATTCGCTGGCTGCTACAGGCAGCAGGCAGCGTCGTCACTCCCTACGCCGCCCGCGCGTGCGGCGGCGGCCCGGGCTTCCTCGCGAGGAGGAAGAAGACAGACCCGCTCAGCGCGATCAGGGCGAGGATGTCGAAACCAACCTTGTAGCTGCCCGTGCGGTCGTACAGCAGCCCGGCGATGAGCGGCCCGCTGATCGTGCCGAGGATGATGACCAGGTTCGAAGCGCCCATGATTTTCCCGAACGCTGACCGGCCGAAGTAGTCCGCGCGGATGGCCGTCATTTGCGGGCCGCGCCAGCCCCATGCCAGCCCGTGGATGACCACGAACGCCAGCACCATCCAGAAGTTCACCGCGTGCGAGAGCAGCAGCAATCCGGTGCAATGCATCGCCATGCAGGTCACCACCAGCATCCGCTTGTTCACGCGGTCGCCCAGCAGGCCGCCGGAGATGTTCCCGCACATGAAGACGAACGTCAGCAGCGTGACTACCGCGGAAGCCTGGCCGAGGGAGTAGCCCTGGCTGTCCCGCACGTGCGAAATCAGGTGCACGCTCATCGCCGAGACCACGAACAGCGCCGACGCATGCCCAAGGGACACCCACCAGAAGGCTGGTGTGCGGATGGCCTCGGCGAGGGTGTAGTCCATGTGGCCCGGAGGTCCCGCTTCCCCGTGGCTGGCGTGCAATGGCCGTCGCGGCGCCCCGTCTGGTTCGAGGCCGAGGTCACGCGGATGCTTCCGGTAGATCTGCGCGAGCGGCAGCCCCACCGCCCAGATGATGACCGCCGAAAAGACAGCCGTGTGACGCCAGCCGTAGGTCTCCATCGAATAGGCCGTCAGCGGGACGACCATCCCGCCCAGGCCGAAACCGGCCGACATCAGGCTGACCGCCGTCGCCCGCCTTCGTTCGAACCAGTTGACCGCGGCTGTGGTTGCCGTCAGGAAGCCGCTCATGCTCGCCCCCACCGACATGACGATGAACGCGCCGTAGAACTGCGGCAGCGACTGCACCTGGCTGAAGAGAAGGAACCCGGTCCCGAGGATGAGCGTGCCCGCGCTCGCTACCTTTCGCGGCCCGAACCGGTCGATCATGAACCCGTGGACCGGCCCGAGGACGCCGCTTTCCGCCTCGCGCAGGGCTGAAGCCGCCGAGAGCATCGTCTTGCTCCAGCCGAACTCTTCGCGGAGGACGACGACGTACGCGCCGTAGGCCTGGCCCATCAGGGCGGCGACGAGCATCTGCAGGCTGGCCCCGGCGAATACGATCCGCCAGCCATAGAACAGCCGGGCCGGGCGCTGCCAGATCGGAACAGCTACGCGGGTAGGGGCCTCGGCCAACGGGCCGCCTCCAGGGGGAACGGGGGTCGATTCAGTCTAGCGGGCTTTCCGGCTGCGGCCACGGACCAATCAGCGCCGGCGTGCGGCGGCCAGAGCGCCCAGCGCAGCAATGGCCGCGCCCGCGAGCACGAGGGCGACTGCCCAGACCGCAACTGTGCCGGAGCCATTGTCCCTGTCGCCGCCGGTGTCAGGCGCTGCCGGGGTCGCTTCTCGCGTCGCCTGCGCGGCCGGCGTGGGCGTGCGCGTGGCTTCGGACGGCGGCGAAGCGCTGGCAGTGGCCCCCGGCGTCTGGCCGGGTGGCGGCGGGCCGTTCCCGCACGATGTCCCCGCGGCCGGGACCGCGAGGGTCAGCAGGTAGGCGTTCACCACGTCGTCGATGCAGCTGTTGCCCTGCGCGTAGATGGTGTGGCCCTCGCCGCGGTGGGTGAGCAGCACGCCCGAGGAGAGTTGTTCGCTGAGCGCCTTGCCCCACTCGTACGGCGTCGCCGGGTCGTTCGAGGTCGCGATGACGATGATTGGCGGTGCGCCGGCGGCCTTCGGCGTGGTCAGCGGGTCCGGCTTCGCCTCCCAGTAGGCGCAGACCAGCCCGGCGGTCGCCGCCGAAGCGCCGAACGTCGGCGCATCCTTCGCGAATTCATCGCCGAGCTTCCGGTAGGCCTCCGGGTCTTTCGGGCAGGCTTCATCCACGTAGTTCACGGCGGCGTTCGCCTCCATGAGGTTCGGGTAGTCGCCGTTGCTTTCGCGCTGCAGGTAGTTGTCGGTCAGCCGCACGAGGCCGGTGCCGTCGCCCCGCTGGGCATCCTGCAGGGCGCGCGTGAGAAATGCCCAGGTCTGCTTCGAGTACATCGCCGACATGATCCCGAGTTCCACTTCGCCCGGGCCTGCCGGGCGGTCGGCCCCGGGTGCGGGGAGCGGCTTGGCCTCGGCCGCAGCCATGATCGCCTGCACGGCCGCCTTCGGATCGGCCCCGTTGGCGGCGAGGGCGCACTTCTTCGCCGCGCAATCCGCCAGGTAGGCGTTAAACGCGCGTTCGAAGCCGATCATCTGCGTCCGGTTTACGTCTTCGAAGCTCAGCGAAAGGTCCGTACCGCCGTCGAGCACCATCGCCCGGACGTTGCCGGGGAACATGTCGGCGTAAACGCCGCCGATGGTGGTGCCGTAGGAGTAGCCCACGTAGTTGAGCTTGGTCTCGCCGAGGGCCTCGCGGATGCGGTCCATGTCCCGCGCCACGTTCTTCGTGCCGAGGTGGGGGAGGATGTCGCCGTATTTGTCCTCGCAGCCCTCCGCGAACTGGCGTGCGACCTCGTTGGCCTGCTGCCACTCGGCGTCGGTATCCGGGTCCGGGTCGGCGGCGACCAGTTCCTGGAGGTTGTCGTGGCAGAGGATCGGCGAACTCTCGCCGACCCCGCGGGGGTCGAACGAGACGATGTCGAAGCGGTCGCGGATCTGCCCGGCGAGGAGGTTCCGCCAGATGCGGACAAACTCGTTCGCGGAAGCCCCAGGGCCGCCGGGGTTCGCCAGCAGCACGCCGATGCGCTGGTCGGGCTTGCGCGCCTTGATCCGGATCAGCGAGAGGTCGATGGTCTTGCCGCCGGGGTTCGCGTAGTCCAGTGGGACCGCGAAGGTTGCGCATTCGATGCTGCCGCACGCCTTCCAGTCGATGCTTGTCGAAGCCTGCGCCGATGTCCGGGAGTGGGACGAACAGGCGAAAGCGGTGAGGACCAGGAAGAAAACGAGGAGAAACGCACGGCGCATACTCCTAAAGACGGTAACAGGCGGCGAAACAACGAGGCCACGGCGCGGCAAGGCGGCCTTACCAGCGCAACTCCCACACCCGGACCGGGTCTTCGAGGCCGCGCAGGGGCTGCTCGCCGCGGTCGTTGAAGAGGAAGCCCTTACCGGCGACCAGTTCGCGGACGACATTGGCCACGAGGATCTCGCCGCCGTCGGCCATCGCTGCGATGCGGGCGGCGGCGATGACGGCCGCGCCGAAGAGGTCGTCGTCCTCGGCGATCGGTTCGCCGGCGTTGATGCCCACCCGCACGCGCAGGCCGTGAGGCAGCCCTTCCATCTCGCCGCCAAGCGCCTCTTCGTGGAGCGCCCGCTGGAGGGCGATCGCGCAATCGAGCGCGCGCCGGGCCGACCCGAACGAGGCGAGGAACCCGTCACCCATGGACTTCACTTCGCTGCCGCCGTGCTCGCGGAGGGCCTCACGGGTGATGCGCTCGTGTTCGCGCAGGAGCTGCCGCCCGGCGTGGTCGCCCAGCACGCGCAGGAGTTCGCCATGGCGTTCGATGTCCGTGAAGAGGATGGTGCGGAAGGCGTTGCCGCTGCGCAGGCCGAAGCGGGCGCGGTTCTCAGCGGCTGCGGTTTCGAGGATGAAGCCCTTGCTTGTCTCCGAGACCGGCCGGTCCCAGGCGAACGGCGCCGTGCCGGGCACCACGGAGAGCCGCGCATCCGGGATGGTGGCGACCAGTTGCCGGGCGTGGTCAATGGGGAAGAATGGCGAATCGAGGCGATGCAGAACCAGCACCGGGCACGTCACGTCCTTCAGCGAGCCGCTTACGTCCAGCGGTGAGAGCGCGGCATGGGCGGTTTCGAACTCCTGGGCCGTCACGCTCTCCCGCAGGAACCGCGCGACTCGCGCCGTCTGTGCACCGTCGGCAAGCCCATTGACCGCCGTCGAAAGCAGGTCCGTGAAAAGCGGCCAGTCGGTCCGCATGAGCGGCGCCAGCGATTTCCATCCGGGGACGCGCCCCGATGGGCCCTTCGATGGGTTGGCGCCGAAGAGCGTGAGCGAAGCCACCCGGTCGGGGTGCCGGGCCGCGAACTGGAGGGCGATCTTGCCGCTTTCCGTGACCACGAAGAGGTGCGCCCGTGGCACATCGAGCCGGTCCAGCACGCCAAGCAGATCCCGGCCGAAGTCCTCCGGCGTGATGTTCGCGAGGCCGCGTTCGGAAAGCCCATTGTTGCGATGATCGAAACGGATGACGGTGGCCCAGGCCGCAAGCTCGTCGAAGAACGCCCGCGCCTCGGGCATTTCCCACTCGTACTGGATGTTGCTGAATCCTGGAGGGTAAAGCACTACCACGGGAATGCCGTCGCCCACCGTCCAGAAGGCGATGCTCACGCTGTCTTCGGTCTGTGCGTACTGAATGCG
This sequence comes from Dehalococcoidia bacterium, assembly GCA_020853755.1. Lineage (GTDB taxonomy): Bacteria > Chloroflexota > Dehalococcoidia > Tepidiformales > Tepidiformaceae > Amarobacter. Next base: position 139,516 of record JADYYG010000062.1, on the reverse strand, counting down.
CGGTAGCAACCAGGATCTCCCGCATGGAATCCTAGTCCAGCGCGCAAGCCCCTCGAACCATCGTGTGGGTGATTCTTTTTCCCCGACTAAAGGCGGAGGCGGATACCGCTGTCCGATACCAGTGCAGCTGGTTGCGCCACCAGCGGCGCAGCAGGACGCAGCAGCCCTGCGCCGTCGGGGGCGAGGGACACGCTGCCGTCGGACGCTTCGGCCACCCACACCATGCTGCCGCCATCAGCCAGTTCGAAGAACCAGCCGCGGTCGTCCTTCCCCCAGCGAACGAGGGCCGGCGGCCGTGTCTCGGGGGTTCGAAACCAGCCGAGCAGCCGCCGCCAGCTTATGAGCAGCCCTCCGGCCACCAGCCCGATAGCCAACCACGAAGCGAGGCGCAGGCCTTCGGCCGTGCGAACCTGGTGGAGGGCGTGCAGGAAGGCCGGCGGCTCCATGGCCCGGATGCTACTGGAAGTGCGCCATCACCTCGTTGGCGAAGCGGTCCAGGATGCCCTTCGTCTCGTCCAGCGTCCGTCCGAGCCCGAAGCCCGGGATGATCAGTTCGTCCACGCCTGCTTCGATGTACTGCTCCACGAGGGCCCGGATCTGCGGGCCGTTCCCGGCGATTGCGGGCCGCCCGGAGGCCCGGATGCGCTCGGCCATGGCGGTGTCGTCGGTCAGCGCGAGCATCCCCTGGGCCGAATGCTTGATGGCGCGCGGATCCCGGCCGATCTCTTCGCAGTAGCGGTTGAGGATGGCGCCCTTCGCCGCGAGGACTTCTGGCGAACCCCAGACGTTCCACTCGTCGGCGTAGCGGGCGGCGATGCGCAGGGTGCGCTGTTCGCCGCCGCCGCCGATGAGGAGCGGAAGCGGCTGTTGCACGGGCTTCGGCGCCAGCGGCGCGTTGGCCAACTGGTAATACTTGCCCTCGAAGGTAGTCTGGGCGTTCGTGAACAGGCCTTTGATGACCTGGCAGGCCTCCTCGAACCGGGCCATCCGCCCGCCGAGGGTGGAGAAGGTGATGCCGTAGGCGCTGTGCTCGTTCTCCTGCCAGCCGGCCCCGAGGCCGAGCACGCACCGTCCGCCCGAGATCTGGTCGACGTTCGCGGCCATCTTGGCCAGCACCGCCGGGTGGCGGTAGGTGTTGCCGCTGACCAGCGCGCCGATGCGCACGCGCGGCACCGAAGCCGCCAGCGCGGCCAGCGTCGTCCAGCACTCGTTCGTCGGGCCGCTGGTGTCCTCGGCGTTCGGCATGAAGTGGTCGGCGAACCAGATTGAGTACCAGCCGGCGGCTTCGGCGTGCTTCGCAAGGGCGAGGGTGTCGTTCCACGAGTTGACCGGGGCCGGCCAGAAACTGAATCGCATGGGGTATCTCCGCGTGAAGTGCGGAGCATTGTGGTGGTGCGCCGGGTGTGTTGTCGAACCTTCGCGTCAGGCCATCAGGCGGAGCGCTTCGCCGTCATCGATCGTCACGGCGCCGCGGCTGATCGTAATCCAGCCATCGCGCGCGAACTGGTTGAGCTGCTTGTTCACGCTCTCGCGGCTCACCCCGAGCATCGAAGCCAGTTCGCCCTGGGTGACCTGGATGCGGACGCGCCTCCCCGGCTGAGCCTCCACCGAGGCGGCCAGCGTCAGGAGGTGCTTCGCGAGCCGGTGGGGCAGGTCTAAGAACATCAGGTCCGTGATCGCCTCATCGGTCCGCCGCAGGCGCAGCGAGAGCGTCTCCAACAAGGCGAGTGACGCCTCCGGCCGCTGCCGCACCCAGTCGCGGAAGTCATCGCGCGAGACCACGAACGTCCGCGTGGCCGTCTGCGCGGTCGCCGTCGCTGAGCGCGGGCGACTGTCGAGGAGCGCGAATTCGCCGACGCAGTCGCCTTTGCCGACGATGGCCAGCGTGGCTTCGGCCCCGGACCCCGAGAGGCGGCTAATGCGGATCCGGCCATCGATGACCACATAGAGCGAATCTCCGGCGTCGCCTTCGTGGAACAGGGTCGCGCCAGCGCTAAACCGCTTCACGCGTCCGCGGGCGGCCAGCAGGCTCACGTCTTCGTCCGGCAGGCGCGCGAGCAGCGGCACATCCCGGATATAGGCGGCGTTCGCGTTGGGATCCCTGTCTTGCATGAGTCGCTCCTCCGGAGGCGGCCATTCTCGCACTGGCCGCACCTACCGGCACCCATTTGTGAACTGCCGCACGCACCGCCGCCCGCCTGTGTGAGGTAGTTCCCTCGTGTCCGCCGCCTGCTGCGCTGCACGCTGGTTGGGCAGGGCGTTGAGCCCGCAAGGAGCACCACCTATGGAACTGTTCGATTTCCAGGAATACGCCATCGCCCGCCAGCGGGAGGCGCTGCGCAGCTTTCGCTTCGCCGAGCGCGCAGGCCTCACGCGCGAACCCTCCCGTAGCGGGACGACGCATGCGAAGCCCGGTTCGCCACCGAAGCAGACCCGGGGCGCCCGGGAGTGGAGCGCCGGTGCGGAGTAACCCGCTTCCCTGGGCGGGGTCTCGTGCCTCTTAGGCGATGGCTGGCGTAACCTACCGCAATGCCTTCGCCGGGTTCAGGCCCGCAATACACTCCTGTCGCCGACAGCACCGGCCGCGTCTCCCGCTACCGGGTCGAATTCCCGCACGCTGGCATCGTCGAAACGGAAGAGGGCTTCTTCGAGGCCACCGAGTTCGCCGAACGCCGCAGCGGCTGGGCCGGCCGCTTGAAGAACTACAAAGACTCCCTCATCGGGACGACCATGCACAGCCGCCGGCTGTCCGAAGAGCGGCTGAGCAAGAAGGTCGCCCTGGCCATCTTCTCCTCCGATGCGATCTCCTCCACGGCCTACGCGACGCAGGAGATCCTGCTCATCCTCGTCCTCGCCGGCACGGCCAGCATCCACCTCAGCCTGCCCATCGCGATGGCCATCACAACCCTGCTCGCGATCGTCGTCATCTCCTACAGCCAGCTCATCAAGGCCTACCCGGCCGGAGGCGGCGCCTACACCGTCGCGCTCGAAAACCTGGGACCGATTTTCGGGCTCATAGCGGCCTCGGCCCTGCTCATCGATTACACCCTGACCGGCGCGGTGAGTATCGCCGCCAGCGTCGAGGCCATAGTCTCGGCGTTCCCGGACGTCGATGGCGTGCGGGTCTACGTCGCCATCGGGCTCATCAGCGTGATCGCGCTCGGCAACCTGCGCGGTATCCGCGAATCGGGAACGGTCTTCTCGATCCCCACTTACGGATTCGTCTTCATCCTCGCCGGGACGATCCTGCTCGGCATGGGCAAGGTCTTCTTCAGCGATGACCCGAACATCCTCAAGACCGGCGAACCGACACGGGCCGTGGAGCACGCGAGCCAGGCGCTCACGCTCTTCCTCGTGTTGCGCGCGTTCTCCGCGGGGTGCGCCGCCCTCACCGGCGTCGAGGCCATCTCCAACGGCGTCTCCGCCTTCAAGCCGCCCGAGTGGAAGAACGCCATCATCACCATGATCGCCATGGGATTCCTCCTCGGGTTCCTCTTCCTCGGCACCACCCTCCTCGCTCGCCACTACGGCATCGTCTACGAACACGGCGACAAGGAGACCGTGATGTCCCAGGTCGGCGAGCACGTCTTCGGGCGGAACCTCGTCTACTACCTGCTCCAGGGCTTCACGGCCGGCATCCTCTTCCTCGCGGCGAACACCGCCTACAACGGTTTTCCCATTCTCGCGTCCATCCTCGCCCGCGATGGCTACCTCCCGCGGGTCTTCCACCAGCGGGGCAACCGGCTCGTCTTCAGCTACGGCATCCTCGCCCTTACGAGCTTCGCTGGCGCGCTCCTTATCGGCTTCCAGGCCAGCACCACCCGCCTCATCCCGCTTTATGCGCTGGGCGTGTTCCTCTGCTTCACGCTCGCCCAGACGGGCATGGTCTACCTCTGGTTCCGGCGGCGCACCCCCGGCTGGCAGCGTTCCGCGATCATCAACGGCTTCGGCGCCTGTGTCACCGCCGTGGTCTTCGTCATCATCATGGTTACCAAGTTCGGCGAAGGCGGGTTCGCCGTCGTTGTCGCCATCCCGGTAATCACCAGCCTCCTCTGGCTTATCGGCCGATTCTACAAGCGGCTCCATCGCCAGCTCTACGTCTCGCCCCAGGCGATGCTCGACATGCGCCCCCACGGCGAATCGCGCATCCCCATCCTCGTCCCGGTCGAAGAGGTCAACCTCGCCACGGTCATGACCCTCGGCGCCGCCTGCGAACGCTCCCGCGATGTGACCGCTGTCCACGTCATCGTCGACCCCGACGCGCCGTCGACCGTCTCGGCGCGCTGGAACCACCAGTTCCCGGGCATCCCCCTCGTCGTCATCGATTCGCCGTTCCGCACAGTCGCCGACCCTATTGCCCGCTATGTTGATGACCGCCTGAAGCGCGCGCCCCATGAAGTGACGGTGATGGTTCCGCTCCTCGAAGTGAAGCGCTGGTACCACCGCCCGCTGGTTAACCAGAGCCTGAAGCGGCTCACCCGCATGCTGCAGAACCGCCGCCATGTGAACGTCGTCCAGCACCCGTTCAGCGCGGGCAGCATGGGCCGCCGCCGCGGCCGCTGGTTCCGCCCCGATTCATTCAGCGGCAACTAACCCGGTCCCGCAGCGATAGAACATTCGTGCGGTATACTGCCCGCTGTGAGCAGTGAGGGCCGCATCGTCGCCGCTGACCTTGGCATGGAAGACGGCGAAGAGCGCACCCTGCGCCCCCAGGTCCTCCTCGATTTCCCGGGGCAGGGCCGCACCAAGGAGAACATCTCCATCGCCATCCAGGCGGCGCAAGCGCGCGGCGAAGCCCTCGATCACCTGCTCCTCTACGGGCCGCCCGGCCTCGGCAAGACCACCCTCGCGAACATCGTCGCGAACGAGATGGGCGTCGCCATTCGGACCACGAGCGGCCCCGCGTTTGAGCGCCCCGGCGATCTCGCGGCCATCCTTACCGGCCTCAAAGAGCACGACATCCTGTTTATCGACGAGGTCCACCGTCTCTCTCGCGCGGTCGAGGAGATCCTCTACCCGGCGATGGAGGACTTCGCCCTCGACCTTGTCATCGGCAAGGGTCCCGGCGCGCGCACCGTGCGCCTCGCGATGCCGAAGTTCACCCTCATCGGAGCGACCACCCGCTACGCCATGATCAGCGCCCCGATGCGTGACCGCTTCGGTTCGGTCTTCCGGCTCGACTTCTACGATGCCGAGACGCTCACGACCATCGTCAAGCGTTCGGCAGGCATCCTCGGCGCCGATCTCCCCGACGATGCTGCGTTCGAAGTCGCCCGCCGGTCACGTGGGACGCCCCGCATCGCCAACCGCCTGCTCCGCCGCGTGCGTGACTACGCCGAGGTGCGCAACGGCGGCCAGATCACGCTCGATTCGGCGCGAGCCGCCCTGCGCATGCTCGATGTCGACGACCTCGGACTCGACGACTCGGACCGTGCGGTGCTCCGCTGCATCATCGAAAAGTTCGGCGGCGGCCCGGTTGGCCTCGAAACCATCGCTGCCGCCATCTCCGAGGAATCGGACACGATCATGGACGTGTACGAGCCGTTCCTCCTCCAGTGCGGCTTCCTCAATCGCACGCCGCGCGGGCGCATCGCCACCCAGGCTGCCTATGCCCACCTTGGCATCCCCTACCCGGCCGAGCGGGCTTCAACCCCCCAGGCCGGGCTCTGGGACGAACCGGAATCGCCCGTGGCCGACTGAGCCCCGGCGGCTGTCCGCGCGCGGCCCGCATCCCCTACGCTTGCTGCCATGGCACGACAGCTCATCTCTTCCGGCGGACCCTTCGAAGACGTCGTGGGGTACTCCCGCGCCGTCCGCACCGGCAACCACGTCTATGTCTCCGGCACCACGTCTGCGATGCCCGACGGCACCGTCTACGGCGATAACGACGCTTACGCGCAGGCGAAACGCTGTTTCGAGATCATCGAGAAAGCCCTCGCCGAGGCCGGCGCGACCTGGGACCACGTCGTGCGCACGCGTATGTTCGTGACCGACATCGGCCGCTGGGAGGACTTCGCGAAGGCACACCGCGAGTTCCTCAAGTGGGCGAAGCCGGCCGCCACCATGGTCCAGGTCGCCGCGCTCATTGACCCCCGCATGCTCGTTGAAATCGAGGTTGACGCCGTCATCGACGACTGAACCTCGCCTGGCCGGGCGTCTGACAGCGTTACCTTTGGGTTTACCACCGTTCCGGGTATTCTCCGCAGCGCCTTCGGGCAAACTGCAATGGAGAACAGCACAAATGGCAAACTACCTTCTGGTCTACCACGGTGGCGACGAAATGCCGTCCGATGAAGCGGCCGCGGCCGCGGAGATGCAGGCTTGGGGCGACTGGCTCGGAGGCCTCGGGAGCGCCGTTGTCGATGGCGGCAACCCGGTCGGCCGGAACTGGACCACAAGCGCCGAGGGCACGACCGAAGACGGCGGCCCCAACCCGGTGACCGGCTACAGCATCGTCTCGGCGGATTCGATGCAGGCCGCCCTCGAATTGGCGCTTGGCTGCCCCCATATGCGCTCCGGCGGCACTATCGAGATCTGCGAGACCTTCGATGTCGGCTGACCGTGGCGCCTGAGGGCCATCCCTGCGCTCAGGCGAGACAGCGGAGCGGCTGGTTGCCGTTGTAAATCAGCATCTCGCGGAACATCTGCACGTAGTCGAGGGGGATGCCCCAGGGCTTCCCCTGCAACTCCGAGTAGGCGCGATGCAGGTTCGGCACCAGCCGCTCGGTGTCGTGCAGGTCCTTGAAGCGGCCAAGGTCGAGGTCCTGGGCCAGTTCGAGCGGCGGCGTGCCTGCTTCCATGCCGCGCTTCGCCGTCTCCTGCACGAACTGGAGGTAAGCGCGCACATCGGCGATGACCTCCGGGCCGCACACCGAGCCATGGCCGGGCACGATGGTCTCCGCGCCAAGCGCTTCTATCCGTTCGAGGGCGACCAGCCAGCCGCCAACCGAACCGCCGAGTGCGAACGGCGTGCCGCCGTTGAAGATGATGTCCCCGGTGAAGAGCAGCTTGCGCTCGGGGATCCAGGCCACGATGTCGTTCGTCGTGTGGGCCGGGCCGACGAAGATGAGCTCGACCTTCAGGTCATCGACGTAGAGCGAAAGACGCTCTTCGAAGGTCACCGTCGGGGGTGTTACCGGGCAATCGCCGAAGTCGACCATCGGGAAAAGCGCGTTGGCAGCGTTCCCGCTGGCGATGATCTCGCGGCGGCAGAGTTCGCTGGCCACAATGGCGCTGTCGGCGAACATGAAGTTCCCGTGCGTGTGGTCGCCGTGGCTGTGCGTGTTCACGAGCGTGGTCACCGGGAGCTGGGTCACCTGCCGGACGGCGGCGTGGAAGGCGCGGGCGCGCGCTTCGGTGCCGGTCGAATCGATAACGGTGGTACTCGACCTGCCGACGATGCACCCGGCGTTATTCAGGAACCACGAGCCGTCGAGCTGGATGTAGGCGTAGATGCCCTTGCTGACTTCCTGGATGGCTGGAGGCGGGATTTCGGCGTGAACGGGGACTGCTGCTGATGACATTGGTTTGGCCTCACTTTGCCGCCGCATTCAAACACGAACTGGCAGCGAAGTGAACCCGACCGGCCGCCGCAATCTACAGGTTCTCCAACCCGGCGTTGCCCGGGCCGCGCCTGCCCTCGGGGCCGCGTTCCAGCCGCCCGGCGACCAGCGAGAGCGCGTAGTTCGGGATGAAGTACATGAGCGCGACGACGGTCAGCACCTCGATCGTCGGGTTCCCGAGCGACGGCGCCTCGTACATGATCTTGCCGCGCCGGAGCAGTTCCTCAATCGCGATGAGGGCCGCCAGCGAGGTGTCCTTGTAGAGCGTGATGAGCTGGCTGACGAGGCCCGGCGCCATCCGCCGCAGGGCCATCGGGACGGCGATGAAGCGCATGGACTGCAGGTAGGTCAGGCCGATCGTCCGGCTCGCTTCGAGCACGCCCTTCGAAATCGAAAGGATGCCCGCGCGCATGATCTCGGCGACGACCGCGCTGTTGTAGAGCGCCAGCGCGAGGATGGCCGACGCCTTCGGTGTCAGGTCTCCTGACGTGTCATCCAGGAACCAGTCGATAATCGGAAAATCCTTCGCGCCCGAGGTGTTCGCCCGCCCCGCGCCGAAGAAGACGAAGAAGATGAGCAGCAGCAGCGGAGTCGCCCGGAAGGTTTCGACGTAGGTGGTGCTGAGCACACGCACGATGGGGATCGGCGAGAGTCTGCCGACCGCCATCAGGATGCCGACGACCAGCGCGAGGCCGATACCGGCGAGCGCGATCTGAACGCTCACCCAGAGCCCTTCGAGCAGGAAGCGCCAGTACGGCCACTCTTTGAAGAGCGTCCAGTCGCCCGGCAGCAGGTCGAGGAAGCCACTCCAGAGAGCGTCCATTAGCGGACCCTCCTGACGCGGTGTTCGAGGCGGTTCGAGGCATAGGCGAGCGGCAGCGTGAGCGAGAGGTAGAGCACCCCCGCGAGCGCGAACAGTTCGAACGTCTGGAAGTTGTTCTGCTGGATGTTGTCTGCGGTCTGGAGCAACTCCTTCACGCCGATTGCCGAAACGAGTGCGGAGTTACGGAAGAGGGCGCTGAAGATGCTCGTCAGGAGCGGCACCGAAACACGAAGCGCCTGCGGAACCACGACATAAAACCGTGCCTGCAGGTAGTTCAGCCCGAGTGACCGCGCAGCCTCGCTCTGTCCCTTGTCGACCGCGAGGAGGCCGCTGCGCAGCGCTTCGGCCGTGTAGGCGGCGGTGTACAGCGTGAGGCCGATGAGACCCGCCTTGAACGGTGAGAGCAGGAACCAGTCCGGCCGCCCGATGACCGGGAGCGTGAGTTTCGGCAGGGCGAAGAAGAGGAAGAACAACTGCACCAGCAGCGGCGTGTTCCGGAACCATTCGACGTAGATGCCGCCGGCCGCCCGCAGGAGCCGCCACTCCGCAGTGCGGAAGAGCGCCAGTAAGCCGCCCAGCGCCATCGCCAGCGCGAACGAGAGGAGCGTGAGGATGATGGTCATCCGGTAGCCGCGAAGCAGCGCCGGGTAGTTCTCTTTCAGCTGCACCCAGACGTCGTGCCAGAAGTCGCGCGCCCCGTAAGTCGCTCCGAAGGCGCCCGCGACGACTCCTGCCAGGGCCAGTCCTCTCCCAGCCCAGAGCGCGCCCGGGAACCAGCTTGCCCGGTGTCCCGGGCGGGTCGCGACGACTTCCACCGCAATCCAGAACGGGATCGCGACGAAGAAGTAGCCGAGAACCAGGACGGGGATGAGGCCCAAGAGAGCGCTTTCTTCCCCGCCCCGCCGGTGGTGGCGGGACGGGGAGCTTGCAGGGTGTTAGTTGGTGGCCGGGAGCTTGGCGCGGGCGTCAGCCGCCTTCGGCAGGCCCTCCACCTTGCCAAGGTACTTGTCGTAGATCTTGTCCCACGTGCCGTCGCTCAGTTCCTTCGCGATGAGCGCATCGATGAACTGTACGAAGTCGGTCTTGCCCTTCTTCACGCCGATGCCGTACGGCTCCTGCGTGAACTGCCCGCCGACGAGCTTCAGGCTCGTATCACTGGCGGCGAAACCGGCGAGGATGATGTCGTCGGTGGAGACCGCTTCGACACGCCCGCTCTTCATGGCATCGACGCAGGCGGCGTAGCCGGTGAGCGAAAGCAGGTTCGCCTGGGGCGCCTTCGCCTTTACGTTCTTCTCAGAGGTCGAGCCCTGGACCGAGCAGACGTTCTTCCCGTTCAGGTCGTCCACGCTCTTGATCGTCGTGTTGTCCTTCTTCACGAGGATGGACTGGCCGGCCAGGTAGTACGGCCGGGAGAAATCGATCTGCGTTTTGCGGTCGGCGTTGATGGTCATCGTGGCGATGACCAGGTCGACCTTGTCCTCCTGGAGGAACGGGATCCGGTTCGCCGAAACGGCTTCGACGAACTCGATCTGGTCGTCCTTGAGGCCGAGCGCGTGGCCGATTTCCTTCGCCATCTGCACATCGAAACCGTCCACCTTGCCGGTGACCGGGTCCTTCAGTCCGAAGCCGGGCTGATCGAACTTCACGCCAACTGTCAGCTTCCCCTTGGCGACGATCTTGCCCATGGTCGAATCGGCGGCGAAGGTCGGCGCTGCCGCTGGCTTGGTGGCGGCGGTTGTCCCGCCCGGGGTCGTGTCGTCATCGTCGTCATCGCCGCAGGCGGTGACGAGCGCGGCCATGGCCAGCAGGGCGATCATGGCCAGCAGGAACCTTGCGTACTTTTTCACGGGTCCTCCCTCGTGTGGTGAGGCGCGAACACCTCGGCTGGGCGGCTGACGCCGCAGGGTGGGCTAGTGGGCGAGGATTCTTCCCAGGAATCGCTGCGTCCGTTCACTTTGCGGCCGTTCGAAGACATCGGCCGGGGTTCCCTTCTCTTCTACGCGCCCGTCCACCATGAAGAACACGCGGTGGGCGGCTCCGCGTGCGAAGCCCATCTCGTGGCTGACCACCAGCATCGTCATGCCCTCTGCCGAGAGGTCACGCATGACGTCCAGCACTTCCTTGATCATCTCCGGGTCGAGGGCGCTCGTCGGCTCGTCGAAGAGCATCACCTCGGGTTCCATGGCGAGCGCCCTCGCGATCGCGACTCGCTGCTGCTGGCCGCCTGAAAGCTCCGCAGGGTAGCTCGAAGCCTTCTCCGGGATACCGACCCGTTCGAGGAGGCCCAGGGCCCGCTCTTCAGCTTCCTGGCGGCTCTCTTTGCGAACCTTCCGCGGGCCGAGTGTGATGTTCTGCAGCACCGTCATCTGGGGGAAGAGGTTGAACGCCTGCTGCACCATCCCCACGTGGGAACGGAGGGCGTTTACGTCGGTTTCGCGGGCGTGCACCGAGACGCCGTTTACGATGACCCGCCCGGAATCGATGGTTTCCAGCCGGTTCACGGTGCGAAGGAGGGTGCTCTTGCCTGAGCCGGACGGCCCGATGATGACCACCGTTTCGCCCGCCGCAACCTCTTCCACGATGTCCTTGAGGACGACATGGCTGCCGAACGACTTCGTCACGTGGTCGAACACGACCGCCGGGGCGCTCATTGGCGCGGAGTATACATCACACGGCCCGGCGTTTTGCCTCAGCTCCCGACGGCGGCCTGGATGGCCTGCAGCTGCCGCGTGTGGTCGAGGTCGTGGATGCGCATGAAGAGGAGCCACTCCCGCCAGCTGAAGTCGCCGAACATCGGGTGGATCATCTTCACGTCGAGGTGCTCGTTGCCCGAGGCCTGGAGGACGCGCTCGTAGAGCGGCTCGCGGATGGCCGTGTACGCCGCCCAGTACTCGTCGCTGGTGGCGAACCCGCGCGTTTCGCCCGAGATCTGGTCACTGGTCCGCTCCGGCAGCGTCCCCGAATCGAGGATCCCGCGGATGGATCGCGCGCCGTGCTCGCTCATCTCGAGGACGTGCGTCCAAACCTCCGCAGCCGACCATTCGCCTTCGGCCGGGCGCGTGTTGAACTGGCTGCCCGGCACCGCGGCCCCCGCTTCCCGCAGCGGCTGGCAGTCGGTGCGCACCTTCGCCACAAGGTCCGGGATGCTGAGCTTGTTCGCCTGCGTGATGAGGTAGCTGCGAATGCGTTCGGATTCGGGCGAAAGCTGGGTCATGTCTGGCCTCCCGGGGTCGCCTGACTCTACGGCGGGAGCGCCGGGCCGGACAAGTGTGTGTGCTGGTTCACGCAGCGCCACCGGTCGCATCGAATGCCCGCTATGTCCTTATTTCGGCGGGCGGTAGATTCCGCGTGTGCAACCACTCCTCTCGGTTTTCAACGATGGCGCACTCGACCTGACGCCCCACCAGTACGCCGGCCTCGGCATCATCGCGCTCTGCGCCGTCGCCGCCCAGGCGGTCTACCTCATGGCCGCCATCCTCTTCATCCGCTCGCACAACCACCCCACGCGGAGGGCTTACTGGCGGCGCGAACGGCGAAGGCTCGACGGCGTCGTTTTCGGCCTGCTCATCGCCGCCTCGATCCTCATCGGCGTCCGCTTCCTCGACCTTGACCCGAACCTGCGCGACACCGTGGAGATCGCCGGGAGGGTGCTGGGCGCTGTCTGCGGCGGCCTGCTCTTGCTGCGCGGCATCGCCATCATCGGCGACTACCTGCTGGAAAAGGCCGGCCTCACCGAGACCCGCCTCGATGACCAACTGGTCCCGCTCGTCCGCCAGACCGCGAACGTGTTCGTTGTCCTCGTCGGTGCGCTCTTCGTGCTTTCGAACCTCGATGTCGACGTAGGCGCGCTCATTGCCGGCCTCGGGATCGGTGGCCTCGCCGTCGCCCTTGCCGCCCAGGACACGATCAAGAACCTTCTCGGCGGCCTCACCGTGCTCGCCGACCGCCCGTTCCAGGTCGGCGACTGGATTGTGGTCGGCGACACCGAGGGCACCGTCGAAAAGGTCGGCTTCCGCTCGATGCGCGTCCGCACCTTCAAGGAATCTCTCGTGACCGTGCCCAACGGCCACCTGGCCGACCACATCGTCGACAACATGGGCGCGCGGCCCTACCGCCGCTACGACACGACACTCCACCTGCCCCTTTCGACCCCGACCGAACAGGTGCAGGCCTTCTGCGAAGGCGTCCGCGCCCTGCTCCGGGCCAACGAACGCGTGCGCCAGGACTACTTCTTCTGCGAACTGGAGCGCATCGGCGATTCCACGCTCGAGGTGCTGCTCTACTGCTTTTTCGTCGCGCCGGACTGGTCAGCCGAACTGCGGGCGAAGCACATCCTCAACCTCGACATCCTCAGGCTCGCGCAATCCCTCGGTGTCGAACTGTCAGCTCCTGCATCGGCAGTCCGGCTCGACGGTTGGCTGGGTTCGGCGCCGAAGCCTGCAGCAGCATCACGTGAGGCCCTTGCCGGGGTGGTGAACTCGTTCGCCGCGCCAGGTTCGGCGGGCCAGGCTGGCCACCAGCCGCTCACGCACGGTTTCGAGCCACTCACGGCGGCGGACATCGCTTCTCGCAGTGACAGCGACGGCGAAGGCTGAACCAGACCGTTCAGGCGGGCGGCGGCTCCGGTGCAGGCGTCTCGGGCGTTGCCGCCGGTGGCCGCTTGCGCCGCGCCTGGAACACGACCAGGAGCAGCCCGGTGATGAGCAGCACCCCACCGAAGACCATCGCCACGATGGCGAAGCCGCGCAGGTACGGGAAGCGAACCGCGAACCGGGCATCGACTTCGACCCCCGCTGAGCCGTCGGCGTTCATGATGATGGCGCGCCAGCTCCCGGATTCGACCGGCCAGACCACCTGCTGGCGCCCGGAGCCGCTCGCCGAAGCCGTGAACAGCGCGCTTTCGGGCGGAGGCAGTGCGCGTGTCCCGCCCTGCGCGACGGATGCGTAGTCGAACGGGCCGAAGCTGAGGTGGCGCACCGCGGCTGAACTCCCGTTCAGGAGGTATGCCTCGAGGTCGGTCGCCCGGGCAATCCCCACGAGGACAGGCCCCCCGTCCGAGCGCTCCGCCGAGATGCGCAGCTTCACGCTGCCCGCCCGGCTGCCGGCGCCTTCGTCCACCTTCTCGAAGGTCGCGGTATCTGTCACAAATGCGGCGGTTGCGGTCGACATGTGGCCGCCGCCTTCGACATATCCATCAGACCCGACCGAACGATAGGCAGCGAGCCCCGAGGCTCCGCAGGCGAACCCAAAGAGCGCGATGACTGCGCCGAGGATGATGAGGAAGATCCGCACGGGCCTATTCTGCCGTCCGCGGCCGGTGTGGTCGCGCGGTTAGTCTGGCTGGGCGAGGCCGTGGTCGGGCTTGCAGGTCCACGGGCCCCACGGGTCGGCGTGGTTTCGCTCGTGTTCGCGGAAAGCGAAGAGCGCTGCCTTGAGGTTGACCACCGGGTCGCTCCACTGGTCGGGGTTGAGGCCTGCTTCGCTGAACCAGAACGGCATCATCTGCATGAGGCCGAGTGCGCCGCCGTACTCCGCGCCGTTGTGGAATCGGCTCTCGCACCAGGCCACGTTCACGGCGTCTTCGACGAGGTTCGCGGGCCAGCCTGCTGCTATGGCGGCGGCGCGCACTTCATCGCTGCTGAGGTAGCGGCCTACCGGCGTTGGCGCGGTGACCGCCGGGGCCGGTGGTGGTGCAATGGCGGCAGGCGGCGGCGTCGGCTGAGGCGCGGGTGCCACGGCTGCGGGCGCCTGCGTCGGCGCAGGCACGGGTTCGGCTTGCTGGACGGATGCCGCCTCGGGGCCTGTCGCCGCCGGCGGTTCGAGGACGGTCGCCTGTTCGGCTGGCGGCGCTTCCACCGTGGCCGCAGGGATGACCCCGGCATACACGCTCGGCGGCACGGTGATTTCGAGCCGCGGCGTGGTGGCGACGAGTTGGCCCTGGGCCTGGGCTTGCGCCGTCGAACCAAGCAGGCGGTTCAGGTTCGGCGCAACCGCCGTGCTGGCGCCGCCCGAAAGCAGGTGCGCAGCGAGGAAGAACGAGATCGAGAGCATCACGATTTCGGCGACCTTCACGAGGGGGCCGCTCCGCTGCTCGCTGTCATCACCGCCCCAGTGCGGGTCAAACGATTCGTGCATCGTGGGGGCAAAGGCCGTGCGGAATCCGGGCTCTCGGTCTGCCGGGGCAACGGGCAGGCGGAGCCAGCGGCCAGCTACCAGCACCATGGCGAACACGTAGTCCACCCAGCCTGCCAGCCAGCTCGTGACGCGCATCGGCTCATCGGGGAGCCGAGTCGTCACGCGGGGTTATCCTCGCGTGAGGTATTACTCATACGTTAGTTTGGCCCTGGACACCGGGCGCACCGACCGATGGTCAGTGGTGTCCAAAACCGGGTCACCCCGCCAAGAGGTGGCCGTCAGGGTGCCACAGCGATCGCTCCGAGGCAATCAAAACACTGCTGCGCAGCCGTAAGAAATACCCCAACCGGCGGATCGTCATGCACTCATCCTCATAACGCGAAGCAGGTAAGATGGGTCTTCCATACCCCTGATCCAGGATGTTCCATGCAACTCCACGACACCCTCAGCAACACGCGCCGCGAGCTTATTCCAGCGCTCGCCGAAGACGGTGTGGTGCGCATGTACGTCTGTGGAGTGACCCCGTATTCCGAGAGTCACGTGGGCCACGCGCTCCACGCGATCGTCTTCGATGTCTTCCGCCGCTACCTCGACTGGCGCGGCATCCCGGTCAAGCACGTCCAGAACTTCACGGACATCGACGACAAGCTCATCGATCGCGCGAACCGGCTCGGCATCCCCATGCACGAACTCGCCGAGCAGAACATCGAGGATTACCACCGCCAGCTCACCCAGATGAACGTGCTTCCCGCGCACGTCTATCCGCGGGTCACCGAGGTGGTGCCCCAGATCATCAGCTTCATCCAGGGCCTGATCGACCGCGGTTTCGCCTACGCCTCTGGTGGCGACGTCTACTACAAGGTGCGCCAGTTCGGGCCTGCGGCCTACGGGGCGCTCTCCCGCCGCGATATCGACGATCTGCTTTCTGGCGCGCGCGTCGACCCCACTGAACTGAAGTCGGACCCGCTCGATTTTGCCCTCTGGAAGGGCGCCAAGCCGGGCGAACCGAGCTGGGACAGCCCCTGGGGGCCAGGACGTCCCGGCTGGCACATCGAATGCTCGGCGATGGCCCTCCACGCCCTCGGCGAACAGATCGACGTCCACGGCGGCGGCGCAGACCTCATCTTCCCGCACCACACGAACGAAATCGCCCAGACCGAGGCTTACACCGGCAAGTCGCCCTTCGCCCGGATCTGGATGCACAACGCCCTGCTCCAACTCGGCGGCGACAAGATGTCGAAGTCCATCGGCAACCTCGTCACCATCGCCGAGGTGCTCGAAAAGTACGGCGCGGACGCGCTTCGGATGTTCGTGATTTCGAGCCACTACCGGAGCCCGTCGAGCTATTCCGATGAAGCCCTCGAAGCCGCCCGCGCCGGGGCCGAACGGCTGCGCAATGCCGCCTACTCCTCCGGTGGCGCGGGCGAAGCGCTGGAGACTGGCGACGCCCGCGAGCGCTTCACCGAGGCCATGGACGACGACCTGAACACCCCGCGCGCCCTGGCGGTGCTCTTCGACCTCGCGCGGGACGTGAACCGCGGCGCAGCGGAAGGCCGCGACACCGCGAACGCGCGCAGCCTCCTGCGCGAACTCTGCGGCGTGCTCGGCCTCACACTTGCCGCGCCCGAAGCGGAGGCTCAGCAGGCCGCGCCGTTCATCGACCTCCTCGTCGCTGTGCGTGCGGAGCTTCGTGCAGCCAAGCAGTGGCAGCTGTCCGACCGTGTCCGCGATGGGCTGCTGGAACTTGGCATCGAGATTAAGGACGGTCCGGAAGGCACCGTCTGGAAGGCGAAATAACCGCCAGGCCTACGGGAAGTCGCTGCCGGGGATGCTCTCCGGGTCGTTGACGAGTTCGCCCCAGCGCCGGGCGATAACGTCGAGCGGAGACGGCGGCGGCGTCCACGGGATCCCTCGCACGATGATCCCCCGATTCGGCGCGTGTTCTACCAGCCCCTCGCTCTCGAGGCGGCGGAATGCTTCGCGCACTGGCGTCTGGCTCACCCCGAGCCGCGCGGCAACCTCTTCCTGGCGCAGGTGCTCCCCCGCCCGGATGTTCCCGGCCATGATCGACGACTGCAGCGCCTCGTACACGAGGTCCGCTTTTGTCCGCACCTTCCGGGGAGTTGCCATACCCCCAAAGGATAGCTGTTCCGGCCGTGCATTCGCGAAAGTTTCGTACACTGCTTCGAATGACTGAACGTGAATCGAACAGCGCCGCATCCGTCCACCAGATCAGTGTGTCGCAGGGCGGCGTCCCCAAGCTTCCGGTCCTCGAAGCCGCCGTCGGCGAACTGGGCCTCGAAGGCGATGCCGTCGCGAACCCGGATATCCACGGCGGCCCGGAACGTGCAGTCTGCCTGTACTCGCTCGAACTGATTGAAGCCCTCGCCGCCGAAGGCCACCCCATCGCGCCGGGCACGGCCGGGGAGAACGTGACTATCCGCGGCCTCGACTGGTCGCTTATCCAGCCGGGTGCGCGCGTCCGAGTCGGCGACCAGGTGCTGCTCGAAGTCACCCGGTTCACCACGCCCTGCGCGACCATCCGCGCATCGTTCAAGGACCTGGACTCGAACCGCATCCATCACAACCTCCATCCCGGGTGGAGCCGCGCCTACACCCGCGTGCTGAAAACTGGCGCCATCCGCCAGGGTGACCATGTCGAAGTGCTAGAGGTGGGCCGGTGAGCCAGTTCAGGGACCTGTTCGAATACAACCGTTGGGCGAACGCGCTCGTCCTCGAAGGGACGGGCAGGCTCACCGCCGAGGCGCTCGCTGCGCCGATGCCGGAACTCGGCGGCTCGACCCGCGGGCTGCTCGAACACCTGGAACGGGTGCAGGCGAACTTCTTCGGCATCCTCACGGGCGCCGGCCGGCCGCCTCGCGTCGAAGGCCGCACCTACGAACAGGTCGCGGCCGCGCTCCGTCAGTCGGATGACGACTTCCTCGCCGCGATCCCTTCGTTCGAAGACCGGCTCGATGACACGGTCGAAATTGCCTGGTTCAAGCGGTCCTTCAGCGTGGGCCAATGTCTCGTGCAGGTTGCCACCCATTCGGTGCAACACCGGGCCGGTATCAGCGCGGGCATCGCGCGGGGCGGCATCGAACCCAGGGACCTCGACTACATCATCTGGCTCGCGGAGTTTCGCTAAGACGCCGCGTCAGACACCGGCGTAGCTGTGCAGGCCGCTCACCCAGAGGTTCACCGCGAAGTAGGTGAACATCACGAGCACCCACATCACGATGAGCCACCACATGGGGTCCGGCCGCCAGCCGCGGCGAACCTTCGCGGGCACCACCCGGCGAATACCCGGCGCGCCCGCCACCGAGCCGCTGCCGGCGCGGGCGTGGAAGTACGCCGCAATCGAAAGCCAGGTGACGAGCGCGCTCGTCTCCTTGGGGTCCCAGCCCCAGTAGCGGCCCCAGGCGCTGTTCGCCCACCACGCGCCGAGCGCGATGCCCAGCCCGAGCAGCGGGAAGCCGACCATGACGGCCTTGTGGGCGAGGTCGCCTGCGGCTTCGGCGCTCGGCAACGAGGCGAACCGCCTGCGCCCTTCGCCGCCCTGCGCCAGGTAAACCACCGCGCCGCAGAATGAAACGGTGAGCACCGCGTACGAAATCATCATCACGCTCACGTGGATGGTGAGCAGCGGCCCGTTCTGGAGGGCCGGAACGAGTGGCGTGATCTCCGTCGGGAACGTCGAGGCGATCGCCAGCATCCCGACCACGATGGGCAGCCCGAGTAGGCCAAACCGCCGGTTTCGCGTGTACATCTCGAACGCGAGGTACGCCGCCGCGATGCCAAAGCCGAACGCTGCCGTGAACTCGTACAGGTTCGAAATCGGCGCGTGCCCGGTGGCTGACCAGCGCGTTGCCACCTGCGCCGCGAGGAAGATGACCGTGAACGTCGTGAACGTTGTCGCCAGCCGGCCGATGCCAGCATTTGGGCCGCCGGACGAGGTGCTGATAGTCACGGTTCCAGCACTCGTCTGGGCGCTCATGCGGCGGACAGCGAGCGATGCGCTGGCGACGAACGCGACGTAGAGCGCCGTCGCGATGACGGCGGTGACCATTCCGGCCCAGAAGAGGTAGATGCTCAGGTCAGCCATGGTTTGTTCGCAGCGTCACAATCCTAGCGCGAAACCACGGCTCGGGGCAGCGGAAAGTCCGCGCGTGGACGGATGCCTTTACGTGCGCTCGCCGAAGACCACGTGTACGTGGAAGTGCGGCTCGTCCTGGTACATCCCGAGGTTCGTAATCACCCG
Organism: Dehalococcoidia bacterium; assembly: GCA_020853755.1. Classification (GTDB taxonomy): domain Bacteria; phylum Chloroflexota; class Dehalococcoidia; order Tepidiformales; family Tepidiformaceae; genus Amarobacter. The sequence goes on along the minus strand of JADYYG010000062.1, from coordinate 120,735 downwards.
TGCGCCGCCGTACCAGAGCGTGAACTGGGCGGCGACGGCCTTCACGACTTCGAGCACGCTCGCCAGCGTCCCTGCATCACACGAAACCAGCGAGTCCACGTGGTGTTTTGGCGTGACGACGGCGTGGCGTTCGTACGCCGGGCGTGTGTGCCAGTACGCCAGCACGCCCTCGTCCTCAAACAGCCGCTCGACTTCGACGCGCCCGGCCAGGAGCTCGTCGCAGTACCAGTCGCTCATGCCATCGCGGCTTCGATTTCGGCCACGTCGAGGTCCGGCCCTACGACCGAGCAATGCAACAGCCCGCGCCGGATGATGCGCCGGGCCACCGCCTGCACGTCTTCGGCCGTGACCGCGGAGATCTGTGCCACGACGTCGTCCACAGACTCGATGGCCCCCTTCGTGAGCAGCAGTTCGCCGTTCCGCTGACCACCCGAGAACGCGGTTTCGAGCGACAGCCGGAAGCGGCCGATGTTGTGGTCCTTGGCCTTCCGCAGTTCCTCCTCCGGCACGAGGGTCGAGGTCAGCTTCTCGGTCTCTTCGAGGCAAACGCTGATCGTTTCCTTCAGCTTGTCCCGGTTCACTCCCGCCGAGACCGTGAACACGCCAGCATCGGCCAGGTAGCCGTAGCCCGCGCCGACGGAGTATGCCAGCCCGCGGCGCTCGCGCACTTCGCGGAACAGCCGCGATGACATCCCGCCGCCGAGGACATCATTCATGATCCGCATCGCGAACCGGTCCCGGTCGTCCCGGCCGAACATCGGCAAGCCGAGGTACATCGTGCACTGGTCGATTGCGCGTGTGTCGATGGCGATGCGCGGACCGGAGATGTCCGGGTCGTAGGGCGCAACCGTGGGGATCTCCCCGGCGGCCATACCGCTGAAGAGTGGTTCGGCCAGTGCCATCACCTGTTCGTGGCTCACGTTCCCGGCTATGGAGACGACGATGTTCGAGGGCTTGTACCAGTCGCCGATATGGCTGATGAAGTCGGGCCGCTTCCACGTGGGGATGAGCTCGACCGGCCCGCCGACGTCCCAGCCGGCCGGCTGGTCACCGTAAACGGATGTGCCGATGAGACGGCCCGCCCATGCGCCCGGGTTGTCGTGGTTCCGCTTCAGTTCCTGCTGGACCACCGGGCACTCGCGATCGATCTCCTCCTGTTCCAGCTTCGAATGGAGGAGCATGTCGGCCGCCACATCCAGCGCAATCGGGAAACGGTCGAACGGGACGATGTTCCAGTAGCAGGTGAACTCCTTGTTCGTGTAGGCGTTGAGCGTGCCCCCCGCGCCCTCGATCTCCTGGGCGATGAGGATGGCGTCCGGGCGCTTCTCGGTGCCCTTGAACACCATGTGCTCGAGAAAGTGGGTGATGCCGTTCAGCCGCGCCGGCTCGGACCGCGACCCGACACCCACGAAGATGTTCACCGAAACAGCCTGGGTCGACGGCATCGGTGTCGTCACGATGCGGAGACCATTGGCCAGCGTAGCGAGTTCCCAGTTCGTCACAGAAACGCTCCCTCCCGAGTGGACGGCATCATACGGGGAAGCGGGAAAAGGAAAACGTGCCCGATCGGAAAGCTTTGGAGGGGATTCAGGCGACGAAGAAGTTGACCACCGCCTCGAGTTCATCCAACTCGAACGGTTTCGAAAGCACCCGCGCCACCCGGCGCTTGCGAGGGTCATCCGCCTCGATGTTCCCCTCGCCCGTCATCAGGACGACCGGCGGCGTTGGGCCAATATGATTCTCGAGCGCTGTTACGACACGCATACCGTCGCCGTCTGCGAGGTTGAGGTCGAGGAGGACGAGGTCGAAGGCCGTCGTTTCGAGGTTGGAGACGGCTTCCGCAGCGGTCTGGACGCCCACCACTTCGTGGCCGGCGTTGGCCAACACCTGGCGGATCAGCCGGGAGATTGTCCGTTCGTCCTCAGCGAGAAGGATCTTCATCTGTTTCATCGGGATGCGTCGCCGCGAAGCCCCCGCGGAAGCGCGACAGTAAATGTCGCGAACCGCTCGGCCCGCTGGCAGTGTACGGAGCCGCCCATCGCTAAAACAAGTTGGCGAGACCGGAAAAATGAGAACCCCGCATCGGCTGCGATGGCGCGTTCTTCGCCGCCGGGTTCGCCGCTCACGAAGCGCAACTCGACGTCGTGCGCTGCCTCGTCAACGGAGAGCTGGACGGTGCCCGCCCCGTTGCCGATGCGGTTCGCGCTCTCTGCGAAGCCCGCAATCGCGCGCACCAGCCGGGCTGCGTCCCATGGCCCTTCGAGTCCGGCCGGTACGTCGCCCTCGATGGCGATGCCGTGAAGGAGGTCCTCCGCCGCGGCCACGGCTGCGGCGAGATCGCACGGCCCGGGCGCCAGTTTGAGGCGGCCCCGTTCGAGCCGGGATGTCTCCTGGAGGTCATCGGCCAGCAACTGGAGGTCATCGACGGAGGTCTTGAGCATCTCGGCCAGTTCGGCGTCGAGGACGAGGTCGCCGCCGGCGGACTGGCGTTTGCCGAGTTCGAGCACCATCTTGATGGACGTGAGCGGCGTGCGGATTTCGTGGGCGAACGCGCCCATCGCTTCGAGCCGGAGACTCTCGGCCTGCTCTTGCCCCGGTTTTCCTTCCATCACTCCCGCCAACACCTTGCGAAGGTATCCCCGCCCGGCCGCCGTCACAATCCGGACAACGCCCTAGGGAGTTCCCCAATGTTCTGCGGTTCGTGCTTGGGGCGGAAATATACCGGGTCAGGCGCCGCGTGGGCGAATGGCCGGCGCTGCGCCTCGCACCTGCTCCTCGGCGTGGTATGAACTGCGGACGAGCGGCCCCGACTCGACGTGCCGGAAGCCAAGGGCAAGTGCCGTCTGCTTCAGGCTCGCGAACTCCTCCGGGGTCCAGTAACGGACGACCGGAAGGTGGTCCAGCGATGGCCGGAGGTACTGCCCAACCGTCAGGATTTCGACGCCAACGTCGCGCAGATCCCGGAAAACGGCGATCAACTCATCTACGGATTCGCCGAGGCCGACCATCAGGCCGCTCTTCGTGAGTGCGCCGGGGTCCATCTGGCGCGCCTGCCGGAAGAGTTCGAGCGAGCGCTGGTAGTTGCCCTGCGGCCGCACCGTCGAATAGAGCCGCGGCACCGTCTCAGTGTTGTGGTTGAGGATTTCCGGGTGCGCATCGAGCACGTTCTGGAGGGCGCTCCAGACCCCTTTGAAGTCGGGGATAAGCACCTCGACCGTGACCTCGGGCGAGAGCTTCCGCGTCCAGCGGATGGTCTCGGCGAAGATGCTCGAACCGCCGTCCGCCAGTTCGTCCCGGTTCACGCTGGTGATCACGGCGTGGCGCAGCCCCATCCGCTGGATGGCGAGGGCCACCCGGCGCGGCTCGCCGAGGTCGACTGTGCCGGGCCGCCCCGTCTTCACGGCGCAGAAGCCGCAGGAGCGCGTGCAGGTGTCGCCGAGGATCATGAACGTCGCCGTGCCGCGGTTCCAGCAATCACCGATGTTCGGGCAGTGCGCCTCTTCGCAGACGGTGTGGAGTTCCTGGTCGCGCATCAATACGCGCAGCCGCTCGTAGTTTTCGCCCGCCGGGAAGCGCACTTTCAGCCACGGCGGGCGTTCGGGGTGCCGTAGTGCCATGGTTCCAGTGTAGATCGCTCGCCGGGGCGGCGGGTCTGCCGCCGTACGCTCTCGCTCGGGTAGACTCCCCCGCACTGATCCATTGCCAGGGAGCCCCACATGCCACGACTCGAGAACCAGGTAGCAGTCATCACCGGCGCCGCCAGCGGCATCGGCGAAGGCACGGTCCGGGCCTATGTGGCCGAAGGGGCGAAAGTCGTCATCGCTGACATCGAAGACGTCCGCGGCAGCGCCCTCGCCGAGGAACTCGGCCCGGGAACCACCTTCGTCCACACCGATGTCTCGTCCGAGGACGATGTCGCCCGGGCCGTAGCCACTGCGGTTGAGCGCTGGGGCCGGCTCGACGTGATGTTCAACAACGCAGGCTTCGGCGGCGCCGGAGGGCCGATCGAGGACCTCGACATGGCGGCCTACGACACCACGATGAACGTCCTCCTCAAGGGTGTCTTCATGGGCGCGAAGCACGCCGCCCGCCAGATGAAAGCCCAGGGCAGCGGGGTCATCCTCAATACCGCCAGCGTGGCCGGGCTGCAGGCCGGCTTCGGCCCGCTCGTCTACAGTGCGGCCAAGGCTGCCGTGGCCCACTTCAGCCGCTGCTTGGCGGTCGAACTCGCGCCGTTCGGGGTTCGCGTCAACGCCATCTGCCCGGGCGTCATCGTCACCAACATCTTCACCAACAGCCTCGGCGTGCCCGCCGAAATGCGTGACGCGCTCCTCCCGAAGATCGATACCGCGCTTTCGAACTGGGCCCCGCTCGGCCGCTCGGGCTTCCCCGCCGATATCGCGAACGCGGCGCTCTGGCTGGCCAGCCCGGAAGCGTCCTACGTCACGGGCCAGGCCATCACCGTCGATGGCGGGCTGACCGCTGGCCGCTCCATGGGCGAGTTCGGCGAACGGATTGCCAGCGCCTTCGGCATCGACCCGGCGGTCTTCGCCGCCCAGCGCGCAGGCCAGTGATGTTCGCTGCGAGTCCCTTCGAACCAGCCCGCGGGCGAGCCGCGTAATGAGGTTCTGGCCGTGGCGGAAGGAACACTGGGAGCGCCCGGAGCCGCCGAGCGAGATCACCCTGCAGGCCATCGGCTGGGTGCGGAACGATGTCGCGAAGCCCCGGCCGCACGGCTGGGAGAACGTGGTTAGCCGCATCGAACTGCTCCCGGAGCACGAGGCGAAACTGCACCGCATCGAAGCCTACAGCCACGTCATCGTCGTTACGTATCTTGATGTGGCTGCAGGCGCACCGGAGAAGCCCGGGCAGATGACCCTCGCGAGCGGCAACACCTACGGCATCTTCGCCACCCGCAGCCAACTTCGGCCAAACCACCTCGGCATCTCCGTGGTCGAACTCGTGGCGCATGAAGGCTGCATCTTGACCGTGCACGGCCTCGACGCGATCGACGGGACGCCCGTGCTCGACGTGAAGCCCTACCTGCCCGAATACGATGCCGTGCCCGGGGCGAGGATTTCCGGCGAGTAGCCCGGCAATGTCTTCGTCCCGGAAAGTGCGTAGCACGACGCAACTTGCTCTATACTTCCGCGCACTGCGCCATCGCGCCCGGAGTACTTGCTATGTCGAACGTCGTCCTCGTCCAGGATGAAGGCCATGTCCGGACCATCCGCCTCAACCGTCCCGAAGTGAAGAACGCGGTCAGCCAGGAGCTGGCCTGGGGCGTCATCGGCGCCATCGAAGACGCGGTCAAGGATGACAACGTCTGGCTCATCTGCCTCACGGGCAGCGGCGACTCCTTCTGCTCGGGCCTCGACCTGCGCGGCTCCGAGCCGTTCACCCCGCAGACGCCGATGACCGCCCAACTCGACGACCTCGGCTGGGTCTCCCAGTTCCTGCTCACCCTCCGCGAGAAATGCGAAAAGCCCATCATCGGCGGCCTCAACGGCGTCGCGGTCGGCGCAGGCCTCTCCCTCGCCCTCGCCACGGACATCCGCCTCATGAAGAAGAGCGCCCGCATCCTGGCCGGTTACCCGCGCATCGGCGGCTCGCCTGACGGCGGCATGACCTTCACCCTCTCCCAGGCCCTCGGCTACGAGCAGGCCATGCGCTTCCTCCTCGAAAGTAAGACCGTCGATGCCGACGAGGCCCTCCGCCTCGGGCTTGTCGGCGAAGTGGTGGACGATGCCAACTGGGACAGCCGCCTCAGCGAGTACTGCCAGAACCTCTGCCAGGTCGTTTCGCCCATCACCATGCGGATGACCAAGCGAACCGTTGTGAAGGCGACGACGGCCATCGACCTCGAAGCCCAGACGAGGCTCGAACTGGTCAGCATCGGTAAGGCGTTCGCCAGCCAGGATGCAAAGGAAGCGCGCCAGGCGTTCCTCGAAAAGCGCACGCCCACCTTCGTCGGGCGGTAGCGCTGGCATCCTCTCGCGGTTGCGAGGCCCGGGGGTGCGGGCTACGGTGAGGGCATTCCTCCCGAAAGGACGTACGGCACATGTCTTTGCCAGCCCATATCCCCCAGGGAAACTATCCCGCATCCACCACCATCCACCTCCTCGACCTCGAGCAGGATGCAGACCGGCTGCTCGCCAAGCTGCCAGGGCACCGCCGCCAGGCTGAGACACTGGCCCGCGAAGGCGGCACCTCCGTGGTCATGATGGCCATGGAAGCCGGCGACCTGATCAAGGAGCACTCGGCCCCGAGCGCGGTGGCCATCCATCTCCTTCGCGGGATGATCTCCCTCAATGTCGATGGCAAGACGCACGAACTGCGGAGCGGCCAGCTGGCCTTCCTGCAGCCGGGCGTCCCGCATGACGTCTCGGCGCAGCAGCAGTCCGTCATCGTGCTCACGCTCTCCGAGCGGTAGATTCGACGTTCCCCGGCCCCGGCCGGACCGCGGGTCCGGCCTATAGCTGACACCCGAGATATTCGAAGTTCGGCGTAGCGCTCCCGCGTCGGCTCTGCGATTGTATACAAAATAAGTCACGCAGAGGCCGCAGTACCATGACCGCTTCCTGGCTCACCTACGCCGATTCCGCCGCTCACAACTCGACGACTGGCCCGGACTACTACCGGGATCAGTTCCCCTACGTCCTCCCGCCGCTGGTCCAGTTCGAACGCGAACCTGTCCCGCTCGACCCCACACACCCAATCTGGATCACCGACACCACCTTCCGGGACGGCCAGCAATCGCGCGCGCCGTACTCGGTCGACCAGATCATCCATCTCTACTCGCTGCTCAGCCGGCTCGGTGGCCCGCAGGGTATGGTCCGCCAGTCCGAGTTCTTCCTGTATACAAAGAAGGACCGCGAGGCCGTCGAACGCTGCCGCGCCCTCGGCTACCGCTTCCCCGAGGTCACCGGGTGGATTCGCGGCACCCTGGCCGACTACCAACTCGTGCGCAGCGCCGGCCTCAAGGAGACCGGAATCCTCACCTCGATCTCCGACTACCACATCTTCAAAAAGCTGAACTCCAACCGGGAGGCGGTCATCAACAGCTACCTCGAAGTCGTCGATGCCGCCCTCGCCGATGGCGTCATCCCCCGCTGCCACATCGAGGACAGCACGCGCGCCGACTTCTACCACGTCGTCCTGCCGTTTGTCCGCCAGCTGATGGAGCGTGGGAAGCAGGCCGGCATCCAGGTCAAAGTGCGCTACCCGGACACGATGGGCGTTGGGGTCAGCGACCCGCACGCGGCCCTCCCGCGCGGCATCCCCCGGCTCACCCACCTCCTCCACACCGAAGGCGGCGTTCCGAGCGAGGCCCTCGAGTTCCACGGCCAGAACGACCTGAACGCCATCATCCCCAACGCGGTGTCCGCCTGGTTGTACGGCGCCAGTTCGAACAACGGCACGCTCCTCGGCATCGGCGAACGGAGCGGCAACACACCGATCGAGGCCCTCGTCTTCTGGCTCATCGGCCTCACCGGCGAGGCCCATGGCATGGATACGACGGTCATCAGCGAGATCGCTGACTACTACCGCGAAATCGGCGAGACCGTTGACCAGCGGCTCCCCTTCGTGGGTTCGAACTTCAATGTCACCCGCGCGGGCATCCACGCTGACGGCATGATCAAGGACGAGGAGATCTACAACCCGTTCGATACGACGCGGTTGCTCAACCGGCCTCCGGGGGTGGCGATCACCGACAAGAGCGGCGCCGCCGGGCTGCTCATGTGGATGCAGACCCACCGTCCTGCCGAAGCCGCCGGCCTGGACAAGCGCGACCCGCGCCTGATGCGTGCCCTCGACATGGTGATGCGCCTCTACGATGACGGCCGCGTCATCGCCATCGCCGACGAGGAGGTGCACGTCATCCTCGATGAGGCCTTCGCGGAGGTAGCGGTCGGCTGAGCGTGAGTCGCGAAGGGGTGGCTACGGTCGCCCCTCCAGCCTATTCCCGGTAGAGCCCACGCTGCTTCGCCAGGCGGAAAAACGCGCCCAGGTCCTTCTCATCACGCGGTGGATGCGGGGCCGGGGTGCGACGCCGTGAGAGTTGCAGGCCGCGTTCGATGCGCTCGTTCACTGGCAACGCGCGATGCTCCGCCAGCTCATCCGCTTTGACCGCGGCCATGAACGCCCCGAGCCGCTGCATGTACTCCTTGTCCCGGTCCGAAACGCGTTCCATCGTGCTTCGATCATACCAGAGCGTGGGAGGCCCGAATCCGGCGAGCCCAGGCTACTCGTTCGCCTCTTCCACTGCGCGGTCCCTCCCGGTGAGGGCGATCATCTCCTCGTGGAACTCGAACCAGAGCGTGTGGTAGCTGTCCTTGAGGGGCGACGCCAGCATCGACTGGTCGCCAGCGCGAAGCCCAGCAATCGCGGCGTCGAACCGTGGCAGGTACCCGCCGAGGCGCGGCACAGGTTCCGCCGTTCGCTCGCCGACTGGCCGGAACGCCGCGTGAAGCACCTCCATCTCCGCGAGGAGCCACGGCCAGCGTTCGTGTTCCGGGCTCGTGATGCCAGCCTGCTGGACCTCGGTGACCAGGTGTTTGAATCCCCCGTTGAGCCCGATAAATGCGGCCCACTCGGGTTCGAGGCAGCCTGCCCCGGCGGCAGCGGCTTCCGCTGCAACCTGTTCGAGGACCATGCCCGCCCAGGCGGCGTAAGCGCGAAGCCGCGAGGCGTCGTCTTGAGCCACGTCTCGTGCTTTGCGAGGCAGCTCTCAACCATCTCCAGCGGTGCACCGAGCACCGTCGCCAGCCGTTCTGCCGAACACAGCCCTTTGAGTTGCAGCGTCCGCAGCAGCTCGAGGTCGGTCAACGACCGGGCTTCACCCGCGGCCCCGGTGGCTGAAGCAGACGATTCGAGTTCGAGCGCCCAGCGCCGGAGTGTGCGCGCCTCCGGGATGTCGGTGGCCGACGTGTCGCGAATGTCCCCGGCGTAGAGGTTCCCGGTCGAGCCATCGACGGTGACGGTTTCGCCTTCGGCAAAGAACCCGGCCGGGGTGCGCAGCCCGTTCGCTTCAACGCTCGCATCGAGGAGGCTGCATACCGCCGGGATGGCCCATCCGCGCGCGACCACGGCGGCATGGCTGACCATGCCCCCGAGGGTGGTCACGAGCCCGGCCGACGCTACCATCCCGTGGACGTCGGCGGGCGAAGTCTCCGGCCGGGCGAGGATGACGGCGCGCCCGGCTGCCGCCAGTTCGGCCGCGCGCCCGGCATCGCAGCAGAGCGCGCCCGCACCCACTCCCGGCGAGACGGCCAGACCGGTTGCAATCGGCGCGTGGCCGGGTGCAACCGCCCCGAGGGCCGCGAGGTCGCGGAGCGCTGCTTCGCCAGTGCGCTCTACCGCCTCGGCTTTCGAAAGCGGGAACGTGGGGTCCTCGGCCATGTCAACCGCGATGCGTACTGCGGCCAGTGGGCTCCGGCGGCCCACCCGGGCCTGCAGCATGTACAGACGCCCACCGCTGACCGTGAACTCGATGTCGCACATGTCGCGGTAGTGGTGTTCGAGGGTGTGCATCATGGCCAGCAACTCGGCATGGACCGCCGGAAGCTGGTCGCCCAGCGCATCGAGTCCGGCCACGCGGTGCGTCCCCGCGACCACGTCCTCTCCCTGGGCCCGCGCGAGGTAGTCGCCGCAGGGCGCCGGGTCGCCGGTAGCAGGGTCACGCGTGAATGCGACGCCGGTGCCCGACTGGTCGTCGAGATTGCCGAACACCATCGCCTGGATAGTCGCTGCCGTGCCGAGTGTCGCCGGGATGCCTTCGTGGCGGCGAAAGACCACGGCCCGGTCGGACTGCCAGGAACTGAAGACTGCGCGGATCCCGCCGATGAGCTGGTCGAACGGCGCTTCCGGGATGCCGCCCCATGGGCCAGCAAGTTCCTGGATGCGCGTGGCCGCGGCGAGGATGCCAGCTTCCGAACCGTCGTGCACGCTTGCGGGCTGTACGGCTTCGTGTCCGAGGCCGAGGACGATTTCGGCGTACATCCGGCTGAAGCGCAGCCACGTGTCGGCCGCGAACACGCGGTTGCCCGACTCTTCAGCGAGCCGTTCGCGGATCGCCGGTGTCATCCCGACGTTGAGGAGCGTGTCCATCATCCCCGGCATCGAAACGGGCGCCCCTGAGCGCACCGAGACCAGCAGCGGGTTCGAAGCATCCCCGAAGCCGCGCCCGGTGCGTTTCTCCAGCCGCGTAAGCTGCGCCCGGATTGCCGCTTCGAGTCCTTCCGGCCAGCCGTGCGCGAGGTAGTCGTTGCAGACGGCAGTCGTCACGACGAACCCCGGCGGCACAGGAAGCCCGAGGTCGCGCGCCATCACGGCCAGGCCCGCCGCCTTCCCGCCAAGCAGGTGCACGGGGTTGGCGCCCGCGGGCAGCGGGTCTTCGAAGGCGAGGACGCCCGTGGTGCTCTCGGTCATCAGGGCAGCGCGACGATGGTGACGGTGCCCGCGTCGCCGTTGACGGTGACGGTCGCGCCATCGGGGATGCGGCGAGTCGCGCCGGTGACCGAAGGCACGCAGGGAATGCCCAGTTCGCGGCTCACGATCATCGCGTGGCTCTGCGCCGCGCCGACATCCACGATGACGCCGCCAGCGGACACGAACAGCGGCGTCCACGAAGGGTCGGTAATCGGCGCGACGAGAATGTCGCCGGGTTCGAGCGCCGTCGGGTCGATGGGGTCGAGCACGACACGCGCCACGCCGGTGACGGAGCCGGGGCAGCCGGGGAACCCTTGCAGTACGTCTCCCGCCTTCACTGCTTCGACTTCGGTCGCGCCGCGCGCTGCCCATGTCGACGGGTCCGGAATGTTCCCCCAGAACACGAACGGCTCCTGTATGCCGGCGTAGGTCTCCATGAGGGCGCGTCGCCGGGCGAGTTCGTCCCGCAACGGCCGCGGGTCGTTCAGCCAGTCGTCCATCTCGGAGGCGAGCACGAGGCCGAAGTCGTTGACATTGTCGGCGAGACCCTGGTCGACCAGGCGTTTGCCGAGCAAGTGCATCGCCATGCGCGCCTCCTGGATGAGCTTCACGTTGTTGGTCTTCGTCCGCTCGCGGCCTGCCTGGAAGAGGGTGGCCGCGCGTGCCGCGGCGAGGAACATCCCCTGGGTCTCGGGATCTCCAGCCAGCATCGCGCTGATTTCGCCAGTGATGCGCTCGCGCTCCGCCGCCATCTGGCGGTTGCGAATGGCCGGGTCAGCATCGGCCGGGGCAAGCCGCATTCGGTCGATGGCGGCCAGCGCAAGTTCGGGGCGTGTCTCCCAGGTGTTGTACATCACTTCCCATTCGTTGGGTCCGCGCGAACCGAAGTCCTTGATGAACTGGCGGAATGCACCGAGGAACGCCGCTCCCGCCGGCCCTGCGTTCTGGAGCCTGCCGAGCAGGCCGTCGACGCCCTTGTCGAATTCGGCGGCGAGTGCCGGGTCGGCGGCGACCATCCGTCCGAGCTTCCACATCGCCATCGAGGGCGCTGCCGAGGCCACATCGCCCACGCCGGAAATCAGCTTGATCTCTTCGCCAGCCCGCCCGACGGCGGCGCAAATCTGCCCCAGCACGCCGACCGGCAGTGTGGCGAGGAAAGTGATGAAAATGTGTTCCGAGAAGAAACGTCCGAGGTATGTGATGTACAGGTTTCGCGAGTACGCCCACAACTCCTCGTTCGACATGGCTTCCAGATCCGGTCGGGCCGCCCGAATGCTGTCCACGAGTTTCTCCGACTCGGCCGGGACTTCGAGGCGGTCGGTCGTCAGCGCCCACTGGAAGACCGCGCCGATGGCCGCGGTGCGCTCCTCGTTCTGGTCGCCCGGCGCGGGTTCGTACGGCGGAATGCCCGGCTGTGCGCCGTAAAACAGGTCGTCCATCATCTGTGCGCTCAGCCCCGGGGCGCGCTCCCCAAGGATTCGCGTGACCGAGGCGTTCAGGTAGCAGTAGCCGCCGAACACGCCGAGGGTTTCCATGTTGTCGGGGGCGAATTCGTCCTGCGTAAACGCGCCCATCCGCTCCATGGCGTCGCGCCATGCCTGCTCGGTGTGGTCGCGCATGAAAACGCTGAAGGTGAGCGGAGCGACGGGGTCGGGGAACACCTCGCCGACGTTTGCGCGGGTCCAGAGCGGATATCGTTCGCTGGGCTTGCTGGAGACGATCCATGGTTCCACGGCGTCATACCTCGTGTGTGCTTCGGAAGTGCCGGAGCTTACACCATGACCGATTTGAGCCATAGAGGAGGTGAATGATCTATCCCGGGCGGAGGTCAACAGCCGATTACTGATCGTGTGAGCCGCTGTCATAACGAAGCCTGCGAACTTCGCTACACTGGAACCTTGCCGCTCACGTGGGAATGGACCAGTATCGCGGTAAGTTCTGGCGTGAAAGCAACGGTGGAGGCGCCATGGAGAGCTACCTGATCCAACTCAACCTCAAGGTGAGCCGCCGCGATGACGGGTCTTACATCGCGACCTGTGATCAGCTCCCGATTCTCATCACCGCTCGCGATCTGCCCTCCTTCAGGCGAAAGCTTGGCGAAATCGAGGCAAGCGTCGACCGGTTCCTGCTGACCATGCCCGAGGCAGAACAGAAGGCGTATCTGAAGGAGCGAGGCGTCAACGTGGAGCGGATGGGAACCGAGGCTGAGGAAATCACGATGCCCGTGCTGGTCGGTGCGTAAGCTTTACCACGATGACTTCGAAGCCCTCCTGGAGCGGCTGGGATATTTCCGGGAGGAGAACGGAGGGCTGGTCTCCTCTGGTGTCTCAACCGGACCCAAAGGGACCATGTGGGTAGCCGAACTCGAACCTGGCGAGTACTTCACGGTGTATGAGGTGGTCGATTTCCTCTGCAGCGACCGGGTCGGACTCCTGGAAGAGGAAGTCGAAGAGGCCCTGCTGGACCTGGGATTCAAGTAGGCAGCGCGTGCTTCCGGGCGGCGGTGGTTCGATCCCGCGAATGAGACTGCCGGCGTAGACTCGCGGCCATGCCCTGGCTCGACCTCCCGTCCGCCCGCCTCTACTACGAAACCACCGGCGAAGGCCCCGACCTCGTCTTCGCCCATGGTCTTGGCGGGAACCACATGAGCTGGTGGCAACAGATTCCCGAGTTTTCGAAACGGTACCGCTGCACCACCTTTGCCCATCGCGGCTTCGCACCTTCGACCCAGGCGGAAGGCGGCCCTGGCGCGACGGCGTTCACTGATGACCTCGACGCGCTCCTGGACACAATCGGCGCGCAGGAGGTGCGGCTCGTCGCGCAGTCCATGGGCGGCTGGACCTGCCTCGAATGGACCCTGCGCAACCCCGGCCGCGTGAAAGCGCTCGTGATGTGCGACACCACCGGCACGCTCGCGCACCCGGACTTCGCGCCAATCTGGGCGGCGCAGATGGCTGCTGGCCGCGAACGCTCGCTTTTCGAACGGCACATCCATCCCGCGGCTGGCGAGCGCATGGCCGCTGAACAACCCGAGCTGCACCACCTCTATTGGCTGATTAATGACCTCGCGTCCGGGCTCGATAAGGACAGCCTGCGACGGCAGCTCGGCGAGATGCGTGCACGCCCGGTCGAAGCGCTCGCGGCGTTGACCACGCCGGTGCTCTGCATCGCGGGCGAAGAGGACATCGTGATCCCGCCGGAAACGGTGCGCATCATGGCGGAGGCGCTGCCGAACGGCCGCTTCGCGCCGGTCCCCCGGGCGGGCCACTCCGTCTACTTCGAACGCGCAGGCGAGTTCAACCGGCTCGTTGGCGCGTTCCTGGAAGAAGTTGATTCCCTGGGAGGCAGGAAATGATTGGAACCCCCGAACAGGACGCGTTCGTCCGTGCGATGAAAGCCGCGATCGTCACATCGCTCCGGAAAGACGGAAGCGCCGCGACGTCGCTCATCTTCTATGCCGTCGAGGGCGATGAACTCATCTTCAGCACCACGATCGACCGGCTGAAGGCGAAGACGCTCAAGCGCGACCCCCGCGCTGTGCTCACCGTCATCGACGACGGCGCGCCCTACCGCTACGTCAGCATCGAAGGCCCCGCGACCGTTGTTGAGGGCGACGTGGTGCCCGAGCACATCACCATTAACCGGGCGATGCGGAACGAACCGGCGTGGCTGCCGCCAGAAGGCTACGCGGAGACACTGCGAAAGCAGGGCCGCGTCGTCATCCGCGTCCGACCGGGGCGAGTGAGCGGCATCGTGAACCGCTGATGGCCCGCCCGCGCATCCTCGTAACCATGGGCGACCCTTCCGGCGTGGGGCCCGAGGTGGTGGTGAAAGCGGTGGCGAAACCTGAGGTGCGGGCGCTCGCCGACATCTCGGTGGTCGGTTCGACCGCTGCGCTGCTCGAAACCTGGGCCTGGCTCGGCCTGCGCGATGCGCCGCCGCCGGTCATCGAACCCACCGGCACCGGCGTCGGTCCCTTCCCGGTCGGCCAACTCTCGCCGGTGTCTGCGAAGTCGGCCCACGCATGGGTGGAGTTCGCTGCGCGGAAGTGCCTCGCGGGCGAAGCCGCGGCGATGGTCACCGCGCCAGTGAACAAGGAAGCCTTCAGCCTCGCGGGCATCACGGACACCGGCCACCAGGAAGTCCTCGCCCGCCTGAGCGGCGCAACCAATGTGAAGACGATGCTTGTCTCCGGACAGTTGCGCTGCATGCACCTCAGTACGCACAAATCACTCGCCGAAGCCTGCCGCTACGTCAAGCGCGCCAACGTCCTCGACGCCGTCATGCTGACCCACGAGCACTTCGTCCGGTGGGGCTTCGCCAACCCCCGGATAGCGGTCGCCGCGCTGAACCCCCACGCCAGCGACAATGGCCTCATCGGCCGCGAAGAACTCGACGAGATAGCGCCGGCAGTGGCCGATGCGCGGGCGAAGGGCGTGAACGTGAGCGGCCCCATCCCGGCCGACTCGGTGTTCAACGCGGCCATAGCCGGGAAGCACGACGTGGTCGTCGTCATGTACCACGACCAGGGCCACATCCCGATCAAGGTCCACGGCTTCGAACAGAGCGTGAGCGTGAACCTTGGCCTGCCGTTCCTGCGAACTTCCGTGGACCACGGCACCGCGTTCGACATCGCCGGCCGCGGCGTCGCCGATGAGACCAGCATGGTCGAAGCGATCAGGCTGGCGGTCTCGCTGGTGAACGGTGCGGGACTCTAGCTTTCGAGCCAGTTCACGTCGCCGCAGAGGTCAGGCGCGTGCTCCTTCCCGGCGAAGACGGCGTACTCCTGCTTGCTCGCGCCGATGGTCGAAATCGCGCCATGCCCCGGCCAGATCGTCGTGTCGTCCGGCAGCGCGTAGAGCTCGCGCGTGATCGAGGCGATCTCCTGTTGGAGGGCGGCGTTGTCCTTCGAACGGCCCGGTCCGCCGGGGAAGAGCGTGTCGCCTACGAAGGCGTGCTTGCCGATGACGTAGGTCGCGCTGCCCGGCGTGTGCCCGGGCACGCTCAGCACCCGGACGTCGAGGCTGCCCAGCTTCAGCGTGTCGCCGTGGCTGACCGCACGGTCGAGTTGGCCGTCCTTCAGGCCAGGCTCGCCGCCATCGGCGAACAGCTTCGCGCCGTACCTGGCCTTCAATGCATCGACCGATGGTGTGTGGTCGAAATGGCCGTGAGTCAGGAAGATGGCGCCCGGCTTGACGCCGGCGGCCTCGGCTGCGGCGATGTTCGCCTCAGGGTCGCCCGGGGCATCGACGAAGGCGGCTTCGTTCGTCGAACGGTCGATGACCACGAAGACGTTGTTGCCGTAGCCGGTGGGCCCGGCCATCACGATCTCGAGGTCGCCGTCGCGGATGGTCTCCATGGTCAGTGCTCCTGGGCGGTAGTGCGGCAATGGTAGCGCAGGGGCGCGCCCTCGCGGCGGCCCCCACGGACGCCTCGCCCGGGCGTAGACTGAATCCTATGCCGTACGTGATCACCGAACCCTGCATCGACGTGAAGGACGGGTCCTGCGTGGACGCCTGCCCGGTGGACTGCATCAAGACCACCCCGGACCACCGGATGTACTACATCGACCCGGACCGGTGCATCGACTGCAACGCCTGCCGCCACGTCTGCCCGGTCGATGCGATCTACTCCAGCTGGGAGCTTCCTGAGGGCCAGGAGGAGTACGAGCAGATCAACGCCGACTTCTTCAAGACGGTTCCCGCAGCCGCGCAGCGCTGAATCCCGTCGTCCATTGGCCTGGCCAGGCGTATTGTGGTCTTTACGGCGATGGAGTCCTGCCGCAGAACCGCCCCCGCCACCAGAAGCGCGGGAGGCTGATGACTCCTACGATTTCGTAGGAGTCCGCGCCCATGACTGCTCCAGACCTTCGCAAGACCGTCCGCATCGCTGCCGCCGAAGCCGGCGAGCACTTCCGTTTCCGGCCCTCCGAACAGTGGGAGGTGGCCCGCTACGTCGTCCGCTGGGTGCTGCTGCTGACCCCGGTGGCGGCCGCCATCGGTTCCGCCTGTGCGCTCTTCCTCTGGGCGCTCGACGAAGTGACCAATGCACGGTTCGACCACCCATGGCTGCTCTACCTCCTGCCGGTGAGCGGCCTGGTCATCGCCATCATGTACCGCCGCTTTGGACAGCGCTCCGAAGGCGGCAGCAACCTCATCGTCGATGAGATCCATGAACCGGTGGACGGTGTCCCGGCGCGCATGACGCCGCTCATCTTCATCGGCGCGGTCAGTTCGCACCTGGTCGGCGCGTCGGTCGGCCGCGAGGGTTCGGCCGTCCAGATGGGCGGAAGCATCGCGAGTGCCTTCAACCGCCTGTTCCGCCTCGACAGCGATGACCTCGCCACCCTGTTGATGGCCGGCGTCGCCGCTGGCTTCGGGGCTATCTTCGGCACGCCGATCGCCGGGGCTGTCTTCGCCATGGAGGTCCTCACCATCGGCCGGATGGAGTACCGCGCGCTGATCCCGGTGCTCTACGCCTCGCTGGCCGCCGATTTCACAACGGCCGCCTGGGGCATCCATGTGACCTCGTACGCGGTGGCGGTCGTCCCGCCGGATGGACGGTTGCCGTTCGATGCCTGGCTGATGGCGAAGGTCACGCTTGCGGGCGCCGCTTTCGGAATCGCGGCGGTGCTCTTCGCCGAGTTCTCCCACGGCTTCGGGAGGGCCTTCCACCGCTATGTCCGGTGGCCGCTCCTGCGCCCGGTCGTGGCTGGCCTCATCGTCATAGGTGCGGTGTTCGCTCTCGGCACGCGAGAGTACCTCGGCCTTGGTGTGAGTTCGCCCCATTCTGGAGACGTCACGGTGGCGACGGCCTTCCTGCCCGGGGGTTCGGGTGACCTCTCGTGGTGGTGGAAGATCATGTTCACTTCGCTTTGCATCGGCGCCGGGTTCAAAGGCGGCGAAGTGACCCCGATGTTCTTTGTCGGCGCAACGCTCGGGAACCGCCTCGCTGCGCTCCTGCAGGCGCCTGTGGATCTATTCGCGGGCCTGGGGTTCGTCTCCGTGCTGGCCGGCGCCGCCAATACGCCCCTCACCTGCACCATCATGGGTCTCGAACTGTTCGGCGCCGCGAACGCTCCGTACTTTGCCGTGGCCTGCTTTGTCGCCTACCTGGTCAGCGGCCACTCCGGCATCTTCCTCTCCCAGCGGGTGGCCGTGACGAAGATGCCGCTGCGCGGCTGGGCCGGGCACCGCACCCTCCGCGACGTGGCCCGCCACTAAGGGCCGGTCAAGCTCGCCGTTAACCCGAGGGCGAATTCGGCGTTACCATTTCTGCGGACTGCGCTTCAGGGGGCGCTGTCCGTCCTCTTCGTCCCGCCTGCCTTCCAGGAGGGCCTCTTTTGCCGGAAGAGCACTTAGACCTGCGCGCTGGCAGGGACCTGATCCTGCGCCAGTTGCGGGTTCGCTGGTTATCGCTGTTCGTCGCCTTTTCCGCGGGCCTCAGTTGGGGACTGCTGCGTCTCGTTGTCCCGGTCATCACCGGCCTCACCATCGACCGTGCGATCGTCCACGAGAACCACGGACTGCTCGTGCGGCTGGTGGCCCTTCTCGTCGTGGTCGTCGCATTCCAGGCGGTCTTCGCGGGCACCCGCCGCTACTGGGCTCTGCGCACGAGCTACCGCATCGAAGCCGACCTTCGCATGGAGCTCTACGACCGCGTCAACCGCCTCTCGTTTGACTACCACGACCGGACGGCGACCGGCCAACTGATGGCCCGCGGAAGTGTCGACCTCCACGAGATCCAGGGCTTCCTCGTCAACATCCCGATTAACTCCGCCTACCTCTTGATGGCGACCGGCTCGTTCTTCCTCCTCCTCCGCGTGAACGTCACGCTCGCCTTCCTGGCGATGGCGGTCTACCCGGTGGTGACGTGGCTCAGCGTGCGGTTCTTCAGCCAGCTCGAACCGGGCACCGAACGCGTGCAGGTTGGCCTCGCCAGCCTCACCAGCGTGGTCGAAGAGAGCATCGCCGGCGCCCGGTTGGTGCGCGCCTTCGGCCGTGAGAAGCACGAGATCGGCCGCATGGAAAAGGTTGCCGGTGACGTCCACCGCGACTCGATGGAAGTGGTCCGGCTGCGCACGGTCTACGGCCCGCTGTTCTACTTCCTGCCGGGGATCGGCCAGCTGGTCATCCTCGGCTATGGCGGCTGGCTGGCGCTCAACGGCCACATGACGACCGGCCAGTTGGTCTCGTCGCTGCAGTTCCTCAACATGCTCGTCTGGCCGGTCCAGAGCCTCGGCGAAATGATCGCGAGTGGCCAGCGCGCCCTCGTTTCCGGCGCGCGTGTCTGGAACGTGCTCAAGGAGGAGCCAACGATCACCGAGGCGCCTCACGCCCGGCGGCTCCCAGCCGGCGGCGGTGAAATCGCCTTCAACAATGTGACCTTCGCCTACCAGGAAAACCGGCCGGTGCTGGATGAGTTCACCCTCGACGTCCCGGCCGGCACGTCCATCGCCCTTGTCGGCGCCACCGGCAGCGGCAAGTCGACTGTCGCGCGCCTGCTCCCGCGCTTTTACGAACCCGAATCCGGCGCCGTGAAGATCGACGGCACGGACGTGCGCGAACTCCGCTTGAAGGATCTGCGCCGCAACATCGGCATCGTCTTCGAAGAGACCTTCCTCTTCTCCGACACCATCCGGAACAACATCGCCTACGGCCGAATGGATGCCAGCGACGAGCAGATCGAGCGCGCCGCCCGGCTCGCCCACGCACATGATTTCATCAAGAACCTCGCCGAAGGCTACGACACCATCGTCGGCGAGCAAGGGTTCTCCCTTTCCGGCGGGCAGCGCCAGCGCATCGCCATTGCCCGGGCCATCCTCATGGAGCCGCGCATCCTCATCCTCGACGACGCGACATCGAGCGTTGACGCCCGTATGGAAGAGGAGATCCGCACGGCACTGCGCGAAGTGATGCAGGGCCGCACCACGCTCATCATCTCCCACCGCCTCTCGACCATCTCCCTCGCCGACCAGGTTGTCCTCGTCGACGATGGCAAGGTCGCCGCAGTGGGTCCGCACGCCGACCTGATCCGCAGTTCGCACCGTTACCGCGAGGTGCTGGGCCAGCTCGAGGCGGTGGCCTCGTGAACGCCGAAGTGACCGGTCTGCCGGACCGCGCCCCGCGAGCCAACGGCCTCGCCGGCGCGATGCGTATGCTCGCTCCCCGCTGGCCCGCAATCGCCATCGCGACGGCCGCCATCGTGATCTACACCTTCGCGAGCCTCGCCCGCCCGCTCGTCATCCAGTACGCCCTCGACGAAGGCGTCGGCACCGGCGGCGATGGCGGCAGCGGCGAAAAGCTCGCCTGGGCGGGCGGCGTCTTCTTTGCCCTTCTCCTCCTCGTCTACGTGTTTCAGGGGCTCAGCACCTTCCTGGTCAACCGTATCGGCCAGGACTTCCTGCGCGAACTGCGCATCCGCCTCTTCAGCCACTACCAGCGCATGTCGCTCGCTTTCTTCGGGCGCGAAAACGCCGGGCGGCTCGTTGCCCGCATGACCTCGGACGTCGCCACGGTGAACGACGTCCTCAACAACGGCTTCCTCATGGTGGTGCAATCCACCCTGACGCTGGCCGGGGCCACCATCATCCTGTTCGTGCTGAGCTGGCAGCTTTCGCTGGCGACCGCCATCATCCTGCCGCCGCTCGTCATTGCCACAGTCATTTTCCGGGTGTACTCGGAACGCGCCTACGGCTCGGTCCGGGAGCGCATCGCCGACGTGATGATCCACATGCAGGAGAGCTTTTCCGGGCTGCGCGTCGTCCAGGCTTTCGCCCGCGAACAGCGCAACATGGAGCGCTTCGGCGCCATCAACGAGAAGAACTTCTGGGCGAACGTGAACACCGTCCGCATCTCGGCCCTGTTCTTCCCGTTCGTCGAATGGCTGAGCGCCGTCGGCATCGGCATCATCCTCTACTTCGGCGGCCGCCTCGTCGCCGGGGATGCGGTCACCATCGGCACGGTGACGGCCTTCGTTTTCTATCTCGAATTCATCTTCCAGCCGATCCAGAACCTGTCGCAGGTCTTCGACATGGTACAGAGTGCCGGTGCCGCGCTGAACAAGATCTTCGGCATCCTCGCCGTCGAACCGGACGTCCCCGAGGCCGTGGCACCGGTGGCTCTCGCTGCTCCCCTGGCCGGGCGCATCGCCCTCGACGATGTGACCTTCGGCTACAACCCCGAACGGCCCGTGCTGCGAAACATCACCACGACCATCGAACCCGGCCAGCACATCGTCCTCGTTGGCCCGACGGGCGCCGGAAAGTCCACGCTCGCGAAGCTGATGACCCGCTTCTATGACCCCGTGCAGGGCCGGGTGACCATCGACGGGTACGACCTCCGCACCCTCGCCAACAGCGACCTGCGCCGGAGTGTGACGATGGTCCCGCAGGAAGGCTTCCTCTTCACCGGCACCATCCGCGAGAACATCCTCTTCGGGCGGCCCGATGCCAGTCCGGAAGCCGTCGAAGGAGCCTGCCGCACGCTCGGCATCGACGGCTTCGTCGAATCGCTCCCGCACGGCTACGAAACCATGGTGAGCTTCCGCGGCTCACGCCTCTCGGCGGGCGAAAAACAACTGGTGTCCATCGCCCGGGCGTTCCTCGCTGACCCACCCGTGCTCATCCTCGACGAAGCGACCAGCTCCCTCGACCCGGCCACCGAGGAACAGGTTGAGGAAGCGCTCCGTAAGCTGCTGAAGGGCCGCACCAGCGTGGTCATCGCCCACCGCCTGAGTACGGCCGAACATGCCGACCGCGTCCTCGTCGTGGATGACGGCGCCATCGTCGAAGACGGCAACCACCGCGAACTCCTCGCTCGCGGCGGCTACTACAGCGCGCTCTACCGGCAGTGGACGAGCGGCCGCGCCGCCCGCAGCGCCTGACCCTCAACGGGCGCGCATCCCCGCTCGCGGGTGTTCGATTACCATGACGCGCCATGCCTGAAGAAGCGCCGCTTCGCCGCAACCGGGACTTCGTGCTGCTCCAGGCGGGACAGCTGTTGTCTCGTGCCGGTTCGGGCATGTCTGGCGTCGCCTACCCGTTGCTCGCGCTGGCGGCCACCGGCTCACCGGCGCAGGCCGGTCTGATCCAGGCTGCCCGGTTCCTGCCACACCTGCTGTTGAACACCCTCGCCGGCGTCGTTGCCGACCGCTACGAACGCCGCCGCCTGATGGTGATGGCCGATGCGGTCTGCGGCCTTGCCCTCGCCTCGCTCGTGGCGGCTATCGCGATGGACCGGGTCACGGCCGCCCAACTGCTCATCGTCGGTTTCGTCGACGGTTGCGGGTCTGTCCTGTTCGGGGCGGCGTACAGCGGCGCGTTCCGGTCCGTTGTCCCCCGTTCGCAACTCGCCGCCGCTGCCAGCGTCGACCAGGCGAGGGCGTCAACCGTGCGCCTGGCCGCGCCGCCGCTGGGAGGGGCGCTCTACGGCCTCGCGCGCGTCGTTCCCTTCGTCGCCGACGCCGTCTCCTATGCGGGGTCGACGATCCTGCTGCTGCTCATCCGGAGGCCGTTCCAGGCTGCCCGCGACGCCTCCCACACGAGCGTCCGGGAAGACCTGAAGGAGGGACTGAAGTTCCTCTGGCACGTCCCCTTCCTGCGCATCTCCGCCCTCATGACCGCCGTCAGCAACTTCTCGTTCAGCGCCGGCCAGTTCGCCGTCGTCGTGCTCGCGCGCCGCGAAGGCTACTCCAGCACCGCCATCGGGCTGTTGGTGGCGCTGGTGGGCGTCACCACGCTCGCCGGGTCGCTCATCTCGCCCCAACTGCGCCGCTGGTTCTCACTCCGGGTCATCCTCCTCTCCGAACTCTGGGCGTCATTCGGGGTGCTCTCGTTCATCGCCTGGCCGAATCCCGTGGTCCTCGCCGCCGCACTGGCGGCACAGGCGTTCTGCTTCCCGAACACCGATGCCGCCGTCGCCGCCTACCGCTACGCCGTCACTCCCGACCGGCTGACCGCGCGCGTGACGAGCGCCGCCAGCAACATCGCGGTCATGGCGATGCCGCTTGGGCCGCTCGTTGCTGGCGTGCTGCTCGAAGCACTTTCGCCGCGTGCGGCCGTGCTCGGGTTCACCGCTGCCTGCATGGCGGCCGCCATCGCCGGAACGCTCAGCCGCACCATCCGCACGCTCCCTGCCCTCGAAGATGTGGTGGCGGAAGAAGGCGCCGCCTGAGTTCGTAGTCCGTGGACCGGCTCAGGTTGCCGGGTGCTCCCTCGCCCAGGCGAGCAGGCCCTCGCGCCCCAGCGTGTTCATCACTCGTTCCGCCGGGACGCCGCACTGGTCGGCCCGCTCACACCCGTACGGCTGCCAGTCGAGTTGCCCCGGCGCATGCGCGTCGCTGTCGATGGTGAATACGCAGCCCATTTCGAGGGCGAGCGAAAGCAGCCGCCGCGGCGGGTCCAGCCGCTCCGGCCGCGAGTTGATCTCGACCGCCTTGCCGAACTGGCGGCACGCCTCGAAGACGATCTCCGCGTCGAATTCGGACTCCGGCCGGTTCTTCCCACTCACGTACCGGCCCGTGCAATGCCCGAGGATGTCCATGTGCGGGTTCGCGATCGCCATCACCATCCGCCGCGTCATCGCCTCGCGCTCCATCCGCAGCTTGCTGTGGACGCTCGCGACCACGATGTCGAGTTGTTCCAGCAGCTCTGGCTCCTGGTCGAGCGCGCCGTCATCGAGGATGTCGACTTCGATGCCGGTCAGGATGCGGAACGGCGCGAGTTCGGCGTTGAGCGCGGCGACCACTGCAAGCTGTTCACGCAGCCGCTCCGGGCTCAGCCCGCGGGCCACCGTTAGGCGCGGTGAATGGTCGGTCAGCACGATGTACTCGTGGCCGAGTTCGAGGGCTGCCTCGGCCATCTCCCGGATGGGTGAACCCCCGTCGGACCAGTCGGAGTGGACGTGGCAGTCACCCTTGAGCGCGGCCCGCAGCGCCCTGCCTCCTGCCGGCGGCCACGATGCCGCGCCTTCGGCCTCCAGCCGCGCGAGGTAGGCGGGCAGTTCGCCGCGCAGCGCCTCGGTGATGACCCCGGCGGTGACATCGCCGACGCCCTTGAGTTTCTTCAGCTCGCCGCGCTGAGCCATCCCGGAAAGCTCGTCCGGCCCCAGCGGCGCGATGGCCGCGGCGGCCCCGCGGAAGGCCTTCACGCGGTATTCCGGTTCGTTCGCGCGCTCGAGCAGGAAGGCGATGCGTTTCAGCGCGGCGGCAGGCTCCATTGCTGAAAGCATAGCCGCTCCCATCCGCAGACCGCCCGCTTTGGAACCCGTATCATTCCGCATCCATGACCGGACCAACCATGCCGCCACAGGTCTCGGAACGCGACCCGGAGGCGCTCAGCCACTACCTGCTCAGCTTCCGCTGGCCCTTCCGGAACGAGGAAGTGCACCGCATCCTTGTCGACGGGGGACTGCCCCTCTGGCGCCAGGTCCTGCGCTTTGTCCCGCAGCCGAAGGAGCGCGGCCGCGCCCTCGAACTCGGCAGCCCGCCGTTCCACATAACGCTCTTGCTCCAGAAGTTCCGCAACTACGACCTCTCGCTTACGGGCTTCGCCGCCGACGGCCGCGCCACCATCGAGCAGACGCTGGAGAGTCCCGAGTACGGCGAGCGCCACGAGTTCGCCTGCACCTGTTTTGACGCCGAAAAGGACCGCTTCCCCTACCCGGACAACAGCTTCGACCTCGTGACCTGGTGCGAAGTCATTGAGCACCTCACGGAGAACCCCGTCCACGCGCTCGCCGAGATCCACCGCGTGCTGAAGCCGGGCGGCGCACTCGTGCTTTCGACCCCGAACGCGAGCCGCGCCGATTCGATTGCGAACTTCCTCGCCGGCCGGAACATCTACGACCCGTACCACCTCGGCGCGCCGCTCAAGGGCTCCCGCCATAGCCGCGAGTACACGTTCAGCGAACTGAAAGAACTGCTCGAAGGCTGCGGCTACAGCATCGACCGCATCGCCGACATCGACATCTACGCGACCGCCAGCCGGAACCGCCGGGCCTTCCGCTGGCTGATGAACAACGTGGTCGCGAAGGTCACAAAGGGCCACTACAAATACCACCTCTTCGTCCGCGCCCGGAAGACCGATGCGCCGTTCCGCTGGAACTTCCCCGGCCGCCTGTTCGACGGCGGCCACCTTGCGTTCTACATGGCCCCGCAGGACCCGGAAGTCGTCTTCGGGCGGAACGACGCCATTCACATCGCGATGGGCTGGAGCGACCTGCAGACAGACGCCGGGGCGCGCCAGTTCCGTCGCAGCGGAGACATCGGCGATGTGTACCTGGTGAACCCTGGACCTGTCAGCTCAGTCTCGGTCACCCTGCGCGGCGGTGCAGGCGAAGCACAGACCTGGCACGACAACGGCGGAGCCCTGGTGATGCTTGGCTCAGTTCGCTTCGAAGCGCCCGCTGGCGGCTGGACCGAGGTCACCGTGCCCGTCTCCAGCGACTACGAACCCGGCAACCCGCTCCACCTCCGCCTCGATGCCCCCGGTGGTGTGGACGTCTCCCGCGCAACCTCCGGCTGAGCGAGCCTCGCTCTCGCGCGTAAGTGTGAATTAATTGCGAGGGTGGGTTCGCCTTTGCTAGGATCACGCAAAGGCGGGACGTGGGGTATGGATGCAACATCCGTCCTCGTGCTGAACCAGAACTACGAGCCGCTCAATGTCTGCAACATGCGGCGCGCGCTGGTTCTTGTCTTCCGGGGCAAAGCGGAAGTCCTCGAATCTGCCCGCGAAGCTATCCACACCGCCACGGCCACCTACGTCCTGCCCTCGGTCATCCGCCTCATCCACATGATCAAGCGGCCGCGCCCGAAGGTCCGGCTGACGCGCAAGGAGATCTTCGCGCGCGACGGCTGGCAGTGCGTCTACTGCGGACGGCAGAGCCGGGACCTCACCCTCGACCACGTGCTTCCGCGGCACCGCGGCGGCCCGCATACGTGGGAGAACCTTGTGAGCGCCTGCAAGCAGTGCAACCACAAGAAGGCAGGACGCACCCCCGGGGAAGCCAGGATGGCGATGGCTCACCAACCGCACGTGCCGCGCGTCTCCATCTATCACGCTTTCTTCCCCTACCTCGGGGCGCAGGAAGAGTGGCGCAAGTTCGTCCCCGGCTGGGAGGGCGCCGCCGGCTGACATCCGCGGCTCAGTGATGCGCGCGGCCAGTCGCCCGCTCAACCGCCGCCCGGAACGCGTCCGGTGAGTTCGCGAGTAGCGCCGGGTTTCGCGTCAACTCCGCCTCCAGTGTGGCGAACGCCTCCGGCCCCGAATCGTGCCCCGGGTGGATGATCGTGTCGCGCTCTTCGCCCGCAAGAAGCGCGGTCGACTCCCAGAGCCGTTCGAGTGAGCCGCGTTCCGGTCCTGGCGTGCCGGGACTGCCGATTGCCAGGGTGTCGCCTGTGAACAGGCGTCCATCGACGCTGTAGGTCACCGAGCCGGCCGTGTGGCCGGGTGTCGGGCGCGCCACAACGGCCTGCGACCCAAGCGCGAACTCCTCACGTCCCGCGAAGGTGGTTGCATGCCCGAAGTGCGCCTCCAGGCCGGCGGCGTCGGCGGCGTGCACGAACACCCTCGCGCCCGTTGCGGCGGCAATCTCGGCGACGCCGTTCGCGTGGTCAGAGTGGCTGTGCGTCAGCAGGACCTTCCTGATATGCAAACCCCGGCCCGCCGCCGCCGCGACGATCCCGGCCGCATCCCAGGCCGGGTCGATGACGGTCGCGTCGCCAGTGGCCTCGTCCGCGATGAGGTATGAGAAGTTCCACAGCGGGCCATGACGGAACCGTGCAACGAGCAGCCCGTTGGCGGCGTCCCACTGCGGCGGCGGGTGGTGCGCCATCAGTTGATCTCCTCGAACAGCGGCGTCGGCGTCACCGCCGCCCAGAATTCGACCGACATCTCCCTCAGGTGCGGCTGCCAGCGCTGCCAACTCGCACGAGCAGCAACAGCCGCCGGGCTCGCCAGCGCCGGCTGCACCGAGTCGGCGTTGATGAAGAAGTAGATGCCCAGCTGCAAGCCGTCGGGGGCGGTCCCCGCCCTCACCTCGACAATGCCGGGGATCGCGCGGACCTCCTCGAGGTGGGTTGACTTGAACCAGCGGTCGAACTCCTCGCACACCTCGGCATGGATTCGGGCGCGAAGCAACATCATCGGCTGGTCGTTGTTCATCACCGGTGATCGTCGATCAGCCGGAGCACGAGGTCGATAGCTGGCCCAAACTCGAAGCGGCTGTCGGCGACCACCCCCGGGCCATCGATCGGCTGCAGGCGGCCGCGCATCCGCTCGTACACCGCCACTCCGGCCTGCGAGAACCCCTCCCGCGGCTTGCTCAGCCGTTCGCGAATCACTTCCTCCGGCGCCGTGACCCGCACGGCGATGACTGGCGCGCCGGAGTCCCCCGCGACCCGGTAGAACCGCTTGCGGTCGCGCCGCGTGAGGTTGGTGGCATCGACGAGCGCGTGCTGGCCGCTGGCCAGCGCCGCTCTTGCCGCGGAATCAACGCGCGCGAAGACCGCAGCGTTCTCCTCGGCGGTGTACGCCGGCGTCTCCCGCAGCGCTCGCCGGATGGCGTCGCTCTCGATGTGTTCGAAGCGGAGCCGCTGCGCCAGTTCGTGCGCGAACGTGGTCTTGCCCGCGCCGGGCAGCCCGCAGAGCAGGATGAGCGCGGGCGCCGTAGCCGGAAAATTGCCGCCAGCCATCACCTGTGGTAGGTTGACCGATGTTCATAAGCAAGGCAAAGGAAGACTGAAGAACAAGGTTGCTGACCAAAGAGCAGAAGACCACATTGATTGGGGAGTACGGCGTCCACGCCACCGATACGGGCTCCCCTGAAGTCCAGGTTGCGATCCTGACCGAACGGATCAAGTACCTGACGACGCACCTGAAGGCGAACAAGCACGATTACCACACACGCCGTGGTCTTCTGATGCTCGTCGGCCAGCGGCGCCGTCAGCTTCGCTACCTCAACAACAAAGACGTCAATCGCTACCGCGAAGTCATCGCACGGCTCGGCCTCCGCAAGTAAGCGGGGGCCCTTTTTTGTTTGAACTTCGCGCGTCCGCAACCTGAGCCACTCTCCAGGCCCCTTCCTTCGCCACCGTCCCACGCTCACGCGGACGGTATCGGATCCCTTCGTGCATGAACCGGAAGGGACAGGACGTGAATTGGTCTGAGAAGCAGACAAGAAACAGAGAAGCATGAAAGAACCGAAGCAGTACGAACTCGAAGTCGGGGGCAAGACCCTCACCATCCAGCACGGCATCCTCGCCAACCAGGCCAACGGCTCCGTCACGGTTCGCCTCGGCGATACCGTGGTCCTGGTCACCGCCACCATGGCCGACGCCCGCGAAGGCATCGACTTTTTCCCGCTCACGATTGACTATGAGGAGCGCCTCTACGCCGTCGGCAAGATCCCGGGGGGCTTCCCCCGCCGCGAAGGCCGCGCCAGCACCGATGGCATCCTCTCGATGCGCCTCACCGACCGGCCCCTGCGCCCGCTCTTCCCCAAGGGCTTCCGCCAGGAAGTCCAGATCGTCGGCATGACCCTCTCGGCTGACCGTGAGAACCAGCCCGACACGCTCCTCACGATCGGCGCCAGCGCGGCCCTCATGATCAGCGATATCCCGTTCAACGGGCCCGTCAGCTCGGTCCGCGTCACTCGCCTCGACGGCGAATACATCGTGAACCCGACCTTCCAGGAAGCCGAAGACGGCGACCTCGATATCATCGTCGCGGGCACGAAGGAAGCCGTCGTGATGGTCGAAGCGGGCGCGAAGCAGGTTCCCGAGGATGTCGTCCTCGAGGCCATCGACGTCGCCATGGAAGCGAACCGCAAGATCATCGCCCTCCAGGAGCAGATCGCCGCTGACGCTTCGCCGGTGAAGAAGCCGTTCGTTGCCGCCGCCGAGAACCCGGACGCCTACGCTGCCATCAGCGAGTACCTGAAGGACCGCATCCCCGAACTGGTCGCGACAGCCGCCAGCGAGCGCAGCGACGCGAACAAGGCTGTCCGCCAGGAACTGAACCAGAAGTTCGCCGAGCAGTTCACCTCGAGCGAGATCGGCGATGCGCTCTACAGCGTCATCAAGAAGGCGATGCGCAAGCAGATCCTTGAAGCCGGCAAGCGCGCCGACCAGCGGGAGATCACCCAGATCCGCCCGCTCGATATCCACGTCGGGGTGCTGCCGCGTACGCACGGGACCGGCCTCTTCACCCGTGGCGAGACCCAGGTCCTCACCGTCGCCACGCTCGGCGGCCTGACGATGGCCCAGAAGCTCGACACGCTTTCGCCGCACGAATCCAAGCGGTACATGCACCACTACAACTTCCCGCCCTATTCGGTTGGCGAAGCCCGCCCGATGCGCGGCCCCGGCCGGCGGGAAATCGGCCATGGCGCGCTCGCGGAACGAGCCCTCGAACCGGTTATCCCCAGCGAGGCGGACTTCCCCTACGCCCTCCGCCTCGTCAGCGAAGTGATGTCGTCTAACGGCTCGACCTCGATGGCGAGCGTTTGCGGCAGCACCCTCGCCCTGATGGACGCAGGCGTCCCGATTGCGGCGCCCGTCGCCGGCATCGCCATGGGCCTGATCATGGGCGAAGACGGCAACTACAAGGTGCTCACCGACATCGCCGGCCAGGAAGACTTCATGGGCGACATGGACTTCAAGGTCGCCGGCACCCACGAGGGCATCACCGCCCTCCAGATGGACATCAAGATCGGCGGCGTCTCGCGTGAACTGCTGACCACCGCCCTCAACCAGGCGAAGGACGCGCGCGAGTTCTTGCTCGAAAAGATGGCCGCGGTCATCGCCGAGCCGCGCGCCGAGATGTCCGAGTACGCGCCCAAGATGTACAAGATCCAGATCAATCAGGACCAGATCGGGACCGTCATCGGCCCCGGCGGCAAGACGGTTCGCAAGATCCAGGATGAATCGGGCGGCGCCACCATCGAAATCCAGGAAGACGGCACCGTCATCGTCGGTTCGCCCAACGAGGCCGTCGCCCGCAAGGCCATCCAGATGATCGAAGGCCTCACCAAGGAGGTGAAGGTCGGCGAGGTGTATACCGGTAAGGTCACCCGGATGCTCAACTTCGGCGTCTTCGTCGAAATCCTCCCCGGCAAGGAAGGCCTCGTCCATATCTCACAGCTCGGCGAAGACCATATCGAATCGGTCGAAGACGAAGTCCAGCCCGGCGACGAAGTGACCGTCATGGTCACCGAAATCGACAACCTCGGCCGCATCAACCTGAGCCGCCGCGCCGTCCTCCTCGGCGAAGACCCGCCTGCGCCCGGCGCTGGTGGCGGCCGTGGTGGTCGTGGCGGCGGCCCGCGTGGCGGTGGCGACCGCGGCGGTGACCGTGGCCCTCGCGGCGGCGGCGATCGCGGCCCGCGCAGCGGTGGTGACCGCGGTGGCTTCCAGCGCGGCGGTGACCGTGGTCCCCGCAATGGTGGTGGTGGCGGCGGCGGCTTCGGCGGCGGTCGCCGCGAAGGCGGCTTCGGCGGCGGTCAGCGATCCGGCGGCGGCAGCGCTCCGATCGGCGGCGCTTCCCGCGGTTGGACCCGGCGCGAAACCTCGGACGGCGGCACGCCCCCGCCTCCCCCGGCCCCCCGCCGGGACTTCGGCGGCAGCTTCGACGACGAGGAGTAGCTCACCGAGCACCCGTACCAACAACGAAGGCCCCGGCAATTTGCCGGGGCCTTTTGGTGTGGCGTAGGTGGCGGACTCAGCGACTGCCAATCGCATCAGCGGCGGCAATGAGCGTCCGCGCCGAATTGAGAATGGCAGCTCGCCGGAACTCATTCTGGTCGGCTTCGACCACCTGTCGCTGTGCCAGGCCGACCTCGCGGTCATAGAGCGTTTCGAGTTCCTGCTTCATCGCCCAGATGTCGCGCCATGTCCGCTGCACACCCGGCGCCCAGGTCACGAGGAAGTCTATATCGCTGTCCGGGCGGAAGTCGTCACGAAGGACGGAGCCGAAGACCGCGAGCTCCGCCACGCCCCACTTCTCACAGAAGTGGCGCAGCACGTCCGGGTCGAATTCGAGGTGGCCAGCCTTCATGCGGCAATTGTAGCGCAGCGTTGGTGGCGCAACGGCTATCGCGGCGGCTCAGCAACGGCGGGTGCAGGCCTGCTGTCCAAACGGGGCCAGCCGAGGTATTGCGCGACACCAAGCGACACACCCAGCCCTGCGAACGACACAATCGCCCCCGCCACGGTGTCGAGGATGAAGTGGTTCCCGGTCATCACAACAGCGAAGAACATCGCCACCGGCCAGGCTACGGCGAACGCGTACGCCCACGGCTTTCGCGACACCCACGCCACAATCACGGCCAACAGCAACGACCATCCAAAGTGGAGGCTCGGCACAGCCGCGAACGGGTTCACGAAGGCCCGCGCCTCCTGCGCGTTGTAGCCCACGCGGTCGAACGCCGCCATCGTGTCGATGAACCCAGCGAACGGAACCAGCCGCGGGGGCGCGACCGGGAACAGCCAGTACAGCACCACGCCGATCGCCCCGGAGGCCAGGAATGCGTTCCGCGTGACGAAGTACGCCTTGCGGTGCCACACATACAGCCACACGGCCACCAGGACGACGAGCGGCATATGCCCCCAGAAGTACACCCAGTTCATCAGCTTGATGAGCCAGTACCGGTCCAGGATCCACGATTGCAGTTCGAGTTCGTGGTACAGGTGCAGTCGCCGTTCGAGGTCAATCAGGTGGAAGCTGCGCACCATCGCTTCGCCCGCCCGGTCCACTACTGCACCGCGGATGACGAAATAGATGAGGAACGCGACCACCACGACCACGGCTTCGTGGACGCCGAGGCGGGCGCTGAGCGCCCATGCGCGCCGTAACGGGGCGGGAGGTGTGCGTACAGCCACGGCACAAGCCTACCGCACGCACCGTGCATCGTTCTTTCGCTAACCAATAATTCGCCTAAACTCTCGGAGCAGACGACCCTGGCGCGAAGGCGAGGTGGAGCGCAATGAAATTCCTGGTTGAGCACACTGACGTTACCCGGACTGCGGCTGATGCCGTCATCGTAAACTTGTTCGAAGGCGTGACTGTTCCCGGCGGCGCCACGGGCGCTGTCGATGCCGCCCTCGATGGCGCGATTACGAAGCTGATCGCCCAGGGTGACATCCGCGGTAAGAGCGGCGAAGTGACCATCATCCACACCTTCGGCAAGCTTCCCTCGCCGCGCGTGGTCGTGGCCGGCCTGGGCAAGCGCGATGCGTTCGACCTCGACGCTGTGCGCAACCTCGGCGCGAACCTGGCGCGCGCGCTGCGGAAGCCCGGTATCTCGACGCTGGCCACTATCGCCCACGGCGCGGGCATCGGCGGTCTCGCGGCCGGCCCTGCAGCCCAGGCCCTCGCCGAGGGCTTCCTGCTCGGCAACTACCGCTTCCTCAAGCACAAGGCGAAGGACGATGACCGTACCGAGATCGCCAGCGTCACGCTGGTCGAGTCCGACGCTGCGAAGGTTGGCCAGTTCACCGCCTCCGCTGCCCGTGGCGTCCTCCTCGCCGATGCCGCGAACCTCGCGCGCGACCTCGCGAACGCCCCGTCGAATCACCTGACCCCATCTGACCTGGCCGCCTGCGCCGCTGACGTGGCGAAGGAGAACGGCCTCGAAATCGAAGTGCTCGAGCGCGCGGACATGGAGCGGAAGGGCATGGGCTCGCTGCTTTCGGTGGCGAAGGGGAGCGCACAGCCGCCGAAGCTCGTGCGGCTCTCGTACCGCGGCCGCGGCGGCGAAGGGTACGACCTCGCCCTCGTTGGCAAGGGCATCACCTTCGATACCGGCGGCATCAGCATCAAGCCCGCGGCGAACATGGAGGCGATGAAAGCCGACATGACCGGAGCTGCCTCGGTCATTGCCGCGCTCGGCGCCATCGCCAAACTCGCCCCGAAGGTCAACGTCGTGGGCATCGCTCCCTGCACCGAGAACATGCCCGGCGGGAACGCCTCGAAGCCCGGGGACGTGGTCAGCGCGATGAATGGCCGAACCATCGAGATCATCAACACCGACGCCGAAGGCCGTCTCGTCCTCGCCGATGCGCTCTGCTGGGCGAAGGAACTCGGCGCGGCCAACATCGTCGATGTCGCGACGCTGACCGGCGCGGTGACCACGGCCCTGGGCGATGTCGCGTATGGCCTGATGACCAACAATGACGCCTTCTGTTCGAAGCTCGAAGCGGCCGCCGCCGAGGCCGGCGAAAAGACGTGGCGGCTCCCCATGTGGAAGGAGTACGACGAGTACATCAAGAGCGACGTCGCCGACTGCAAGAACTCTGCCTCGCGCGGCGCCGGGACCATCGTCGGGGCGAAGTTCCTCGAGCCGTTTGTCGGCGATACCCCGTGGGTGCACATGGATATCGCCGGCGTGGACATGATGTCCGCCGACAAGGGCTGGGTGAGCAAGGGCGCGAGCGGCTACAGCGTGCGCGCGATGATTAACCTCGCGGTGGCGATGGGCCAGGCCTGATTCAGGCTTCGGCAACGCCGAGCGGTGCGGCCGGGATTTCGACTGCCAGCCGCTTCGACTGCAGCGAACGCACCTCCGGGACGAGGAGCACCAGCGCCGTAGGCACGACGATGAGCACGGCGCCGGCCCAGAGCGTGGCGTCGACCCCAATGGCGTCGGAGAGCGGCCCGGCGGCCACGAGACCAACAGGTGACAAGGCCACCGACCCCAGCGCGTCGTAGGCGCTGACCCGCGAGAGCGCCTCGGGTGCGACGTGCTCGTGCAGCGCGGTGTACCAGAACACGCTGAACAGTTCCATCCCGAGGCCGTTCACCAGTGCCGCCGCGACGATGACCGGTAGCGGCAGGCTGAGCGCGAGGGCGGCGATGGGCAGCGCGTTGCCAAAGACCGAGAGCGTGCCCACCAGGATCGGCCGGCCAGGCCGCCACCTGAGCGCCACGAACCCGCCGCCCATGAACCCGATCGACTGGCCGGCAACAATGGCCGCCCACGATCCAGCGCCGCTGAAGTCCCGTTCCGCGACCACGGGCCCCAGCACAAGGAACGCGCCGAAGAACCCGATGAGCACGACCGTGAACTGGATGACGATCGTCCACAGCCAGCGGTGCGCGATGAACTCTGTCCAGCCTTCGCGCAGTTCCGCGAACACGCTGGCGCCCTTGCCCGCCGCCGCCCGGATGCCGCGCATCTGGCTCAGCAGCGCCGCGGCCACGAAGAATGTCGCGGCGTCGAGTGCGATCGTCCAGCCCGGGTTGAAGATGGCGACCGAGAGCCCTGCGATGGCGGCCCCACCGATCATCGTGAGGTTCGCGCCGAGGCGCAGGAACGCGTTCGCCTGCTGGAGGCGGTGCTCGGGCACCGTTAGCGGGACCACTGAGGTATCGGCCGGGTAGAAGATGGCCGATGCCGCCCCGTTGATCGCTTCGAGGACCACGAGGTGCCAGATCTCCGCCGCCCCGGTGATCAGCAGGAAGGCCACGGCCGCCTGCGAACCGCCCGCAACGAGGTTGCTGCCCACGAGCACCACGTGCCGCGGCAACCGGTCCGAGATGATGCCACCGACCAGCAGGAAGACAACATTCGGGGCCATCCGCGCCGCCAGCACAACGCCCAGCGCCGACGCCGAATCGGTCAGGTGGAGCACGGCGAACGCCAGCGCAACCGGCGCCATCGCGTTGCCGAGGAACGACACGCAGCGCCCGAAGAAAAGGAACGCGAAGTTCCTCGCGGAGAGCAGGCTGAGGGCGTCGCGCACGAAGCGTCTCTCCACGGTGGTTACTGCGGGCGATGTTCGACGGGCCCGCCCTGCCGCGCAAGCGAACGGCCCGCCGAAGCGGGCCGCTGTTGCCTGCCAATCGTTGCTCGCCGTTAGACCGCGAGCGGATCCTCGGCCATCCGGGCAAGGCCTTCGTTGAACTGCGGCAGCCGGTCGATCCCCATCCCGTCCATGAGGGAGATGTAGTCCAGGTTCTGCTTCTGGCGCAGCTGGCGCAACTTCTCGACGCCAGTGTTGACCTTCTCCAAACCGTTCGCGAAGAGGACGACCAGCGCTTCGCGTTCGGCATGGCTGTGGCGGATCTCGTTCGAAAGCGAGGCTTCGCCCCGGCCGAGCCATGCCTGCACGTTCTGCGGCCCGCGCGGGTGGTGCTGCATGTACCAGAGCATGTGGCGCATCCCATACTCCAGGTGGCGCCGCGAATCCTTCGCCATCAGGTCGAACAGGCGTGCATCGAGGTCGGTCCGTGCGTAGTCGCGGTTCGCTTCGAACAGGCTCACTTCGTACGACTTGTAGACGACGTCGAGGCAGACGAGCATTTCGGTGAGCTTGAGCGCGCCGTACCACCCGCGGTACAGGGTGCCGAGCGGCGCCTGGCCGAGGCCGCCGCCGTTCGCCAGCGCTCGTTTGCGGAGGGCCTCCACCTTGTGCCCCGCGTCGTACACCTGCGTCCCGAGGAAGAGCATCACATCGTGGAAGCCGTAGCTGATCGGCTCGAACCACTTCGAGATGATCTTCTGTTCGACGAGCCCGTGGGAGCTGTAGGTGGTGCAGAGCTGGCACATCGCCCGTTCCACTTCGTCCGGGAGTTCCCTGAGGCCGTTCGCCCAGTCGAGGTCGGTCGCCGGGATCCAGCGGTCCTTGATGGCGTCCTCGTAGAGGACGTCGACGCCTTCGGCCCAGACCTCGGACTTGTCGAAGATGGTGTAGCTGCCGGGCAGGTAGTTGTCTTCGTTCGGGTGCGAACCGCGCGGTGCGTCGTTCTCGTACGGCCACTTGTCCGGGACCTGGCCGTAGGTGCCGATGTTGATCCGGTCCAGGGTCAGGCCGTCCGGGCCCGGCGTCGCCCGCACGCCGCGCTCCGAGCGCGTGCGGATGAAGTTGAAGGTGATCTGGCTCATCCGGTCCGGGTTCTCGTTCACCTTGTCGACGAACGCGGAAACCCGCTCGGCGGGGAGGCGCATGTAGGCGAGGTTCGCGACGGTGCGGTCCTTCAGGACCGATGCCTCGATCTTCGTCAGCAGGTCATCCGTCCAGCCGAGCATCTCCCCGCGGGACCTGGTGGATTGCTTCAGTTCCATGTGTGGCTCCTCTTGCGAATGCGGCTGCCGCCCCGTGAGCGGGGCGGCAACGTTGTGGTGGCGGCAGGCGTTAGTTGTTGCGGACCGGGTCCAGGTACTCGCGCATGCCGGGGGCCATGCGCTCGCGGCGGTCGCCGAGGCCAATGACCTCGAGCCGGTGCATGTATTCGTTGACCTGGCGCTTGCGCATGATCATGAGCTTGGCGAAACCCTCGTCCATCCGTTCGACACCGCCGCCCGCGAGGATGGCGAGCGCCTCGCCGGTCGTCGGGTTCGTCGTCAGGCTGGCCTGCTGGCTCTGGCCAAGGGCGCCTTCCTGGACGTCCAGGTGGTGGTGCAGCTCTTCCTTGCGCCACGGCTCGGTGTCCATCACGTACTTGAGGTGGGTGACGCCGAAGGCGAGGTGGCGGCTCTCGTCCTGTGCGGCAAGCCGGAAGATCTTCTTCTCCGCGTCGTTCTGCGAGATCAGTTCACCCATCCGGAAGAGCGTCTGGACGAAGCCTTCGCCGACGAGGTGGAGCAGCGCCGTCATCTCCGTGAAGTCATCGACGCTGAGCAGGTTGATCGCGCCGAAACCCGCATCCACCATGCCGCCGCCGTTCGAAAGGGCGCGCTTGCGGAAGACGTCGAGGTGTCGGCTCTCGTCCATGATCTGGGTGCCGAGGAAGAGCTGGGACTCGAAGTGGTCCGGGTGCACCTGTTCCATGAACCGGCCGGGCAGATCCCCGGCGATGAATTCGACCTGGGTGAGGAACGTGCAGAGTGTGCACATCGCCCATTCGATGTCGTCCGGCAGCGGCTTGAGCGTGTCCCACGGGATGTCGCGCGCGCTGGACCACTGGCGCTGCTGGGCCTCCTCGTAGAGGAGCATCGCGCTCTCCGACCAGACGTCGCCCTTCGAGCGGTACTGGCGGGCGTGGCGAGGCGAACGAATGTCGGCCCGGGAACCACGCGGCGTGAAGATCGATATCCCGGCTTCGGTCTTCTCATCCACGCCGTAGGTCATGGCGTTGATGTCTTCCAGGGTGAGGCCGCGGCGGCCGGCCTGGATGTTCATCCCTTGCTGGGTGTCGAGGTTGAGCCAGTCAAAGTTCAAACCGGGGACGTCGACGAAGGTTGGGGAAGAAGCCACGGCATACTCCTATCGCCCGTGCGGCGGGCGGCGATAGGAGCAGTATATAGGACAGATAAGCCTGCGTGCGTTTCCGAGGAAATCGAGTGGTAACTATCCGCACGAGCACGCGAACGCCGCGGCCAATGGTGCGCGCATGGCCCTTCGCTGCTGTCTCGTGCCAGCGGACTTCGCTACCCTCGAAGCGTGGTGAAGTACGACGTCCCCGAGCACGTGGCGATTCACCGCCGCGATGGCCGCACCGAGGTGCTGCTGCACCGCTCGATGGCCGTCTTCGGCCCCGAGAAGATCGAAATCAAGAGTGCCCGCGGGACGGTCATCCTCCCGCTCATCGGCCTGCTGCTGGCCGGCGGTATCGGCTGGTACATCGCCCGCGAGGGCTTCACGCTGCCCCTCTGGGCACTCATCGTCCTTCTTCTTGTCTGCATGGTTCTTGTCCCCTTTTCGGCGATGAGCCTGATCAGTTCGGTCGTCGGCGCAGACGTGGTCGTCGATGCCCGCAAAGGATCGGCGACCTGGCAACAGGGCTATCTCGGCATGGGCATCGGCACGAAGGAGTTCGTGCCGTTCACCCGCATCGACCACTTCGAAATCACCGTCGAAGGCGACGAAGCCGATCGCTGGCACGACCAGGTAGATGACCTGCGCCAGTTCGCCCTCGTCCTTGTGAAAGACAACGGGAAGCGGCTCACCCTCGCGCAGGTGCCCGTCCCCGCTTACGGCCAGGCCGATGGCATGGACCGCACCCTCGCTGTGGGACAGGCTGTGGCAAAGCTGGTAGGTTCGAAGGTAACGATCCCCGAAGGCTGGGAGATGGTGGAAATTGATACCGAAACGGGCGAAGAAGTCAGGCAATCGGCCGCGCCCGGGAAAGGCAAGAACCGTGGACGCCGCCACTGAACTGCTGAAAGAGGCGAAGACCATCGCCGTCGTTGGCCTCGATTCCCGCACCGACCGTGTTGCCTATCGCATCGCGAGCTACCTGAAGGAGCACGGCTACCGAATCATCCCCGTGCACCGCAACCTGTTCCCCGCGGACGAAGTGCTGGGCGAGAAGGCCTACGCCTCGCTCCGGGACGTCCCCGGGAAGATCGATCTCGTCGACGTCTTCGTGCGGCCGGACCAGACGACGCCGATCATCGAGGATGCGATTGCGGTGGGCGCGAAGGGCGTCTGGCTCCAGGTTGGCATCACCAACCCCGAAGCCCTCAAGAAGGCTGCCGAAGCAGGCCTCGTGACCACCGAAGACCGGTGCACGATGGTGACCCACCGCGACGAACTGAACTAACCGGGGCTCTGCCTTAGCCTGCGAGCTTGCCGAGTGTCCAGGCCGCACGTTCGACGCTGGCGAACACCGGGATGCCGCGGGCGGCGAAGTCGTCCCGCACGTCGTCGACAAGGGTGCGGTGCTCACGGTTGTTCGTTTCCGTGGCGCCGAGGACGACGGCCACGGGCTTCGCGCTCTTCTCGCACACCTGCGCCAGCCGGTTGCAGGCGTGCTTCAGCCGCTCCCCGGCGTCTGGCCTGCCGAAGAACCAGTCCTCACCGACGTTCGCAATGGCGAGATCGTAGCTCGGGCTTTCGAGCATGAGTTCGAGCAAACCGTTCGAGGAAAGCCCCGACCCGGCCAGGATCGACTGGTCCACGGGATTGCCAACCCAGTCCGCCAGTTGCGGCGCCTTCGTCCGGACCCTTTCGCGCACAACGTCAGGCAGCGGTACGACGGTGAAGCCGCTCTCCTCGGCTGCATCGGCCGATTGGACGCTGCGGCCGCCACCGCCGCCAACGATGGCGATGTTTCGCCCCGCTGCCTTCGGCAGCATCGCCGCACCGAGCATCAGGTCGAGCAGTTGTTCCTGGTTGCGGGCCTCGTGGGCGCCGGCCTGCCGAAGGACTGTGCTCCACAGTTCGGCCGCCCCGGCGAGGGCCGCCGTGTGCGAAGCCGCGGACCGTGCGCCCGCCTTCGTGCGACCGGCCTTGTGGATGATGACCGGCTTCTTCGCGGCAGCGGCAGCGAGCCCTTCGTAGAAGCCGCGCCCGTCCGGCACGCCCTCCACGTAGGCGCCGATAACCGTCGTCTCCGCGTCGTCGGCCAGGTAGCGCAGCATCTCGCCGGGGGTCACGTCGAGGCCGTTGCCGTAGTTCGCGACCTTGCCGAACTTGAGGCCGCGCGCGTTCCCGCGGGTGATGACTTCGACGGCGTTATTGCCGCTCTGGCTGAGGAACGCGATGCCTCCCCGCGTCAGTGGCAGGTCCGGCCGGAAGGAGAGGCCGCCCGCCGGGTGGTACAGCCCCATCCCGTTCGGGCCGAGGATGCGCACCCCTTTCGCGGCCGCGCTGGCCGCGATCTGCCGTTCGAGGTCCGCCGCGCCTTCGTCGCCGGTCTCGCTGAAGCGGCCGGTGAACAGGTGAAGGAAGCGCACGCCGTTCGCCCCGCACTGCTGGGCCAGGTCGAGCACCGCGCCTGCCGGCAGGCAGGAGATGACGAGGTCGACCTGCCCGGGGACCTCGGCGAGCGAAGGGTAGGCCTTGAGGCCGGCAACCTCATCGGCGCTCCGGTTCAGCGGGTAGATAGGACCCGCAAAGCCCTGATTCTTGATCGCCTGCACGTAGTCATGGCCGGGGCTGTCGACGTTCGTCGAAGCGCCGGCGATGGCTACAGAACGGGGGCTGAAGAGCAGATCGAGGTCGGGGGTGGTGGGGAATCTCGGCACGCGGCAATTCTACCCAATCGGCGCGCTTCGACGGTCAGATCCCGCGCTTGTCGCCCCAGATGAGGATGTGGAGCCGCGAACTGAAGCGGTACCCGCGTGCCGCGCAGGTCTCGGCGATCCACGGGCTGCGGGCGTTGAGCGCCGCGGCCGTCGTGCCCTCCGGCATGAGGACGACCCGCCCGGCCGGGATCGCGAACCGCTCGCGCAGCGCTTCGACCTCGGCGAGGTCGCGCTCTTCCTGTACCACGAACTTGAAGTACGCCTGCGGCCACGCCGCGAACTCACGCAGGGGGCCCTCCGGCAGGCGGTCGAGGCCTTCGTTGCCAGCGTGCCGCAGTTTCGGCGAGACGTTCCACTGGTCCACGTTCGGCAGCAGCGATCCCGGCGAAATGGTGCCGTTCGTCTCAACTTCGATGCGCATGCCGGCGTCTTTGAGTGCGGCAGTGAACGGGAGCAGGTGGCCTCGCTGGATGAGGGGCTCGCCGCCGGTGATCACGACGTTGCGCGGCGCCCGGCCGAGCACGTCGGCCAGGATGGCTTCGACCGGCCGCTCTAAGGTCTGCTCGGCGCGGTCGAAGCGCGTCCAGTCCCAGGTGTAGGCCGTATCGCACCACGAACAGCGCAGGTTGCAGGTCGCGAGCCGCACGAAGGTGCTCGCCACGCCCGCGGACACACCCTCGCCCTGCACCGAAGAGAAGATCTCCGGTTCGCCGCTGGCCATTCGTGAGAGGAGGAGGCTCTGCCCGTCCATCGTCAGGCCTTGAGCGCCGGGTCGGGGATGCCCGCGGCAGCGAACCCGGCTGCCCGCAGTTCGCACGAATCACAGACGCCGCAGGGCGCATCGAGGCCTGCGTAGCAACTCCACGTCAGTTCCAGCGGCGCGCCGATTTCGGTCCCGTAGGCCGCAATTTCCGCCTTCGACATCGTGATGATCGGCGCTTCGATGCAGAGCGGCACTTCGTACGCGGTTCCCACCTTGCTGCCGAGGCGAATCACTTCGGTGATGGCGTCGTAAAACTCCGGGCGGCAATCCGGGTATCCCGAGTAATCGATGGCGTTCGCGCCCACGAAGATCGCGCCCTCGAGGGTCGCGGGGTCTGCGCCTTCGCGTTCGATACGGTCGAGCAGCCAGCTTTCGAGCGCTGCCGCCGCGAGCGTTACGAAGAACGTGTTGCGCAGCGGGACGTAGGTGTTCGGGATGTCCTGCGCCATCGTCCCGAAGTCACGGTTCGCCGGCACCGCCATCCCGCTGTTGGTTAGCGAAGAGAACGAGGCGAGGTTGGCGTAAAACGCCGCGTCGACTTCCAGCAGCGGGATGTCCAGGCGTTCAGCAACGGCTCGCGCGGAGCGCAGTTCGCGCAGGTGGCGCTGTCCGTAGCCGATGCTCAGCGCGCGGAC
Organism: Dehalococcoidia bacterium; assembly: GCA_020853755.1. Lineage (GTDB taxonomy): Bacteria > Chloroflexota > Dehalococcoidia > Tepidiformales > Tepidiformaceae > Amarobacter. Next base: position 79,999 of record JADYYG010000062.1, on the reverse strand, counting down.
TTCGTGACCCTGCCGTACGGCGTGCGCCGCTACCGTCGTCGAATCGAGTCCGCCGGAAAGGAGGACGATGGCCTGCATGGAACCACGGTAGCAGGCGCACGGATGGAGACCAGCTCATTGCCGCGGGCTGCCTTACCTGCGCCAAGGGAGGGGAGAAGGTAAAGTCTCGCTTTGATGACTGACCATTCCGCGCGACCTTCCCGTCGCAGCCTCCGCGACTACGACTGGGACGCTATCGCCGGCATTGTTGCCGCAGGCGCTGCGCTCGTCCTCCACCTCCTGCACGTGATCGAGACCGATGTCCTGCTAACGATCGCGCTCGTCGTCCTCGCCCTCTTGCTCTTCCGCGACCTTCGCCGCGAGGCCGAAGACGAGGCCCTGATGCGCAGCGTGCGCAAGACCGAGGATTCACTGGAGGAACTCCTCTCGCGCAGCCAGCCGCCCGAGACCATCCTCATCGGGCCGCGCCAGTTGCGCCCGGCCAGCGAGGCCTTCGCCCGGGCCGCCCGCGGCGAGATGATCTGGTTCAACGTCTGTCTCCTGATGTTCCGGCCCCAGGCGCTGTTCGACTCGCTCCTCGCGCCGGCGCTGGTCAACCCGCGCGTCAGCGGCGTCCAGTTCGTCCTCGACGAATCCGAGCGCGAGGCGTGGGAGACCCAGGTGGTGCCGAAAGCGGTGGCCACGGGCTTCGGTTCGAAGCTGCATCCGCCGCGCTGGGTGCCGCTCAAGCAGGAGGCGGTCTCCTTCATCCTCGCTGACACCGATGCGGGCACGACCGAGGCGCACCTCAGCTTCTGGGGCGAACCATTCATGGCCCGCCAGGCCAGCTTCGACATCCCCCGCTTCATCTTTCACGTGAAGGCCCACTCTGACCTCATCCCGCAGTTCGTGGAGATGGAGCGCCGCTACCGCGGCCCGAACTCTCGCTAATCCCGGGTGCCTGCGGTGGCACGGCGGTACACTCAGCGAGTGCAGCGCGCCCTTCCCAGCCGGCTTGATTCGCTGACCGGGCTGCGGTTCTTCGCCGCGCTGCTGGTGGTGTTCCACCACTTCTCGAACTTCGCCTCGCTGCCGGTCATCTGGCGTTACACCGGATTCGGCGCCACCGGCGTGACCTTCTTCTTTGTCCTCTCCGGCTTTGTCCTCACCTGGTCGTTTGTCCCGAACGACACGCCGGGCCGGTTCTACTGGCGGCGGTTCGCGCGTATCTGGCCGCTGCACGCCGTCACAACACTGCTCGCCCTGCCTGTGTTCTACTCCTGGCGGGACACGCCCTACGACTGGACGGCCATCGGCCTGTCCTTCGCGCTCTTCCACGCCTGGGTGCCAACCGCGACGACCTACTTCGCCGGCAACCCGGCGTCATGGTCGCTCTCCTGCGAGATGTTCTTCTACGCGCTCCACCCGCTCTTCGTGCGAACCACCCTTGCCCTCCGCGGCGCCGCCCTGGCGATCTGCGCGGCTGCGGTCGTTGCGGCCGTCTTCGTGGTGGTCCGCTGGTCGCCGGACTGGTGGCCTGACCGGATCGTGGGCTGGCTGCTCTACATCTCGCCGCTCTTCCGCCTCGGCGAATTCCTCCTCGGCGTGCTCCTTGCCGCGGCGCTCCGCCGGGGATTCCGCGTCCCCTTTGGGGTGCTGCCGTGGTCGATCGCCGTGGCCGCCTGGTTCCACCTCGAATACGTCTTCGCGCCGGACCACTTCCCGGCCGAAGCGCGCATCCTCGTTGCCCAGGGAACCTACGTTGTCCTTCCTTTGCTCTACGCCGCCGTCATCGCCGCCGCAGCCCAACTCGACTTCGACAACGCCCGCTCGTGGTTGCGAGCCCGGCCGATGGTGCTCCTCGGCCAGTGGTCGTATGCCCTCTACCTCGTCCACGCGACGATCATCTACGCGTTCATCGACGCCATCGGCGTGCGCAGCTACGCGCCGATCCAGAACCTGGGCTGGCTGTGTGTCATCGTCGCGCTCTCGGTGGCGGCGTCGGCTGCGCTCTACACGGCAGTCGAACACCCCATCGAGCAGCGCCTCCGCCAGTACCAGAAGCGCTGGCTGGCGCAGCGCAGCGGCCCTTCGCCTGCGCCGTCGCCGTCACTGCCCGGGAGCAATTGAGCCTGGGTCCTACTGGCGGGCCTGCCGCATGGCGTCCATCGCCTGCTTCATCTCGGGAGGAAGCTCCTTGCCCGCGTCGGTGAACGCCTTCACCTGGGCCGCGCCTGTGTGGTGGAAGACCTGTTGCATGCGCGTCTCGATCCAGTTGCGGTTGTCTTCGAGCACCGCGAGCTGGCCCTGGAATACCGGCGCGACATAGCGCATCCAGAGTTCGTAGCTGCGGTGCGTCTTCTCCGTGCTGGTCCATTCGTGGGCGAGGCCGAGGATGCCGCCGATACCGCCTGACCGCTCCTGGATGCGCTTCACCGCTGCGATGGCATCGTCCGGCGAACCGACGATGACGCCATCCCGCGCGATCGCGCCGTCGATGTCTGGCGCACCGCCCGCGAATGGCGGCGGAGTCGCTGCGCCATCCTGGATGTACCGGTCACCGACGTACGCCTGGCGCTTGTAGCCCTCGCGCACATCCTCGATGGCCTCGGCCTTCGAATCCGCGAGATGGATCGGGATGACGACCTTCCAGTCCGCGCGGTTCACCTGCTTGCCGGATTCGGCGGCAGCTTCCTCGGCCCAGCCCCAGGTGCGCTCGAAGGCGTCGTTCGAAACCCCCGCGACGGAAAGCAGGCCGACGCCGTGCTTGCCCGCGGCGGTCGGCCCCGAAGGGGTGAAGCTCGCTGCCACGGCCACGTGCGGGTGCGGGTCGGTGAAGTTCGCCATCTGCAGCCGCCCGTCCCGGAGGGTGAACCAGTCCGTCTCCATCGTCAGCGGCTCGCGGGTGCGAAGCAGGTGCATGATCGCTTCGAGGGACTCGCCCATGCGCCGGCGCTGGTCGACCGGGTCGATCCCGAGCATGTAAGCGTCGGATGTGAGCACGCCCGGCCCGCAGCCGAGCATCACGCGCCCTTCGGTCATGTGGTCGAGTTGGAGGACGCGGTCGGCCACCATCAGGGGGTGGTGGTACGGCAGCGACGTCACGCCGGTGCCGAGCTTGATCCGCCGCGTCCGTTCCGCCGCCGCAGCGATGAAGATGAACGGGTCGGCGATCAGCTCGCGGGCGTAGCTGTGGTGCTCCCCGATCCAGACCTCGTCGTACCCGAGTTCGTCGAGCTGCTCGATGAGCTGCATGTCCCGCTTCAGGGCGAGCGTCGGGTTCTCGCCGACGCGGTGGAAGGGTGCGAGGAAGATGCCGAACTTCATCCGGTGAGGCTGGTACATGGGGTGCTCCTGCTTTGGCGGCCGGGCCGAATTCGTTTGGCGGCCATGATACGGAGCACGCGACGCGTTCGCTCCTACCGCGCGAGGACGGCGGCCTCCCAGGCTTCCTTGCCGAAGACCTGCACCGTCACGCCTTCGTTCCGGCCTGCCAGGTGGCGCTCCCGGGCAGCGTCGTACACGTCGGCGATGCGCAGGCCGATGCTGCTCCAGCGGAAGCGCTCGACCGACCGCTGGGCCGCGCGGCTGAAGTTCGCGCGCAGCTCCGGGTTGCCGAGCAGCACTTCGATCTTCTCGGCGAATGGGCCCGGGCAGCGCCACGGGATGAGGTAGCCCGTCACGCCGTCGATGACCGTCGAGACCAGACCTCCGACGCGCGAGGCGACTACCGGCGTGCCCGACGCCATCGCCTCGACGGCGACCAGCCCGAAGCTCTCGTAGTAGCTCGGGACCACGCAGATGTCGGCGGCGGAGTAATACCACGGCAGGAGGCCGTGCGGCACGGCGCCCTCGAAGCGCACGTGCGCGCTGATGCTAGCCGCCGCCGCCTGCGCTTCCAGTTCGGCCCGGATCTCTGCCGCCCGCTCGTCACCGCCGACGATGAGCAGGGTGAAGTCGCGCCGTTCCAGGCCGGCTACCGCATCCACGAGGATCTCGACGCCCTTCAGCTTCTCCAGCCGGCCCACCCAGAGCAGCACCGGCGTATCCCGGTCGAGCCGAAGCCGTTCACGCGCCGCTTCCCGGTCTCGCGGCTGGAAGAGGTCGAGGTCGATGCCGCAGGGCACAGTGTGCATCCTCGCCGGGTCGGCGGCGTAGTACCGTTCGAGGAGTTGGCGCTCGTGGTCACTCGCGGTCACGATGGCGGTCGCCCGCCGGGCAATCGTCCGCTCGTGGCGAATGCGCACCTTCGGCTCCTGTTCACCGAAGCGCGCCCGGTTCTTCACTTCGCCGAGGGTGTGGAACATCACGACGTGGGGCAGGTCGAGTTCCCGCGCGAGCAGCGTGCCCGCCCAGCCGCTCTGCCAGTAGTGCGAATGGATCAGGTCATACCCCTCGGGCTGATCCTCGATGAACCGCCGCATGTTCGCGTGGAACTCGGGCAAGTGGCCGACGATCTCCTGTTTCTCGATCGGCTCCGCCGGGCCCGCGTCGATGCGCACCAGGCGCAGGCCGTCCGCGATCTCCTCGACGTGCGGGAGGTCGCCGTCCCGGCGCGTGAAGATGTCGACCTCGTAGCCGAGGCGAGCAAGCTCTCGCGAGAGTTCGAGCACGTAGATGTTCATGCCGCCGGTCTCGCGGCCGCCGAGCGGCGCGAGCGGGCTGGTGTGGGCCGAAACCTGGGCGATGCGCATGCCTGTCTGCTGACTCCGAATCAGGCCCGCAGGGAGCGGGGCCTTCCATTGTGCGGTATTCGCGGCTCGCCTGCGCGGGTCAGGCCGGTTTGGTCGCCTTGACCGAATGCATCAGCGGGCACAGTTCCCGTTGCGCTTCGGGTAGTTGCCACTGCGTCCGGCGGTCGTGCCGTGCGCCGTCCGCATGGTCTCTGTCTTCCACCGGGACCATCCACGGCAGCGCCTGCCAGGCGACCTCTCGGTGCTCGTGCAGGAAGTCGAGATGCAGACCGGCGTCGATCAATGCCGTCACGATTTCGCCGACGCCGTGGTTCCACTCGTATGTCCGCCGCGCCTTGAGCGCCGGGCCATCGACGTAGGTGAACTCGGATTCGAACTCGGACGGCCGGGTTGATTCGAAGTACGGTTCGGCCAGCACCAGCGCCTGGTTCTCCACTTCGTACTCCAGTGACCAGAGCACCGGGTGTCCTTCGTACAGGTAGAGGAACCCGCCCGGCTTGAGGAACCCGGCGACGATCCGGGCCCAGCCGCGGATATCGTGCAGCCAGCAGAGCGCCCCGATGCCCGTGTACACGATGTCGAACTGCCCGCCGATAGCCGCTGGCGCGTCGTACACGTTCGCCTGCACGAAGCGGGCGCTCTCCACGCCGATCTCGGCCGCCAGCCGGCGTGCGCGTTCCACCGCTTCGCCCGAGAAGTCGAGGCCGGTCACCTTCGCGCCAAGCCGGGCCCAGCTCAGCGTGTCCATGCCGAAGTGGCACTGCAGGTGGAGGAGCGTCTTGCCGGTCACATCCCCCACTTCGGCGACTTCGAGCGGGTAGAGCGACCGCTCGCCGCGGAGGAATCCCGGCACGTCGTATCCCTTCGAGGCGGCGTGGATGTCAACCGATTCGTCCCAGCGGGCGCGGTTGGTCGCGTAGAAATGTTCGTGTTCGCTGTCCATGAAGGGTCATTGTGACGCGGCTGCGTTCGTGGCGTCGTCATCCATTCGGCCGATAATCGCGTGCATCGCTTAGGATGGCTGAGTGAAGCCATTCCGCATCGCCGTCTGCCAGTTGCGCGCTCACGGCATCGAAGCCGCCGAAGAGAACCTCCAGGCCATCCTCGAGGCGCTCGATGACGCCGGCGACGCAGGCGCCCAACTCACCGTCCTGCCCGAATGCTCCTACCCGGCCTACTACCTGCGCGGCCGCGATGCCTGGGAACGTGAGGGCGTGCGCGACTACTTCGAGTTCCTCAGCCTGCTTTCCCACGCCGCCGAACGGCACGGCTACTGGCTCGCTGCAGGCGTGGCCCGTGCGACCGACTCCGGTGAGCTTCGCAACAGCGCCATGCTCTTCGGCCCGGACGGCGAACCACGCGGCCACTACGACAAGAGCTTCCTCTGGCACTTCGATGCTGACTGGTTCACCCCCGGCGACTCGTTCCCGGTGTGGGACATGGGTTTCGCAAAGGTCGGGGCCCTGATCTGCGCCGACGGCCGCATGCCGGAAATTGCGCGCTCCCTCGCCCTCGGCGGCGCAGAAGTCATCCTCGACCTGACCGCCTGGGTGTCCTCCGGCCGCGACCCGCTCGCGCTCACGAACCCCCAGGTGGAGTACTTCATGCCGGTGCGGGCCATGGAAAACGGCGCCTGGATCGCCGCCGCCGATAAGTGGGGCGAAGAAGCCGGGAGCATCGTCTACGCCGGCCGTTCGTGTGTGATCGACCCGAGCGGTGAGGTCGCTGCCATCGCGCCGAGCGAAGGCAGCACCGTGCTCATCTGCGACCTCGAACCGCGCACGGTCGAACTGGTCCCGCGGCGTCCACACCTCTACTCACGCCTGGCCGAAGACACCGCGGTGCTTCCCATCGCGCCGTTGATGGCCGAACCGCTGCAGCCGGAGCACCTGAACCGGCGCGTCACCGTCGTGCCCTCGCCTGCGGAAAGTTTCGACGCAGCCGCGATCGCCGAGCGCTACCGTGACCTTCGCGCCCAGACCACGGACATGGTCGTGTTCGGCGGCGTCGATGGCCCCGAAGGCTGGCAGGTCGGCCTCCCGGAACTCGAAGCGGTCGTCAAAGAAGTTGGCGGCGCGATGGTCGTCGCCGTCGCCACCACCAGTTGCGACGCCGGGCAGTCGGCTGTCCTGATCACGCCGGAGCGCACCTTCGAACACGTTGCGACGCATGGCCGCGGCATCCAGCTTGGAGAGACGGAATCGCCGGTTGTCGAAACCCCGTTCGGGAACGTTGCCCTGCTCTGCGGAGACGAAGGCCTCGTGCCGGAGGTCGCCCGCAGCCTCATGCTCGCGGGCGCGGACGTCATCGCCTGGCCCGCCTTTCAGGAACAGCCGCTCCAGGGCAGCATCGTGCGCACGCGCGCCGATGAGAACCGGGTCTTCGTGGCGGCGGCATGGCCCGGCGGCGCGATGGTTGCTGCACCCGCTGGCGCTCCGCTCGCCGTCACCCCGGCAGGTTCGCAGGCGGCGATGACCGCGCCGGTCAGCCTCGCAGCCTCGCGCTCGAAGGACATGGCGCCCGGCACGAACGTGGTCCTTAACCGCCAGCCGCAGGCCTACGGCCCGCTCACCAGGCCCGCGAAGTAGCTATTCGAACTGCGCGGCCAGCGCGAGCACGTTCTCGACGTACTGGTGGGTGTCTTCGTACATCCCGTTGATTTCGATGCTGCGCCAGCCCTGGTAGTAGTAGGCCAGCGCCAGTTCGACGTCCCAGTTCGCCTGGATGAGCATGTGGGCGAAGACCGCCGTGCCGAGCCGCGCGTTGTCGGTTGTGCTGTAGCGCCAGTTCTGCGCGTCCGGTGCGAGGTATTCGAGCCCCCATTCCGCGGTTGAGGGCATCAGTTGCATCACGCCCATCGCGCCGGTCCAGCTCACCATCGACTGGTTCCAGCCGCTTTCCAGCCATGCCAGCCCGAGGATGAGCGACTGCGATACGCCGAACTCCCGTGCCGCCGCGCGTAGCGCCATTTCCGTGTCTGCCCGGCTGAGCGGAGCGGGGATGGCCTGCGGCGCCGGCAGTGCAAGCGCCTGCCCGGCGTACACGTAGTCCGCGTTTTCGATGCCGTTCACCGCCATCAGCTGGTCGACGCTCACGCCGTACTGGTCGGCGATGCCGGAGAGTGTCTCGCCGGGGGCGACGGTGTGAGTGCGCCCGGACGGCGCAGCAACGGCGGGGCCGCCCTCGCCGATGCGGAGGGTTTGCCCGGCGAAGATTCGGTCAGGGTTGGTGATGCCGTTCTGGGCGGCCAACTCATCGAGCGTCATGCCGTACTCGGCAGCAATCGAAGAAAGCGTCTCGCCTTCCTCGATCGTGTGGACGCGGGCGAAGGCGACAGTTACGGGCAGCGCAGCGGCAAGCACCAACGCCGCGAACATGCCGCGGCGAAGCGCTCCACCAGCTGCCAGGCGGGGGTCTGGCAACATAGGGCGTTGATAATCGTCGATCATTATCGTCAAGCGCAAGTGGTGGCGAACCTGCCTGCCGCCGCCGGGCGCGCGGATGACGGTCAGGACGCCGCTGAGCCGTGCTCCTGGCGGTGCGGGATCCGGAGGGTGATGTGCGTGCCCGCGCCCGGCGAACTCTGAATTTCGAAGGTGCCGCCGATGTCGCGCGCCCGTTCCTGCATCGAACGCAGCCCGAGGTGGCCCGGGAACTCGCCGCCGGGGTCGAACCCCTGGCCGTCGTCTTCCACTTCGAGCCGCACTTCGTCCGGTTCGTGGGCCAGCGTCACGCGGATATTCGAGGCCCGCGCGTGCTTCACCGTGTTGTGCATCGACTCCTGCGCGATGCGGTAGAGCGCTTCCTTCGCGTCCAGCGAGATATCTGGCTCGTCCGCGAGGTGCGCGGTCACCTTCACGCCGTAGCGTGCCTGGGTTGCCGCCACCTGCCGCCCAATGGCGGCGACGAGACCCTCGGTTGCGATGGACTCCGGGCGCAGTTCGAAGATGAGGGCGCGCATCTCCGTGAGCCCGGCTTCGGCCAGTGACAGCACGTAGTCCAGCGGTTCGATCACGTTCGCCGGGCCGTCGTCGCCGATGCGGCGGCGCGCCGTGCGTGCGCCCAGCGCAATCCCGTAGAGCGCCTGGCTCACCGAGTCGTGCAGTTCGCGCGCCAGTCGCTGGCGCTCTTCGAGAGCCGCCGCTGCCGAAGCCCTGTGGTAGAGGCGGGCATTTTCGATGACCAGCGCGGTCTGATCCGCCACAGCCTCGATGAACTTGCGTTCCTCCGCATCCGGGTTCACTGCGGCCGGGTACCCGAGCAGTAGCACGCCGGCGGCCTTGTTCCCGTAAATCACCGGGGTCAGCAGGATGGAGTCCCACGGCTGGTTGTGGAGCAGCGGGCTGACCGGTGCATAGCGTGGGTCGTTGATCCGCTGGCTGCGCAGGTTCGCGTGGTAGATGGTCTGCATGTCGCGCATCGCGGTGCGCGCCGTCGAACCCCCGCCGGAACGGTACGAGTCCTCCAGCGCATCCGCGAAGCCCTCTGGCAGGCGGGCCGTGCCCACCACGTGCAGCACAGCATCCGGCGACTCGCCGGTGATGACGACCGCCGCCTTCGCCGAGGTCGCGCGGACCACCTGCTCGGCTACCCGGTCCATCAACTCCTCCAACTCAACCTCGAGTGAGAAGTTGGAGGCAATCAGGGTCAGCGCTTCGAGTTGCTTCACGCGCTGCTCGGTCTGGGCGAACAGGAAGGCGTTCTCGATGGCGGTCGCGGCCTGCCGTGCCATCGCCGCAATCAGGCCAACCTCGCGGTCATCGGGCGCCTCGCCTCGCAGGTAGAACGTCTCGATGGTGCCGAGGTTGCGGTCGCCGTAGCGCATCGGCACGATCACCACGGCTTCCCAGTCGTGCCCTGCCATCAATTCCGCGAGCGGCGCGTAGAGCGGTTCCTCGTGCATCCCCACGGCCAGGTCCTTGATGACCACTGGCTGGCCTGAGCGCAGCGCGCGCCGGTTGGGCCGTGGGGCCCCCCGGAGGATGGCTGCATCCACCAGTTCGAGGAACCCGTCCGGCAGCCCGAAGCCGCCGCCGAGGAGCAGGTTCCCTTCGCCGTCGACCGTGCTCACCGATGCCGCCACGGCCGTGGTCGATTCGACCACGCGCTGGGCCACCGAGTTCAACGTCCCCGTGATCGACTGTTCCAGGTCGAGCGTGGTTGCGATCCGTGAGAGCGCGGTCATCTCGCTCGTCCGGCGCTCCGATTCTGCGAACAGGCGGGCGTTTTCGAGGGCGGTCGCAGCCTGGTTCGCGATCGCCTGCACGAGGTCGGCGTCAGCCTCTGTGAAGGCGTTCTCACGGTGCGATGTCAGCGCGATCTGGCCAATGAGCCGGCCCTGCCGCTGCATCGCCGCCCCGAGGAAGGAGGTTACCCCGATGAATGCGGTGTCCAGGAACTCTGCAATCTGCGCCCGGAACAGCCGGGCCACGTTCGAATCGCCGTGGATGTCCCCCACGAGGAGCGGCCGGAGGTTCCCGCTCTCAACTGTCCGTTGGAGTCCTTCCGCGGGGAAGCGCGTACCCACCAGTTCGCCCGAGCGGAACGCGCGGTTTGCCTGCACCTCCAGCATCCCGTCTTCGAGCACCAGGATGGAGGCGCCTTCGAAATGCACCACGCCGTCCACCTGGTCCAGGATCATCTCGAACATCTCCTTGCTGTTCAGCGTCGAAGACGTGCTCGTCGAAACCTGCAGGAGCAGCGACAGTTCGCGCGTGCGCTCCTCGACCCGCCGCTCCAGCAACTGCTGGTGCTCCACTTCCTCTGTGACGTCGCGGACGACGGTGAGCACGTGCGGCTCGCCGAAGTACACGGCCGCCGTCGCGTAAATGTCAGAGATGAACGTCGTGCCGTCTTTTCTCCGGCTCACCGCGCGCGTCCGGAACTGCTCGCCCCCGGCGATCAGGTCGAGGAACTCCTTCCGCCGCCCGGTGAACGGCGCTTCTACGAGCGCCTGGGGTTCGAGCGCATACAGTTCGCGCAGGTTGTAGCCGTACATCCGCTGCGCCGCCAGGTTTGCATCGACGATCAGGTCTTCCATGTCCGAAAGGAAGATGGCGTCACTCACCGACTGGAAGATCTGGCGCGTGCTCTCCTCGCGTTCGGCCAGCGTGCGGGCGGTCTGCTCCCGTTCGCCGATTTCGCGCACAAGGGCGTCGTTGCGCATCCGGATCTCGTCGATCATCGCGTTGAACGACGCCGCGAGGTCGCCGAACTCGTCCCTGCTGCGCACCGGGATGGAGGCGTTGAAGTTGCCGGCCGCCACGGCGCGCGTGCCCGAAACCAGGGACTCGATGGGCCCGAGGAGCAGCCTCCGGTTGAGCCACGCGGTGCTCGCCAGCGCCAGCAGGAACAGCAGGATCATCGCGAGGATGATGAACCCGACTGTCCGGTCCCCCTCCGAGGTGATCGATGCCGTCAGTCCCGATGCTTCGGCCGTTATCTCGTCGACGGGGGCGACGAGAGCGAGGCTCCCGCCGACCGACGGCATCGGTGTGTACGCAACGAACATCTCGCGGCCGTCCTGCTCGAAACGGGCGACATTGGACTTGCCGGCGATCATGTCGTCGAGTGTTTGGCGGAAGGCCGGGTTGTTCCCCGGCTCGGCCATCGTGGTCAGCGCCGCAGTGTGTGAGCCCGGGAGGAAAGTGCCCGTGGTGTCGACATAAAAGCCATAGCCGTCAGGCGTCGGATGGATGGACTCCACCTGCTCGGTGAGCCGCGTGAGCGAAACGTCCACGCCGATGACTCCGCGGTAGCCCGTCTCGTCGTAGACCGGGGTGTAGGCGGTGAGCACCGGGCCGAGTCCCGCTTCGTCCTCGTAGGGTGGGGTCCACTTCGTCAGTTCATCGGGATTGTTCTCCGGCCCGAAGGTCGCCTTGAGGTTCGCGATGGCCGTAGCGCTGGGGGGCGCCTTGAGGATCGAGTTGGTCGGCGGGTAATAGCGCGCCACGCCATCCACGGAGATGTAGTAGATGGCAATCGGCCGGAACTCCTCTTCGATGAGCCTGCCCCGGTAGTTGGTGAACAGCGAGACGAAGTAGCCTTCGAGAACCTGTGACTCGGTCGCGTCCTTCAGTTCTCGTGCGCTCAGCGGCCCGCCGTTGAGCACGATGAGATCCGTGGTTCGCTCCGGGCGCGGGTCGTACAGCGGCCCGTTCGGCGAGCGGGTGAGCCCGGAAAGGTCGAGCGGTGGCGCCGTCTGCCCCTTGAGGCCGAGGAACCAGCCGACCTGGTGCCCCCACTCGGCCGCGGGCGAAAGTTGAAGCTCGCCGATGTAGGCCTGCTGGCTGCTGAGCGCGGAGAGTGTCCGCCGCCCCTCGTTCTCGAGGCCCTCCCGGCTTTTCAGCAACGCATCTGTTTGCGAACGGTTGAAGCCAATCGCCACGAGCGAGGCGGTGGCGGCCCCGAGGAGCAGCATGAAGAGGAAGAGCGAGAGGTTGAGCTTCAGCCCAAGGCGAAGGGGCATCGAACGCATTGGTTTGCCTGCCTTGGACGGCTAGTCCACCGGCCCAAGCCCGATCTGGCGGGCATAGAGGGCGGCCTGGGTGCGGCTCTGGACGCCCAGCTTCACGAGGATGCTCGAAACGTGTGTCTTCACGGTGTTCTCGCCGATAAAGAGGGCGGCGGCGATCTCCTTGTTCGCCTTACCCTGGGCCAGCAGCCGGAGCACGTCTGTCTCCCGCTCGGTCAGTGTTTCCGGGCTTTCCGGCGCGCGAACCTCGCGGACCAGGCGTGCCGCTGCCTGTGGCGACAGCTGCACCTGGCCGTTCGCGGCCGCCTTGATCGCGCGGGTTAACTCTTCGGCCTGCGTGTCCTTCAACAGGTAGCCGATCGCCCCGGCCCGCACCGCGCCGACGACTGACGCGTCTTCGAGAACAGAGGTAAGTGCGATGACTTCCGTGTCCGGGACTTCACGCCGGATGTGGCCGATCGCCGTGATCCCGTCCATCACTGGCATGAGGAGGTCCATCAGGACCACGTCGGGCTTCAGTTTTCGGGCAAGGTCGAGCGCCTCGGCGCCGTTCTGGGCTTCGGCCACCACTTCGAACTCGGGGTCATCGAGGAGGAACATCTTCAGGCCCTGGCGGACCACGGCATGGTCATCCGCGATTACGAGACGGATGGACATGGAACCTCCAGCAGCGCTCCCCGCGAATCTGCCTCACGAATCATCCGCACTATATCACCGCGTTTCGCGCGAACCTTCCTCCGACTTTCGCAGGAGATCTGGTTCACCCGAAGAGGGCCTCGCGTTCAATCCCGGCGAATGACGCCACCGCTGCTGCCCGCCCGTACGGTTGAGAGCGTGATGGATTACCCGATTCGCCTTTTGCTTGTTGATGACGAAGCCCGAGTTCGCCGCGGTCTGCGCATGTGCATGGACGGTGAGCCCGACTTCGAGGTCGTCGGCGAAGCAGAAGAAGGCGGCGCGGCAATCGCCCTCGCCAGCGCGCTCCATCCCGACATCGTGGTCCTGGACCTTCGTATGCGGGGCATGGGCGGCATGGAGGCGGCCGGCGAACTCGCTTCGGCACGGCCCGCGACCTGCGTGGTGATCCTGTCACTCCAGGACCCGCGCTGAGGCTATGGCCTCCGGCGCCGCCGCGTTCGTCGGCAAGCAGGAGGGCATCGCCCGCCTGTTCGAAGTCATCCGTGACGTTGCCGGGGCTGCCCGGGCGTCGTGAGCCGCGGACCATTCCGTGACCTTGGGAGAGGAACCAATGAACCAGGAAATCGCACTTACCGCACCGCAAACCGCCGCCCGGGCTGCCCGTGGGAACGCAGCCGTGCAGGCGGCCGGTGTCGCGACGGCGGCAGCGCCGATCATTCACATTGATGACGTGGTGAAGGTGTACGACACAGGCGCCCAGCAGGTACGCGCCCTCAAGGGCGTCAGCCTCACCGTCGAACGTGGCGACATGGTCGCCATCATGGGCCCTTCGGGCTGTGGGAAGACCACCCTCCTGAACTGTGCGAGTGGCCTCGACGTCGTCGACGGCGGGCGCGTGACCATCGCCGGGGCTGACCTGGCCCAGCTTTCGGACAAGACTCGGACCACCTTTCGCGCGCGGAACATGGGCTTCGTCTTCCAGACCTACAACCTGCTGCCCGTGCTCTCCGCCGTGGAGAACGTCGAGCTTCCGCTCATTGTTTCCGGCGTGAGCCCGAAGGAAGCCCGGCGGCGCGCCCTCGACGCCCTCGAAACCGTTGGCCTGCGCCAGCTCGCCGGCAACCGGCCTGCCCAGCTCAGCGGCGGCCAGCGTCAGCGCGTCACCATCGCCCGGTCGCTCGTCAACGAGCCCGACATCGTCTGGGCGGATGAACCCACCGGCGCCCTCGATTCACGCACCGCCGACGACATCATGACCCTGATGGAGACCCTCAACCGCGAGAAGGGCCTCACCTTTGTCATCGTCACCCACGACCCTGCCATCGGCGCGCGTTGCAACCGCGTGGTGCGCATGCACGACGGTCTCGTCGTTTCCGAAGAGGCCCGGCCATGAACGAACTCTTCGGCCTGCCAATCACCACGCTCGCCATCATCCTCGGCAGCCTGCTTGGGACAGCGGTGCTCACCGTCGCCGTCCTCGGCGTGACCAACCGCACAATGTTCAAGTTCGGCCTCCGCAACATCCCGCGGCGCGGTCTCCAATCACTCCTCGTCGTTGCCGGGCTCGCCCTGGCCACCCTCATCACCACTGCCGCCTTCGTCACCGGCGACACCGTCGACCATTCGCTAACGAAGGACGTCTACTCCGTCTTCGGGCGCTCGGACCTCGACATCACCTGGAACGGCGAACGCGACTTCGGCCTCGACCAGGGCGCAGTGAACGAGGGCACGGTCATCTATGCCGACGAAGCCGGCGTCGCCGCCCTCGAAGCGCGCTTCGCCGGCGACCCCGCCATCGACGCATTCCTGCCCTTCCTCACGGTTCCCGCACCGGTCACGAACGTCCGCACCGGCGATGCGAAGCCGTCCATCCATCTCACCGGCGTCGACTTCGATCGCCTGGCACGTGCGGGCGGGCTCACCCTCGAAAGTGGCCGCACCGCTGACCCGCACGACCTCGGCGATAGCGGCGTCTTCCTCAGCGAACGGGCTGCGAAGGACCTCCACGCCCGCACCGGCGATCCACTGATCATCACTGTCGCCGGGACCCGGACGAACGTGATGGTAGCGGGCATCGTGAAGGACGAAATCGCCTCCGGCGTGCTCGGCATGGCCTACTCGAACGTCCCCGGGGGCCTTGTCCTCCCGATGGACCGCCTGCGGTCGATTGCCGGCTTCCAGGGCCACGAGATTACCTCGCTCACGGTCGCCCTCCATGGCGGCGTCCGCGACACCCTCGACCTCGCTGACCCGGCAGCCGAACGCATCACCGAATACCTCCGCAGCGACGGCGCAGGTGTCTTCGGCCCCACGGTCGACGGGAGCAACCCTGAGGCCCTCCGCGTCGATGACGCCAAGCAGCACCGCGTCGAAGAAGCCGAAGTCATCGGCAACATCATGACCACGCTCTTCCTCGTCCTCGGCCTCTTCTCGATGGCCGCCGGCGTGATGCTCATCTTCATGATCTTCGTGATGCTCGCGGCCGAGCGCCGCGCCGAAATGGGTATGGCCCGTGCCGTCGGCGCCCAGCGTGGAGACATCGTGAAGGCGTTCCTCGCCGAAGGCATGGCCTACTCGCTGCTCTCCGGCGTGATTGGCGTCGCGGCCGGGATCCTCACCTCGTGGCTGCTCGTCGATGTCCTCCTCAAGGCGGCTGGCGGCGGCTACTTCTCCCTCATCGAGATGCAGATCACGCCCACAGCCATCGTCATCGGCTACAGTCTCGGTGTCGTCCTCACCTTCATCACCGTGATCTTCGCCTCCCTCAAGGCGAGCCACGTCAACATCGTCTCGGCCATCCGCCAACTGCCGGACGACGGCAAGCGCGAAGGCAAGCGCAAGACGAACTGGCGCTGGGTTGCCCTCGGCGTGCCCGCCCTGGTCGTCCCTCCGCTCGGCATCTGGTGGCTCTTCCGCAAGGGCGTCGGCCTCCCCTGGGCCTGGATCATGGGCCCGCTCGGCGTGGTCCTCGGCGCTCTGTTCATCGCCATGGGGAAGTCCTCCGAGGTGCTCTTCCCGTTCGCGCTGGGCATGTCCCTCATCCCGATTTCTATCGCCGCCATGGCGCGCCAGCTCGGCATGCCGAACCGCCCACTCTGGACCGTGGTCGGCATCGTCCTCGGCAGCTACTGGCTGATGCCGGCCAGCCTCCATGAGCGCCTCTTCGGGACGTTCAGCCAGGACATCGAGATGTTCGTCCTCAGCGGCGTGATGATCGTCATCGCATTCACCCTCGTCATCGTCTTCAACTCCCGCGTCCTCACTGCCCTCTTTTCCGGCTCAGCGGAAGGTCTCCGCGCCTACAGCGTCGCGATCCTGGCGCTCGTCGCTGCGGCTGCTGTGGCCGCCACCGGCTTCGTCCTCCGCGACTCCGGCGACGGACTCGGCCAACTCTTCTACCTCGCGGCGGGGCTGGTTGTCCCTGTCGCGCTGACTATCGCCGCGGCGGCTCGCTTCCCGTCGCTGGCGCCGGCACTCAAGATGGCTATCGCCTACCCGCTGAGCAACCGCTTCCGCACCGGCATGACCATCGCGATGTTCTCGCTCATCGTCTTCTCGCTGACGGTCTTCAGCGTCCTCCTCGCGAATTTCCAGACCGCCTTCCTCGGCGGTGACGCCCGCGCCAACATCGACATCGTAACGACGGCGAGCGGCGCCAGCACCGTCCGCGACGTGCCTGCCGCGCTCCAGGGAGACGGCTCGCCGGTCGCGGCCGAAATCACCGGATCGGGCCGGACCACCATTCCCGGTTCGGGCGAACTCGTGAGCCAGCCCGGCAAGAAGAACGACGGCCTCTACCCGGTCATCGGCGCAGACGCCGGCTTCTACGGGAGCCTGCAGACGACGCTCCACGCCTACGCGGACGGCTTTGCAAGCCCCCAGGCCGTGACGGACGCCGCCAAGAGCGACGCCTCCTACGCCCTGGTCGATACGGCCGTCGTCGGGGTCAGCTTCAACGACCGCTTCGACTGGACCGCGAAGGACGTGACCATCGAGGATGACCGCTTCGAGCCGTTCACCCTCGACATCGCGGACCCGGTCTCTGGCAACAAGACCTCGGTCACCGTCATCGGCGTGCTCAAGAGCCAGCTGCCCGCGCCCACCTTCGGCGGCATCTACCTGAACGAGGCCGGCTATCGCCAGCTCAAGGGCGAACCTGACTACCGCCGTGGCTATATCCGCCTGGCCGAAGGGACGGACAGCCGTGCCGCCGCCCGGGGCATCGAATCAGCCCTCGCCGTCCAGGGCGTGAAAGCCGAGTCCGTCGAGAAGATCTTCGCCGACATGTCAGCCACGAACACCGCCTTCAACCGCATGTTCCAGGCGTTCATGGCCCTCGGCCTCTTCGTGGGTATCGCCGGCCTCGGTGTCATCGCCTTCCGCTCGGTGGTCGAACGCCGCCAGCAGATCGGCATGCTGCGGGCCATCGGGTACCAGCGGAAGACGGTCACGTTGACGTTCCTCCTCGAGTCGAGCTTCGTCGCCGTGATGGGCATCCTCTCCGGAGTGGTCGGCGGCGCCATCCTCGGCCGCAACCTCCTGACCTCGCCGGGCTTCACCGATGGCGCGGACATCACCTTCGCCATGCCCTGGACGGAAATCCTCCTGGTCATCGGCGCCTCGTTCATCTTCTCGCTGCTGATGACCTGGTGGCCGAGCCGCGACGCCAGCCGCGTGCCCGTCGCGGAAGCCCTCCGCTACGAGTAGGCGCGCAGTCGAACCAAACTTCTGCGAAACGCCCTCCGCAACGGGGGGCGTTTCGCCGTCGGCCTAGAACCAGCCCTTGCCCGCTATCACCGTGACCTGGCAGTCTCGTGCCCGGCCGTCGGCGAAGGTCATCGAGAAGTGCAGCTTCGCCTGGAAGGTCTGATCTTCTGCGACGGTGATGCTCGTGAGTTCGATTGCATGGCGCCAGCCCGTTTGCAGCACCTGGCGGCCCGGGCTCAGTCCGAGTGGCAGGACGCCCGACTGGAGCAGCGCCTGGCCGGAACCGAACAGGTCGTACGCCAGGTGGTCGGCGGTCCATTCGACGGCAACGGGGGCGGCGCCGAGGGCGAGTAGTACGACCGCGTTGTGAGGCTGGTCGAAGGTGAGCTCAATCCCGGACACGGGGTGCTCCATGGCTTCTTCTGCGATGCCGCGCAGGCGATTGGCAAGCGTGTAGAGCGGCCGCGGCAGCTTTTGGCCGGGATGAAACCGGAACAACTCGCCGCCTGCGGTCACTTCTTCTGTTTCGTAGGGGGGCCTGCCAGGCGCCTGGAGTTCCACGGGCGTGTTGGCGGCGCCGCTCACCGCCTTGCGGAGGCTCGCGAGTGCTGCCGCATCCAGCTGAAACGCAAATGAGCCGGTTCGGCCGATGGCAACCACACGGCGTGCCCGGGCGGCGCCGGCGTCATCGATTTCGACCAACTCATCGCTGCGCGGCCTCGGTCCCCCGGAACGGTGGTAGGAGACGAACATCAGCGGCGCTCGGGCTTCCACTTCGTGCCGGGGAAGACCAGCTCGAGCAGGTTGGCGAACGATTGCACGTGGCGTGGCTGAACAGGGTGCTCGTGGGGGGCTACCGTTGTGAGATCCTGGCCACGCGCGAGATTGCTGGTCATTTCACCCATCAGGCTGCCATTCGAGACGGTGAACGGTTCGGTCACGCGGGTGAGATTCGAGGTCCAGTCGTTGTTGTTGTATTGGTAGAAGAACTGCGAGATGTCGGCGGCGCCGTTGAAGCCATAGGCAGCCTGGTAGCGCTGCGCGACCAGGCGCGCGAAGGCGCCTGTGATGATGCCGTGGTTATCCAGTTTGTCGGCGACAAGTCCGAGCTTCTGGTCGCTTGTGAGGGTTGGGTTGCCAGTCAGGATGGCGTTGATTTCGTCCGCCACGGTGCGAGACCCGGCGCCATCGGCAGCACGGGTCTGGGCCACTGCCGGCTCGAGCCCCGTGGTCTTCACGTACGATTCTTCCGGGCGGTTGTATTCGTCATCGAGTCCAACAAGGTGGCCGAACTCATGGGGTGCGAGGCCGCGGCGCGTGTCGTTCACATACCAGTTGTCGGTGTCGGAGCGGGGGTCGGGGTTCTTCTTGGTCGGCTTTCCGACCTTCACTTTGTGCGGGGCCGATGATGACTTCTTCGGCACAAACTCGATGTCGTACTGCCGGGCGGGATTCGCCCCCAGCTCCACCGCTTTGTAGTTGTTCCACACCGAGCGGATGTCATCGAGCCAGGTGTTGACCATCGGGTGGCTGCTGGCGCCCGTGAACTTGATCCGGACGGTGATGGTGACCTTGTTGTTCTTCACTTCCCAGTCGAACGCGCTCGTCCCACCGGCAGTGGCGCCTTCGACCACTTCCTCGCTGTAGAAGGACTGGGCGCCGATGGTGATGCCGCCGGGCACTTTGTCGAGTTCGCCCCAGGTCAGTTTGCCAACGTTGCCGTTCGCCTGGATGTTGACGGACGCCTGGAACTTCTTGGTGGCACTGTTCGTGAAGAAGCCAAAGATGCCATCGACCTTGAGCGGCTTGAACGGCGGTTTCGGCCCAGGCTGTGCGGCCCGCCAGTTGTTGAGCCGCTGTTGCAGCTCTTTGACGGCGTTTCCGGTCTTCCCGAAGGAGACCATGGGATGGCGGTTGCCATCGAGGGGTGTGGAACCCGTCGCCTCTTCCTTTGCTTTCACGGTGAGTTGGCCGTTGACCACAATGCTCGGCGCATCAGCATCGAGGGCCAGCCACGTTGCGAGGCCTGCCTTGCTGGCGCCGTTGATCCCCTTCGCTGCCTGGTAGGCTGTGAGCAGGTTCTCGGTGGCGGTGTCGAAGAAAGAAGATATCGAAGTGCGGTTTGCGCCGTTCGCCCGGGTTGCGTTGAGCTTCTGCTGAAGGATACCGACGATGGTGAAAGTGGTGCCGCCTCCAACTGCCAGCGGGCTCCAGGCCTTCTTGGCCGCTTCTGCGGCGTCGTCCGATTCCTTTTTGAACCTGGCGAGTTCCGCATCGACCGTGCCCGCGAGGTTCAGCGCATCCAGGCTTGCTCTGCCCTGGTTGTCCAGGAGTTCCTGGATCTTGTTGACGGCACTGGTGGTCATCGGGCTGTCGTAGCGGAGCCACCGCGCCTTGTCCTTACCGAACCGGTTCCGGTTCTGGGCGAAGTTGCCAGCCCAGTCGTTGATCTTCTTGGCCGCGGCCTTTACGCCCACGCTTTCGGCGACGGTATCGTCGTGCGCTTTCTTTGCGGCCGCTGCGGCGGTGTCGGCGGCTTCGGCCTGTGTTGCGGCGTTCTGGCCGCTGTCGGCAGCCTCGACCTGCCAGAATCCGGCGCCGGTGTTCAGGGCAGTGAGTGCAGTGGCGCTCTTGAGCTTCGCTTCGTTGAGCCGTGCAGCCCAGGGAGCCATCCCGTCGGTAACTTTCGTGGCCTCGGCCATGCCAGCATCGTGGACTTGCTGGATGGCGCCGAGGGCCTTCTTCACCGACGAACGGACTTTGTCGGGTGCATCGTGACCGACACCTTTTTCGTCCATGAAGAACGGGGTGGTGCGGGCAGGTGTCTTATCGGGTTCCTTGTGGCCCACGCCGTGCTGGTCCATGTGGAAGACGCCATGGGTCTTCGTCTTCGAAGGTTCCTTGTGGCCCACGCCCTGCTCGTCCATGTAGAAGACGCCGTGGGTCTTCGTCTTCGAAGGCTCTTTGTGGCCGACGCCGCTCTCATCCATGTAGATGGTGTCGCCTTCCCGCTGCACCACCGTATTCCGGCGCTGGAGGACGCGCTGCACCGCGGCGTTCCCGGCCTGCGCCTGCAGCGCCAGGATCGAAAATTCACCGGGCACGCGGCCCGGCTGCCCCTGCGGAGCATTTTGTGATTCTGGCGCGCGTGGCTTGGGACGCTTCGCGTGCTCCCTGGCATGGCTGGCAGGTTCGGTCACGGCACGCTCACAATACGCCTCTCAGTCGAGTGTCTCTACCCCACCGTCTGGGCGCAGCGGCCCGCGGCGTGCTTCAATACCGCTTCACCAGCGTCTTGTGAGGAGAGCACATGGACTTCGAACTGTCTGAAGAACACCGCCTGATCAAGGACACCGCCCGCCGTATCGCCCGCGAAGTCGTCGCGCCACGCGCGAAGGAAGTTGATGAAACGGGCGAGTACCCGCACGACTACTTCGAAGCGTTCAAGCAGGCGGGCCTCCTCGGCATGGCCATCCCTGAGTCGATGGGCGGCACCGGCAACGGTATCCTGCCCCTCTGCCTGGCCATCGAGGAGGTCGCGAAGTACGAATGCGGCGCCGGCCTCATGCTTGTCCTCAGCGGCCTGCCTACCCGGCCAATCATGTTCGGCGGCACCCCGGAACAGCAGCAGAAGTGGCTCCCCGCCCTCTGCTCGGGCGACCGGAAGGCGGCGTTCTGCCTCACCGAACCCGACCACGGCTCAGACGCCGCTGCGCTCGAAACCCGCGCGACCCGCGACGGCGACGACTACATCCTCAACGGCAACAAGGTCTACATCTCCGGCGGCACCGTGGCCGACTACCTGACTGTTTTCGCCCGTACTGGCGGGCCTGGCGCGAAGGGGATTAGCGCCTTCGTCGTTGATGCTCACGCAGCCGGCGTCCGCGTGGACCGGACCGATGACAAGATGGGCGTGCGCAGCGTGCCTACTGCGCATTTCAGCTTCTCCGATGTACGCGTCCCCGCGGAGAACCTCCTTGGCGGCGTCGAGGGCCAGGGCTTCAACCATGCGATGTTCACTCTGAACTCCCTCCGGCCGACCGTCGGAGCGCGCGGTGTTGGCCTTGCCGAAGGCGCCGCCGGCTATGCGATGGAGTGGGCGCGCGAACGGAAGGCCTTCGGCAACTCCGTCATCGACTTCGAAGCCATCCAGTTCATGTTCGCGGACATGGCAATCCAGATCGAAGCCGCGCGGAACCTCGTCTACAAGGCGGCCTGGCTGGTGGACCAGGGCAAGTTCATGAAGGAGTACGCCCACAACCTCTCGATCGCCAAGGCCTACGCCACTGAGATGGCGAACCGCGTCGCCTTCGATGCCCTCCAGGTGCTCGGCGCGCAGGGCTACATGAAGGACCATCCGCTCGAACGCCACTACCGCGACGCCCGCCAGCTCACCATCGTCGAAGGCACGAGCCAGGTGCAGCGGGTGGTTATCAGCCGCGCGATGATCGACCGGGCGCTCGTCTACGGATAGGCCCCGTTAACTGGCCAGGCTCCACGGCGAGGCCGGCGCCTCTTCGAAGCGGTGCACGCGGTTGCGGCCCGCCCGCTTCGCGTCGTACAGCGCCATGTCGGCCTCCTTCAACAGCCAGTCCGGCGAGGCCTGGCCGTCCTTCCGGTAGCTGTTCACCCCGGCGCTGACCGTCACTCGCAGGGTTGCCCCTCCGGTTGTGATAACGGCGGCCTCGACCGCGACGCGTGCGCGTTCGGCCACATCTTCGGCGCCTTCGCCGGGTGTGGCCGGGAGCACCACCACGAACTCCTCGCCGCCGTAGCGGGCGCAGAGGTCGGCCTCGCGCACCGTTTGCGCGAGCGTCGCCGCGACCTGGCGCAGCACCTCGTCGCCGGCGAGGTGGCCGTACGTGTCGTTCACCTTCTTGAAGAAGTCGATGTCGAAGATGATGACGCTCAGCGGGGTGCCGTAACGCGAGGAGATGCGGAAGTGTTCGCCGAGGTACTCCTCCAGGTGGCGGCGGTTGGCCAGCCCCGTTAACGCGTCGGTCGAAGCTTCGAGCGTAAGACGGTTCCGTTCCGCGAGCAGTTGAGCGTTTTCGCGCTCCGATTCAAGCGTGATCTGGAGCAGCGCCTCCTGCGCCCGCGCCAGGACCGCGTCCGCCGAGATGCCCGGGTCCGGGACGTCGAGCATCGAACCGAGCACGCCGGCATCCTCGATGATCGTCGTGATAAGCGCGTCCGAAGCCTCGTCGCCGATGCCGAACAGTTGGTGACAGTCCCAGCGGAAGCGGGTGAGCGCCCCTGCCGGGTCGCTGCCCAGCGTGAGGTCGGCCGCCGATTCGGCCGTCGCCACGCAGCGAACGAGGTCCCGGTAGTCGCCGTCCGCATCGTCGGGTGTGGGGAACATGCGGATGGCGGTGACCAGCGCCTCCGGGAGGTTCCACTTCTCGGCAAGCGCTGCGCCGGCTTCGGCGTGGTCGAACCCGAGCGCCTCCCGTTCGATGGCGCGGAGGCGAGTGAGGTCACCTTCCGCGGCTTCCCAGTACCAGTGGTACTGGTCGCCAAGGGTCCGTTCGAGGGCAACCACGCCGATGAGGTGGAGCAGCCCGCCGAGGAACGCTTCATCGCTGCAGGCGAACCCTGCCCGCCCGGCCACCGTCCGGGCCCCGGCGGCCGCCAGAAGGCTTCGCTGCCAGATGTCGCGGTGATCGAAGCCCTTCTTCTCGCCCTTCTCCGCGTGGCGCATCGCCCCGACGAGCGAGAACCCGAGGGCGAGCGTCTTCACGCTCCGCAGGCCCAGCACCATCACCGCGTCACGAATCTTCGTGACGCTGCGCGGGCGGCCATAGAACCCGGAGTTCGCCGTCTTGAGCACCCGCGCCGAAAGCGACGGGTCGCGCATGATCGTTTCCGCCAGGAGGTCGATGTCGAGGTCCTCCCGCTGGACCAGCCCGATGATCTGGACGGCGACAACGGGGATCGTCGGCAGGTTCGCCGACTCCATCAGCTCAACCAGGGATAGCGTGGACGGCATTGAGTAACTCCTGCGGATTCGCGCCGGCCGTCCCGGGTGCGCTTGCTTGCAACTCAGTTATCGGCACGCTCTGTCGCGGAATTGACGGGCAAACTGGGCAAAATCTGCGGGGATTCCCTACGTCCGAGCTTCACGCTCGGACTCGGCGGCGCGAACGCGGCTTACTTCTGCCGTGGCTTCAGCGCGGCCAGCAGTTCTGGGTCCGACGGTTCGAGTTCGAAGCCCTCAGGGAAAGGGGGTCGTGGCGGCTCGCCGATAGCCACAAGCACGGTCGGGTGCTGGTAGTACGCGAGGTAGACCCTTCGCAGGAGCGCCTGCATGGCAGCCGGATTGGTGGCCGCGTGCGCTTCGACCGCTCCAGTTCGTTCGGCCGCAGGGAGGGTGGCGAAGCCGGGCGTGCCCGCATAGAGCGCTTCGAGCCATCCGCCCACGGGAAGGCCCGCTGCGCTGTCGGCAGCGATGGAGGCGGCAACGTCGCGCTCGATGCCGAGGCCGCCTGCGCCGGGCATCCCCCGTTTGCCGCTTGACGGGATGAGCGTATCCAGCAGCGCGCTGAGGAACGTTGCGTCGCCGAGCGCGGAAGCCGAACCGCTCATGCGAACAGCTCCCCGACGTTCTTCTTGATCGAATCGGCGATGTACAGCGCCAGCGCCTGGATGGTCGATGTTGGGTTCACACCTGCCGATGTCACGAAGATGCTGCCGTCGATGATGAACAGGTTCTTCACGTCGTGCGCGCGGCCCCACTCGTTGACTACCGAGCGGGCCGGGTCGGTTCCCATGCGCGCGGTGCCCATCAGGTGCCAGCCCGCGGTGCGCATCAATGGGTCGGCCTGCACATCAACTGCCCCGGCTGCCTTCAAGGCCTCGGTCCCACGGTCCACCGCGTGCGCGAGCTGGCGTCGGCTGTTTTCGCTCAGCGTGTAGGTGACCTTCGGCGCCGGGATGCCGTTCGCGTCGGTGAGGACAGGGTCCAGCGTCACGGTGTTCGCCTCGTCCGGGAGGTCTTCCGTGATCGCGACCATCCCGGCGACGTGGCCGTTCACCCTCGCGTAGGCCTCGTGGTGCCCCTCGCCCCACGGGATCCGGCCGGTGGCCATGCCCCAGACGGCGCTCATGCCCGGCCCTCCGCCGCGCGAGCCTTCGTACGAATAGCCGCGGACGAAACCGCGCGAACGGTCCGTCTTGTAGAACTCGTGACTCCAGAACGTGCAACCCGTGGGGCCGCGCCGGCTGTTGAGGTTCTCTTCGAAAATCCCGCGGATCAACGCGTATGGGTGGAACATCAGGTTCTTGCCGACGAGTCCGCTGCTGTTGGCGAGGCCATCGGGGAACCGTTCGCTCCTGGAATTGAGGAGGAGCCGCGGCGTTCCGATGCCGTTGCAGGCCAGCACGACGACCTCGGCCTTCTGCTCCTGCAGCACTCCGTCGGCGTCGTAGTAGAGGACACCGTCGGCGAGGCCGTTCTCCGAGACGGTGATCTCCTTGACCCGGCAGTTCGTGCGCAATTGGACGCCCTTGCGTTCGGCCAGCGGCCAGTAGGTGATGTCGGTGCTGGCCTTCGCCCCCTGGGTGCAGCCGCTGCCGCAGGCCCCGAGGTTGATGCACGGCGCCCTGCCCCCGTACTCCTGCGAGATGATGGCGCTGTCTGACGGCCACCAGTGCCAGCCCAGCCGTTCGAATCCACGGGCGACCACATTCCCGGTCGCGCCAAGGGGCAGCGGCGGAAGCGGCGGCTCGTGGTACGGATAGGCCGGATCCCCGGCGAGCCCGGAGACGCCCATCATCCGGTCGTTCGGGGTGTAGAACGGCTCCAGCGTCTCGTACGAAATCGGCCAGTCGTCCGCGACGCCGTCCTCGGTGCGGACGCGGAAGTCGCCCGGCGTGAACCGAGGGAAATGGGCCGCCCAGAGGATCGTGCTGCCGCCAACCGCGTTGAACATCAGCGGCTGAATCGGCGACTCCGAATCGTTGACCGGGTAGTCCTGGGCGAGCCGGCGGACGTTCGGGTTCGGCGCGAAGGGGCCGGACGCGCGCGTCTCCCAGTCCATGAAGTTCGTGGGGTAGTCCCGCTGGTGCATCCACGGCCCCTGTTCGAGGCAGAGGACGCTCGTGCCGAGGTCGGCGATGCTCCACGCGAACGCCCCGCCTGAAGCGCCCGCGCCGATGATGAGGACTCCCACAGGCTCGTTGGTCACGGGCCGGGATGATACAGGAGGCGCACGACGGGACGCGACGCCCGTTTACTGCGCTTCATACGCCTCCGCACGCTCGACTGCGGTCAACAGCGCCGTCGAAAGCGCACGCGCCGCTTCGAGCGTCAACTCGACCGAAACGCGCGCTCCGGGCCCGGCCGCTTCGTTCACGAAGTCGATGTTGAGCGCGTGTTCGAGGTCCACGTGGAAGGGGTGGTCATAGCTGACCGCCGCTTCTGTGAGGGTGAACCAGCCGGTCAGGCCCTTCCCGCTGCCGGAGACTGCGGTCTTTTCGACGATGTTTGCGCACATGGTCAGCTCCCCAGCTTTCGGGCGAAGAAATCGAGCACCTTGTTCCAGCCGTCGACCGCCTGTTCGGCGCGGTAGGCCTGGGGCCGGTCGTAGTAGAAGAAGCCGTGCCCTGCGCCGTCGTAGCGGTGGAACTCGTACTCCCTGCCGTGCTGCTTGAGCGCCGCTTCGTGGACGTCGACCTGTTCCGGCGTTGGGGCGCGGTCGTCGTTGCCGAAGAGGCCGAGGAGCGCGCAGTCGAGCTGCTTCGTGTAGTCAACCGGCGAAACCGGGCGCATCTCGGTCAGGTCCTCGGGCCGCATCACAACGCCGCCGCCCCAGAGGTCGACGCAGGCATCGAACCCCGGCGCGCAACTGGCTGCGAGCACCGCGTGCCGTCCGCCCGAACAGGTGCCGATGACGCCGACCTTACCGTTCGAATTCGCCTGGGCGCGCAGGAAGTCCCGGCAGGCTGCCGCGTCGCCGACTACCTGGGGGTCGGGCACGCCGCCCTGGCCGCGAATCTTCACGGCCACGTCCTCGGGCGAGCCATGGTCCACCCGGCAGTAGAGGTCCGGCGCAACGACGGCGTAGCCGTGGTAGGCCAGCTTCCGGCTGACCTCCTTCGACCATTCGTCCCAGCCGGGGAAGTGGTGGACCCAGACGATGCCCGGGAACGGGCCATCGCCGATGGGGCGGGCGTAGTAGGCGTGGATCATGTCGCCGTTATGGCCGGGGATGGAGACACTTTCCGCGATCATCCCCTCGTACTTGTCGGTGGTGGTGGGCATGGCTTTGCCTCGATTGAAGATGAGGCGGGATTGTACGCGGGAAACCTCACGCGTGCGTGAACGTTGCCTCAGCGCGGCCGGCCAACGCAGAGGAGGACGACGAGCGTGAAGAGCAGCGCCCCGCCGCCAATCGCCGTGATATACATCCAGTCGTCCGAGCCGCTGCCGCTGGCGGTTGCCGCCCTGGTGTTGCCCGCGTCGGGTGCGCGGGGAGCAAGGTTCGCGGAGAGGCGCGCTATGGCGTGGTCATACTGCTCGGCTTCCGGTGCTGCGCCGATGAAGAAAAGGGCCGGGCCGAAGACGCGGTTCGCGGTTTCACCCGTACGAACGAATCCGAGGATGACGAACTTCCCGGCAGGGTCGCTCGTGAACGCCTGGCAGCCGCCTGCGCCACCCATCCACGCGAGTTTCTCCGGGGCGTCCGTGGCCGCATAGTTGAGGTTCACGAGGCTGGCCGGGTCGTGGAGCGTAACGGTCGAACCAGCGGCGCCTTTCCACACCTCGGTGACGGCAATCTGCACGTCGATTGGGATTTCGCCGGACTGCGACGGCTGACCTGCGGCGCGCGTCCATCCGGTGATGACTCCGGCCACAATTACTTCCGAGTCGCGCACTGAGTCGCAGTCGGGACAACTGCAGGCGTGAGCAGCCCGAGGACTGGCCGCCAGGATCGCACTGACGAGCACGCCGAGGAGTAGCAACCCGCACATGACCCGCATACTCTTCAAACGCCGGCGGGTGCGGCTTTGTTCCCGGTGAAACGCCAGAGGCCCGCCAAATCGGCGGGCCTCCCGTTGGTTTGTGGGCGTGCCGATTAGCGGCTGGCTGCCCGCTCGATCGCTCGCCGGGTGAACACTTTCACCATTGCCCGGCGGTAGGCCTCGGAGGCGTGGATATCGCTGTTCACGTCTTCGAGGCCTGCATCCGCGATGGCGGCGGCTGCGTCGATGTTCGCCTGGGTCAGCTCCTTGCCCGCCAGCGCCGCTTCCACATTCGTGAGCCGCTGGGCATGCGTCGAAGCCCCGGTAATGCCGATCCGCGCAGATGTGCAGGTGCGCCCATCCATCTCCAGAACGGCGGCGATGCCGACGATGGCGTAGTGCGAAGCTCGCTGGTGGAGCTTCACGTAGGCGGCGTGTTGCGCAGGCGGAAGCTGGATGCCGGCGATGATTTCGTCCTCGGCCATGTCCACGGTGAACATGCCCTGGAAGAAGTCGCCGGCCTTGACCGCGCGCCAGCCGCCCGGGCCCTTCAGGTGGATTTCGGCGTCGAGGGCCACCATCACTGCCGGATAGTCGGCCGAGGGGTCGGAGTGGGCGAGCGAGCCGCCCATCGTCCCGCGGTTCCGCACCTGGGGGTCGCCGATTTCGGCGGCGCACTCGGCCACCACCGGGCAAACCCGCCGAATCAGGTCCGAACTGACGACTTCGGCATGGGTTGTGGCGGCGCCAACCTGCACCTTGCCGTTCTGGTCGGTGATGCCGTTGATCTGCGGGATCCGCGAGATATCGATAAGCACCCCCGGCTCGCTGAGCCGCAGTTTCATCAGCGGGATGAGGCTGTGCCCCCCGGCGAGGAACTTCCCTTCGCCGCCGGAGGACTGCATGAGCGAAATGGCCTCGTCGAGCGTGGCCGCGCGCTTGTACTCGAACTCTTCCGGGATCATCCTGTCGCCCCCTCGTTGATGATGCGCCAGAGCTTCTCCGGCCGGAGCATCATGTCGATGTGCTTCACGCCGAACGGGCTGAGTGCGTCGACCGCCGCGTTGACGATGCACGGCGTTGAGCCGAGCGTCCCCGCTTCGCCGACGCCCTTCGCGCCGAGCGGGTTCACCGGCGTCGGCGTGACCGTCTTGTCCAGTTCGAACCACGGGAAGTCCGTCGCCCGCGGGATGGCGTAGTCCATGAACGAACCGGTGATGAGCTGGCCGTCTTCGTCGTACACCACCTCTTCGATCATCGCCTGGCCGATGCCCTGGGCGAGCCCGCCATGCAGCTGCCCCTCGACGATGAGCGGATTGATGATCGTCCCCGCATCATCGACGGCGAGCATCTTGAGGAGCCTCGGTTCGCCTGTCTCCCGGTCGATTTCGAGCATCGCGATGTGGGCGCCGTACGGGTAGGTGTTGTTCGCGGGTTCGAAGAAAGCCTGGTCCGAAAGCCCCGGCTCCATGCCCGCCGGGAGCGGCACCGGCACGTAGGCATAGGCCGCGACATCGGAAAAGCCCACCGACTGGCCCGGCGCGTCCTTGAACGAGATCCGTCCCTCGGCGAACACCATGTTCGAGGTGTCGGTCTCCTCGTTCGGGTTGAGGAGTGCGGCGGCGAAGCGGGCCATCTTGTCTTTCACCTTCTCACCTGCCTTGAGCAGGGCGGTGCCGCCAACCGCCTGCGAGCGGCTGCCGAAGGTGCCGATGCCCTGCTTCACCACGCCGGTGTCGCCGTGGAGGATGGTGATATCGCCCATCGGGATGCCGAACTGGTCGGAGAGCATCTGCGAGAACGTGGTCTCGTTGCCCTGGCCGTGCGGCGAAGCCCCGGTGGTCGCCGTGATCTTGCCGCTGCGCTCCACTGTCACGCTCGAGTACTCCCAGCCGCCGGTTGGCAGCGAAGCCGAAGGGCCAAGCCCGCAGACTTCGACGTAGAACGAAAGCCCGATGCCGACGATGCGGCCATCGGCGCGCATCCGGTCGCGTTCGGCCTTCAGTTCCTCCCACTTCGCGTTCTTCAGCGCGAGGTCCAGGGTCTTTTCGTAGTCGCCGGAGTCGTACACCGCGCCCATCTGGGTGGCGAACGGAAACTGGTCGGCCTTGATGAAGTTCTTCCGCTTCACTTCGGCCGGGTCCATGTTGAGGTGGCGGGCCACCATGTCCATCGCCCGTTCCACGAAGTAGGCGCCCTCCGGCCGGCCCGCACCCCGGTAGGCGTCGGTTGGCATCTTGTTCGTGAACACCTCGGTCAACTCGGCGCGGATGGCCGGGATATCGTAGGTGCCGTTGAGCATGAGCATCGTCAGCGTCGGGATGGCCGCGGTCAGGATCATGTTGTACGCGCCGATATCGGCGATGAGCTTGATCTTGAGGCCCGTCACCCGCCCGTCGTTCTTCCCGGCGATGTCGACGTAGGCGAGGATGTCACGGCCGTGGATCGTGGCCTGGAAGGCCTCCGAGCGGTCTTCGATCCACTTCAGGGGCTTGCCCAGCTTCTTCGAAAGCGCCGCCGCGACGTAGTCCTCACCGTAGATGTTGATCTTGCAGCCGAAGCCGCCGCCGACCTCGGGCGCGATGGCGCGGACCTGGTTGTCTGGCGTCCCCGTCAGGGCTGCCACGAACGTCTTCAGGATGTGCGGGTTCTGGGTCGAACTCCAGATCGTCAGGTGCTCCTTGCCCGGCTCGTAGTGGGCGACCACACCGCGGGGCTCCATCGCGGTCGGCGCGAGCCGCTGGTTCAGCATGCGCTGGGAGAGCACGAAGTCGGCTTCCGCGAACGCCTTGTCCACGGCCGTGTTGTCGACGGTCCCGGCAACGGGGTCGAAGCCGGTGCCGCCGGGCACGTAGGGCACCGCAAGGTTGTTCGCGAACGCTTCGTGGACGATCGCCGGCTCACCGGTCATGGCGCGCTCCGGGTCGATCACCGCCGGGAGCGGTTCGTACTCGATCTCGATGGCGTCAGCTGCGTCGCGCGCGAGGTAGCGGTCGGCGGCAACGACTACGGCGACTGGTTCGCCCTGGTAGCGCACCCGGTCCACCGCAACGGAGTAATGGTCTGGCGACGGGAATGGCGTCCCGATCGGCATCGGCGGGAGGAACTCTTTCAGCTCCGCGCCGGTGATCACGAGTTCGACGCCGGGCATGGCCTGCGCTGCCGAGACGTCGATGCTCTTGATGATGCCGTGGGCGATGTCGCTCCGCCGGAAGGCCAGGTGGAGCATCCCCGCAATCTTGATGTCGTCGACGTAGGTGGCGCGGCCCTGGATGAGGCGCGGATCTTCGCGGCGCTTCACGCGCTCGCCGATCATCTTCGGTGTGATGATTGCCATCGCCCTACCCCTTGTTCGCCGCGTACTTGATCGCGTTGACGATGTGCTGGTAGCCCGTGCACCGGCAGAAGTTCCCGCTGATGCCCTCCCGGATCTCCTGCTCGCTCGGTGACTTGTTCTCGTTCAGCAGGTGGATGGCCGACATGATCATCCCCGGCGTGCAATAGCCGCACTGGAGGCCGTGCTCCTCCCAGAAGCCTTCCTGCACCGGGTGCAGGTCGCCGTCCGAGGCCACGCCCTCGATCGTCGTGATGTCGGCGCCGTCGGCCTGCACGGCGAAGAGCGTGCACGACTTGGCGCTCTTCCCATCCACGAGGATGGTGCAGGCCCCGCACTGGGTCGTGTCGCAGCCGATGTGCGTGCCGGTGAGGCCGAGGTCCTCCCGGAGGAAGTGCACCAGCAGCGTCCGCGGCTGGACCTCGGCGGAGCGTTCTGCGCCGTTCACCTTGAGTGTGATTGGGACTTTGTTTGCCATGACAAGAGCCTCCTCGTTGTGATGGTGCTGGGAGCGGTCAGCTCCGCGCTTCTACCTGTTTTTCCATGGCCTTCATAAACTGGCCAATCATGAGCTTTGCCGCGCCGCCGAGGAGGCGGCTGCCGAGCCGGGCGATGGCGCCCTGCGCTTTGACGTCCCCGAGGTACTTCACCAGCGTGCCGCCGGCATCGTCGATGAGTGTGAGTGTCGCCGCGCCCTGGACGCTGCCCGGTTTGCCGCGCCCGTCGACCACCAGCCGGTACGATTCGCCATCGACCGGGTCGGTGACCGTCACGTTGCCAGCGTACGTGCCCTTGATGGCGGCGATACCGACCTTGATGACGAGGTCGTACGATTGCGGCGCCACCTCCTCGAACTTCTCGCAACCCGGGATTGATGCCTGGAGCGCGCGCGGGTCAAGCAGCGCCGCCCAGACGGCGGCCCGGGGCGCAGCGAACTTGTGATCGCCCGAAACTTCCATGGAACCTCCCAGCGGTGGTGAGGCGCGAAGTCTACGCCGTCATCCGAGGAATGCCAGCCCCCCGGTAACGAACCCTTGCCGGTCGCGGACCCGCGCCGGGTTCGCTAGGGTAGGGAACGAGGATTCCGATGCCGCAATTCACCCTCATCTGCGCCGCCGCCAGGCCCGGGGTTCGCGTTTGACGCAGCCAGCCGGCCGCAACTGGCGCCTCTTTCCCGGCGCCCCGTACCCCCTCGGGGCCACGTGGGACGGCAACGGGGTGAACTTCGCCGTCTTCAGCGAAGCAGCGACCGGCGTCTGCCTCTGCGTCTTTTCGCACGACGGCGCCGAGGAAATCGCGCGCATCCCGCTCCTCGAGCAGACCGACTTCGTCTGGCACGGCTACCTGCCCGATGCCCGGCCCGGCTGGCTTTACGCCTTCCGCGCCGATGGCGACTACGAACCAGCCGCGGGCGCGCGGTTTAACACCGATAAGCTGCTGCTCGACCCCTACGCCCGGGCCGTCGCCGGTTCCGTGAACTGGTCCGACGAAGTCTTCGGCTACCGCGTGGGCGAGGATACGAACCCTACCCCAGACCCTCGCGACAGCGCGCCCTTCATGCCGAAGAGCGTCGTCATCGAAACGGCCTTCTCGTGGGGCGACGACAAGCACCCACGAACGCCCTGGTCCGAGACGCTGATCTACGAGGTTCACCTGAAGGGCTTCACCGCCCTCAATGGGCGCATCCCCGCCGAAATGCGCGGCACCTACCGCGGCCTCGCCGACGCCGAAAGCATCGACTACCTCAAGTCTCTCGGCGTGACTGCGGTCGAACTCATGCCGGTGCACCACTTCCTCGATGACCGTGCGCTCGTGGACCGCGGGCTCCTGAACTACTGGGGCTACAACACCGTCAGCTTCTTCGCGCCCGAACCCCGCTACGGCAGCTCCGAAGCGCCCTCAGAGGTGGTGAACGAGTTCAAGAGCATGGTGAAGGCCCTCCACGAAGCCGGTATCGAAGTCCTCCTTGATGTCGTCTACAACCACACGGGCGAGGGCAACCACCTCGGCCCGACACTCTCGTTCCGCGGCATCGACAACGCGGCCTACTACCGCCTCTCCCAGGAACACCCCGAGTACTACGTCGATTACACGGGCACCGGGAACACGCTCAACATGCTCCACCCGCGTGCCATCCAGCTCATCATGGACAGCCTCCGCTACTGGATCCTGGAGATGCACGTCGACGGCTTCCGCTTCGACCTGGCGGCGGCGCTGGCCCGCGGCCTGCACGAAATGAACCGCCTCAGCGCCTTCTTCGACATCATCCACCAGGATCCCGTGCTCTCCCAGGTCAAACTCATCGCCGAACCGTGGGACGTCGGCGAAGGCGGCTACCAGGTCGGCAACTTCCCTATCCTCTGGGCCGAATGGAACGGCAAGTACCGCGACTGTGTCCGCCGCTTCTGGAAGGGCGACGAAGGCCAACTCGCCGAGCTTGCCTACCGTCTCACCGGAAGCTCAGACCTCTACGCGAACAACGGACGCCGCCCCTACGCCAGCATCAACTTCGTCACCGCCCACGACGGCTTCACGCTCAACGACCTGGTCTCGTACAACGAGAAGCACAATGCGGCGAACGGCGAAGGCAACCGCGATGGCAACGACCAGAACCTGAGCTGGAACCATGGCGTCGAAGGCCCGGCCGCTGACCCGGCCATCCTCGACCTCCGCGCCCGCCAGATGCGCAACTTCATTGCCACCCTCCTTATCTCCCAGGGCACCCCGATGCTGCTCCACGGCGACGAAGTGCTTCGCAGCCAGGGCGGCAACAACAACGCCTACTGCCAGGACAACGAAACCTCGTGGCAGCGCTGGGACCCCGGTCCGCGTGAGTCGGCCCACCTTGAATGGACGCGCCGCGTTGTCGAATTCCGCAAGCGCCACCCGGTGCTTCGCCGGCGCGGCTTCTTCCGCGGCCGCCAGATCCGCGGCACCTCGACGAAGGACGTCAGCTGGTTCAAGGAAGACGCCTCGGAGATGGCCGAGGGCGACTGGGACGACGGCTACCGGCGCGCCCTCGCCGTCCGCCTCGCCGGCGCCGCTTCTGACCTGGTGGACGAACGCGGCAACGTCCTCCTCGACAACTCGATCCTGATGCTCTTCAACGCCAGCGAAGAACCGGTCGAGTTCGTCATCCCCCCGGATGGCGGCTCGGCAAGCTGGCTGCTCGCCTTCGACACGGCGGCGCCCGAGATGCCCGAGCACAGCGAATCGGCGCCGCCAGGCCACCGGCGGGTGGTCTCGCCCCGCAGCCTCGTGGTGTTCGAATCGCCGGAGAAGGCCGTTCGCGGCGAGGCATAGCCGCCGGGCATGAAAAAGGCCCCTCGGAAGAGGGGCCCCTTGTGTTCGCGCAGCAGCGCTGATTACTCGATGTCGACGGTGGCGCCGGCTTCGGTCAGCTTCGCCTTGATCGACTCGGCTTCTTCCTTACCGATGCCTTCCTTCACCTTGGCGGGGGCGGCCTCGACGAGGTCCTTGGCTTCCTTCAGGCCGAGGCCGCTGACGACTTCGCGGATCGCCTTGATCACATTGATCTTGTTGTCGCCGAAGCTCTTGAGGACGACGTTGAACTCGGTCTTCTCTTCCTCGGCGGCGGCGGCGGCGGGGGTGGCGCCAGCGGCAGGGCCGGCGGCCATCATCATCGGCGCAGCCGCCGTGATGCCGAACTCTTCCTCGATCGCCTTGTTCAGGTCGCGGAGTTCGAGGAGGGTCATCCCCTTGATGATTTCGAGTGCTTCTTCAACCTTGGCCATTTGGTTCTCCTTCTGGGGGTTAGCCAGCTGCTTCGAGCTGGTTGGCGCGCGCCTCGACAAGGCCCGCGAAGTTGCGGAACGTGGACTGCAGCAGGCCCGCGAAGTTGTACAGCGGGCTCTGGAGCTTGCCGACCACGTCAGCGATCAGCTGTTCCTTCGGCGGCATCGAAGCCAGGCTCTCGACTTCCTCGCGGGAAAGGACCTTCCCCTCGAGCCAGCCGCCGTGGATTTCGATGTTCAGACGCCGCGCCCGCAGGTGCTCGGTGAGCGCCTTCACGGGGGCGATCGGATCGCCGAAACCGATGGCGAGGGCTGTTGGCCCCTGCACGATTTCGGCCATGTTGTCCCGGCCGGCGGCCCGTGCGGCCATCCCGGCGAGGGTGTTCTTGACCACCTTCACTTCCGCTCCGGCCGGGCGCAGGGCGCGGCGGAGTTCGGTGAGTTGGGCAACGGTGAGCCCACGATAGTCGGCACTCACTGCGATCGAGGCGCGCTCCATGCGCTCCTTGATGTCGGCCAGCATCGCCTCTTTTCGTGGAGTCGGCATAGCCACCTCCGATGTCGAATGGGGCGGGGCGAACCCGGCCCGGGTGCGTTGAGCCCGGAAACCAAAAATCCCTGCACGGCGGCAGGGACGTTCTCAGCACGGCGCGTGGCCGCTGCTGGAATCTCTGCCTCGACAGGCGCCGTTTCCGGCTTATCCCTCCCGCGCTTCGTGGCGAAACGGCGGGTCGCATGAGGGACCTGTGGTCTCTGGCTCTTGAGTTGTCAGCATGTACCGTATCAGGTTTCGGCGTTCGGGGAAATCGAATGTGCACCGCGCCGGCCATCCGCAAGGCGCTCCCGCTTCGAGTACCATCAGTCCCGTGATCGAACTTACGAAACGCCTGCTCATCGCCGCGGAAGGTGGCGAGCCGGTCTGCCTCACCTCCGTGCTCGAGCCAGGCCCGATGCCCCTCGAAGCGGGCGCCCGCATGCTTGTCGAGCGCACGGGCCAGCGCATGGGGTCGCTCGGTGACGTGGACCTCGACGACCAGGTTGCCGCCTTCGCCGCCGAGGCCTTCTCCCGCCACATCACCCAGACGCTCTACGTCTCCCCCAAGGGCCTGACCGACCGTGTCGTGCACGGCGCGACGGCCATCTACATGGAAGTGGTCGAAGCCAAGCCGGTCTTCCTCATCGTCGGCGGCGGACACATCGGCCGGGCACTTGCGAAGCTGGCCGACTTCGTCGACTTCCACGTCGCCGTCCTCGATGACCGCGAGGAGTTCGCCAACGCCGAGCGCATCCCCTGGGCCGATGAGATCCTCTGCGACGACTACGAGGCCGCCCTCGACCGCTACCCGATCAACTCGGCGACCTACATCACGCTCGTCACGCGAGGCCACAAGCAGGACGAACTGTCGCTGCGGCGCTGCCTCGGCCGTGGCGCGGCGTACCTCGGCATGATTGGTTCGAAACGGCGCACCAGCACTGTCCTCCGGCACCTCGCCGAGGAAGGATACGACCAGGCGGAATTGGACCGCGTGCGCACGCCGATCGGCCTCAACATCGGCGCCGAAACGCCCGAGGAAATCGCGATCAGCATCATGGCCGAAGTCATCATGTTCCGCCGCGGCGGCGACGGCGCGGTGATGTACCACCGGTAGCGGAGACCGCTATTCCATCGCTCCCGCCACCGCGTGGCGCTCGAACAGCTCCTGGCGCAGGTCGAGCATCACCGTATACGTGGGGATGACGAAGACGTCTTCGCCCGGGGCCGTCCCTCGAAGGATGGCGTCGAGCAGCGCCCCGGGTGCGTGATCCACCAGCAATGGCGCGGGCCAGCCCGCGTACTTGAGGCGCACCGCCAGGTCCTCCGCGCGGTCTCCGCCAGCCCACCATGCTTCGACCGCGCCCGTGAGCAGTTCGTGGTCCACGTCCCAGATCCAGCTCACATCCTGCCCGTCGGCGAAGCGGTCGTTGAGCAGCAGGGCCACCTTCAGCGGCCCGCGCCTCCGCGAGAGCTCGCGCAGGAGGAGGAGCACCTGGTTCGCCCCCGCAGGGTTCTTGGCCAGGAAGAGGCGAAGCGACCGGCCCTCGAGGTTCACCACTTCCTGTCGGCCGAAGGCCGGGCGCACGGCGCGCAGCCCCCCTCTGATCGCCTCAGATGGCAGTCCGAACGCCCGGCAGGCGGCAACGGCGGCCAGTGCGTTCGACACGTTGTACAGGCCGGTCAGCGGTGTTTCCACGCGGCCGAGACCATCGACCTCGAAGCTGGCGTGGTCGAGGTCGAGTTCGATTGCGTGGGCGGAGGTTGCTGGATCGGGCCGCGTGCGGTCGCAGCTCGCGCAGCGCCACCAGCCAACGTGCGCAAAGTACCGCCGGTCGTACCGGTAATCGCCGCCGCAGGGGCACCAGCGGGCATCGGAGGCGCCGGCCGCCTCGCTCGCGAACGCGGCGTCATCGATTCCGAACCAGTGCACGGGCCCGCTCCAGCCGATGGCCAGCTCGGCGACCGATGGGTCGTCGGCATTGAGCACGAGCGTGGCATCGCGCGACGCTGCGGCGAGTGCGCGCTGCCAGAGTGTCATCACCGTGTCGACCTCGCCATACCGGTCCAACTGGTCGCGGAACAGGTTCGTGAAGGCAATCACGCGCGGCTGGAGCGCTGCGACCGCTGCGGGCATGGTCGCCTCGTCCGCTTCGAACAGCCCGGCAGCGTTCTTCGCGCCGGGAATTGCGCCCGCAAGGTTCGCGCGCGAAAGCAGCGTGCTCGCCATGCCCCGCATCAGGTTGCTGCCCTCGCGATTGTGTACATAAGGAACGCCGGCTGCATCGAACGCCGCAGCGATGATGCGGCTGGTGGTCGTCTTGCCATTCGTGCCTGTCACCATCACCCGCCCGCGGCCGAGTGTGCGCCCGAGGTTCGCCACCAGCCGCGGATCCACCCGTTCGGCTACCAGCCCCGGGAGCGCCGTCCCGCCGCCGCGCCGAAGCACGCGCGTGGCCACGCCGGCAGCCTTGCCGGCCACGACTGCGGCACTCGTCCGGATTCGCGTCATGTTCGAATCGTCGCGTGAGGACCGGAATGGGGCAAAACGGGCCTATTGGACGCGCGCCGGCAGCAGGCCAGCCTGCCGCAGCAACCCGAGGATGCGGTCCCGCGCGACGATGCCTACCACGCGGCCGTTTTCGACCACCGGCATGTGCAGCAGGTCTTCCGTTTCCATCTCCAGCAGAACGTCCGAGACCAGGAGTTCCCGGGTGGCCGCATGGAGGGCCGAGCGCGGCACCATCGCCTGCCGGGCGGTCACGGTGTCCCACTCCGCCGGCGGCACTTCGCGCATCTGGTACCCGCTGAGGATGCCCGCCAGCGAACCTTCGTCCTGCACCATGTAGACAACCCGCGGGTTCAGGTCGAGCACCCCGCGCGCCAGCGATCCAACCGTCTGGCCGCCGTCGACGATGGGCGGGTCGCGGTGCATCACGTCTTCGGCTCTATACAGGCGCAGTTCGCGCACCAGGCGGTTCTGTTCGAGGCTCTTGCGCGCCGAGTTTTCGAGGAAGAGTCCGAGGAAGATGAGCCATGCGCCGCTCAGCGGGTCCTCGGCCACCCACACGTCCCGGCCAACGATGGCCGCCAGCCCGAGGCCAATCCCGGCGAATGCGAACCCTCGCCCGGTCCACGCCGCAATCGCTGTCGCCCGGTAGTGGTTGCCCGTGACCAGCCAGATGATCGACCGGAACACGCGCCCGCCGTCCATCGGGAACGCCGGGAGCAGGTTGAAGACGCCGAGGATGATGTTCATCAGCGCCAGCCAGACGAGCACATAGTCGATTGGCCGGGTGTCGTGCGCGCCGAGTGCGAACCATGCCCCGCCGAAGACCGCGGCGAGCACGAAGCTCGCGAACGGCCCGGCGGCGGCCATCAGCAGTTCGTGCACCGGCTTCGCGGCCTCGCGGGTAATCTGGGCCACCCCGCCGAGGATGAACAGGGTGATGCTCCGCACCGGGATCCGGAACGCCTTCGCCACCAGCGCATGGGCCAGCTCGTGGAGGATGATCGAGACGAAGAACAGCAGCACGCTCGCCGCCGCCATCGCGTAGTGTGTCCAGCGGCCCGCTGATTCGAACGCCGCGGGATAGAACTGCGTCGCCAGCAGCCACGTCGTCAGCCCGAAGAGGACGAACCAGCTCGGGTTCACCAGGATGGGGATGCCCGCAAGCGAGCCAACGCGGAAGGTGCGGATGTGCATGCCCTTACCTTACGCGCGGCGTGGTTAGGGCGAGGTTTCCCGCGCGGCTCATCCGTGGTTCTTGCTGGGCGGCGGCGCCGGCGGCGCGTCCTCGTCTTCAACGACGGCTTCCCAGCACAGGTAGAAGTAGAACAGCCCGATGAGGATGGGCACGAGAAACGCCGGGTGATGGCTCTGGACGAGACCGATGAATCCGCCAAGCACCACGAAGATCAACGCGATGACATAGACGAAGAACGCTCCCCAACTGAAACCCAAAGGCAACATGGCTCGATCCTTCCGCGAGCCATCCTACAACCCGATATCGGCCGCCGTAAGCCGCCAAACAGGGAGAAAACCGTTAGAGGTTCGTGCCGCTGCCGGGGACCCTCGACGGCGTACGGCGCGCAGTGGGAACGTGCCACTGGAAGGCCCGCGCAGCCGCTACGGCCGGGCCCTTCCAGTGGTCAGCCAACCACCCGGCGGTTGGCTGCCAGGAATCACCTTCTCGACGCGGTCCGGTTAGACCGCCGCCATCTCCGTTTCGGGAGTGGCCGGGACCATCCCTTCGAGCACGCGTGCCAGCGCCATCGTGTGGCTGCAGGTCTGCCATTGCGTGAAGAAGTCGCAGTTGCAGTGCCATTCGCCGTCAGCGAAGGATACTTCGTGGTCGCTGTTCTCACCGTGGAAAGCGACGCGCAGGTTATCGATCTGCATCCGGTGACGTTCGCCCGCGTAGGCCTTGGCCTTCTCAACCTTACCGATCAAGCTCGACTGCATGACTGGCTGCTCCTTTCGCAGAAAACACGAACGGCGGCCCCAGAGAGGCCGCCGCTAAGAGCGATGGATGCCAATTCGCACACCCATAACAGGGTCACCGTACGCTCGCCCCAGAGGCCTGTCAACCTGATTTTTCTCCCCAGATCAATCCGGCATCAGGCGGGGTTCCGAGGGGTCTTCCCTGCCCTGCTCAGGCCGGGATCGTGCTCGGGAAAACCGTCGCCCGGCGCTCCTCGAAGGCGCTGATGTGCGGGTCCTCCTGGAGTGTCAGGCCAATCTCGTCCAGCCCGTTGAGCAGGCAATGCTTCACAAACGGGTCGATTTCGAAACGCCGCGACCATGTGCCGTCGGCCGTCGCCACCGTCTGGCTCGCGAGGTCGACCACCACCTCTGAAGACGGCAACTCCTCGGAGCGCGCGATGAGGTACTCACAGTCCTGCTGCGGCAGCACCACCGTGAGCAGCCCGATCTTGGCGCAGTTGTTGCGGAAGATGTCGGCGAACGAGGGCGCGATGATCGCCTTCAGGCCGAGGTCTTCGAGCGCCCACGGCGCATGCTCCCGCGAAGACCCGCAGCCGAAGTTCGGCCCTGTCACCATCACCGGCGCGCCCTTGAACTCCGGGTTGTTGAGCACGAAGTCCGGGTCCTGCTTCCAGTCGTCGAAGGCGAACGGGCCAAACCCCGTGCGTTCGATCCGCTTGAGGAACTCCTTCGAGATGATCTGGTCCGTATCGACGTCGGCGCGGTTCATCGGGATGGACCGGCCCTGGACGGGTTCGAACTTCTTCATGGCTTACTTCCACTCCCGGATATCAACGAAGTGACCGGCGATGGCGGCAGCTGCGGCCATCTGCGGGCTGACAAGGTGGGTGCGCCCGCCGCGGCCCTGGCGCCCTTCAAAGTTACGGTTCGAGGTGCTGGCGCAGCGTTCGCCGGGCATCAGGATGTCAGGGTTCATGCCCAGGCACATCGAGCAGCCGGCTTCGCGCCACTCGAACCCGGCGTCCTTGAACACCTGGTCGAGGCCTTCCTGTTCAGCCTGCAGCTTCACCAGCCCCGAACCGGGCACGACCATCGCCTTCAGCGTCGAGGCGATCTTGCGCCCCTTCACGATGGCGGCCGCGGCGCGCAAGTCCTCGATCCGGCTGTTCGTGCAGGATCCGAGGAAGATCTTGTCCAGCCTGATGTCCTGGATCGCGGTCCCCGCTTCGAGGCCCATGTAGGCCAGCGAGCGCTCGGCGAGTTCCTTCGCGCCGGCGTTCGCTGCTTCGTCCGGCGACGGGACGCGCCCGGTCACCGGCACGCTCTGGGCCGGCGTGGTGCCCCAGGTCACACACGGTTCGATGTCCTCGCCGCGCAGCGTGACGTACGTGTCGAAGGTCGCGCCCTCATCGGTCGGCAGCTGCTTCCACGCCGCGACGGCCTGGTCCCAGGCATCACCGGCGGGCGCGTGCTTCCTTCCTTTTACATAGGCGAAGGTCGTCTCGTCCGGCGCCACGAGGCCCGCGCGCGCGCCGCCTTCGATCGACATGTTGCAGATGGTCATCCGCCCTTCCATCGAGAGGCCGCGGATAACCTCGCCGCGGTACTCGATGACGTGCCCGACGCCGCCGGCGACGCCGATCTCGCGGATGACCGCGAGGATCACGTCCTTGGCCGTGACCCCGGGATGGAGTGTCCCGGTCACCTCGACCGACATGGTCTTGGGCGGCGCCTGCGGG
The DNA here is from genome assembly GCA_020853755.1 of Dehalococcoidia bacterium. Classification (GTDB taxonomy): domain Bacteria; phylum Chloroflexota; class Dehalococcoidia; order Tepidiformales; family Tepidiformaceae; genus Amarobacter. The sequence continues at coordinate 38,736 of JADYYG010000062.1, read as the reverse complement.
AGCGTCTGCGTCGCGAGGACGTGTTCGACCTCGCTCGTGCCGATGCCGAAGGCCAGCGCGCCGAAGGCGCCGTGCGTCGCCGTGTGGCTATCGCCGCAGACGATGGTCATGCCGGGCTGCGTCAGCCCCTGCTCCGGCCCGATGACGTGGACGATGCCCTGGCGGATGTCGCCGACGCCGAAGAGCGGCACGCCGAACTCGTCGCAGTTCGCGCGCAGCGTCTCGACCTGCTGCACGGAGAGCGGGTCGGTCCACGGCTTGTCGCGGTCGATGGTCGGCACGTTGTGGTCGACCGTCGCGAGGGTCAGGTCCGGGCGGCGCACTTTGCGGCCGGCCAGCCGGAGCCCTTCGAAGGCCTGGGGCGAAGTCACTTCGTGCACGAGGTGCAGATCGATGTAGAGGAGGTCCGGTTTGCCTTCCTCGTGGTGCACAACGTGGTTGTCCCAGATTTTCTGGATGATGGTGCGCGGTTGGGTCATACGAGGCGGCTCCGGAGCAGTGCGATCGTCATAAGGCGGGAAACGATCGTACCAGAGGAGCGGCCGACGGGCCTCAGGCGAGCGATTGCAGCGTCAAGCCAATCATCGCGCCAACACCCCGCGAGTGGTGGAGGACGTACTGCTTCCCCGAAGCCTTCGCCTCTTCCAGGACCCGGCCGGAAGCGGCATGGCTGATGCAGGCCGCGTTGATGATGACGAGGTCGGCCGACCCGGACGCCAGGTCGAGGCTCTGCGCGCCGTTGTGGGCCTCATCGGGGTCGAGCCAGTCCACCTTGAGCTTCCACTGGTCCTCCAGCACCGGTTTCGCATGCTTCTTGAGCCATTGGTGCCCGCCGATGACGACCACCCGCTTGCCAGGGGGTACGTTCCCCGGCGGTGTCTCGCCCTCCGCCGGGGAAACCTGCGAACTGAAGTACTCCGCCAGTTGAGGGAAGACCAGCGCCAAACCTATCAGTTCAGGCGGGTCCGTGACGCCCTCTTGCTGCGCGTTCCGCACGAGCTGCTGCACCGTCTCCTCGAACGGCTCCCCCGCTTCGAGTTGGTGCGTCAGCAGCACCTCCAGCGCCGGGCCGCGGAGCGGCCTGAAACCGTTGGTGTACCGCGAGACGAGGGCGACGAGGTCTGCGTCCGCGGTCTCGCCCTGGTAGCGAAGCTCGCGCACCAGCCGGTCGAATGCTTCCACCGAGTCTCTGTCGTGGCTCTGCTTGACCGAGGCTTCGAGTGCGCGTTCATAGACGATTCGCCGCTGCTCGGCCGAAACGAGCGACGTCCACGGCAGGTTTCGCGATTCAACCAAGCGCCCGACTGCATTCAGGTAGTTGTCCGGCCGCTGTCCCGCCTGGAGCAGGTCAAGCAGGTCGATCAGTTCCGTCTGGGGGTCGTCGACGCCCCAGAGGGTCAGCGCTTGCACGTACACCCGGTCGGCGATGGCCCAGGTGAGGCTGTTCGACCCGCCGCGGTCATTGAGCGAGACATCGGTGAGGTAGCGCGCGCTCCGGCTGAGGCGCATCTGTTCCAGCGTCTTGGCCCAACCCGGGAAGGTCTGATGCGTGTTTGGCTGACCGTTTGCGGCGGGCTGGAATGCGGCCAGGAACTCGGCGTAGTCGCGGAGGGCCGAGTTACGGGGCGAAATGAACCGTGCGAGCATCTTGCGCTGGTTGTTCGAAGCCCACTCGAGCGGCCCGCCCGCGATGCAGGCGAGGCATGCCAGCGCTGCCGGTTCGAGGATCCGTGTGTCCTCCTGGAAAGCCTTCAGCCGCTTTTCGGCCTCCGGGACGAGCCATGCAAGGTCGCTCACCGTGTTCTGGATGTCTTCCTTGGGCCAGACCTTGTTCCAGTCATCGAGCGAGTTCTTTTCGTAGAGGGCGTTCGCAAGGAGCACGAGCCCAAGCGCGAATCCCTCGTTCCCCAGCGTCGCTTCCCTGAGGATGTCGGCGATGCGGTCGGCGGCCATCCACTGGCCCGCGCGGGCGCCGCCGAGCAGGTGTGCAATCCGGCAGTAGTCCGCGAGCCCGGGCGCCAGGCGGCGAAGGACGGGGTCATTGACGAGGTAGTCGAGCCGTGTCCGCGCCTGTTGCGAACCCAGCCGGTCGCTGTCGAATCCATTGTCGGAAACCAGTTCAGCCAGCAGCAGATCGCGAAGGTCGCCTTCGCTAACGATTGGACCAGACGGTCCGCAATCGTTCGAGAGCAGCGACAGGACAACGCCCGCGTAAGCGACGCGCGCCTCCCGGGAGAGGTCGTCCTCGAGCCGGCCTGGCTTTTCGAGGGCGCGGCGCAGGGCGCCGAGGGCTTCTTCGTGCTGGCCGAGGCGGGCCATCGCAAGCCCGGCTACCGCCCGCAAGGGCAGTTCTTCATCCGCTGGAACCGTCTGGCACTGGAGGAGCGCCTGATCGCGGGTCTCGGCGGCGTTCGCTTCGAGGCCCGCCAGCAGGTCGTGCCAGTTCGCCGAGGAGGGCGGCGCCGGTTCGTCCGCCGCGGTCGGTTCCACATCGGGCGTTGGCGGGGGAGCCTCAGGCAGCGCCGGAATCCCGCCACGCAAGAGCGCGACGAGTTCTTCGACGGCCCCGGCGAGCCGGTCCAGCCGCTCGATCAGCGGGCCCGGTGAGTGCCCGTCCGTACTCGCCGCGAGCTGCAGGTTCGCAACGGTCGCTGGTTCGTCCGCCGACGCCTCCTCGACCGCGGGCGGCGGCGGCTGAGCGGCAGCCCGTGCGAGTGCTGCCTCCTGGTCGTGCCGCATGCGCTCCAGCGCTTCGGTGGCGGCGTCATCTACTGCCAGGTGGTCACCGAAGTACCGCCGGAGCAGGTCCACGGCCATTGGCGCGGCCGGCACGTACCACTTCCGCTGCGGCGCCGACCAGCGGTAGCCGGACACCAGCTTCACCAGTTCCTTGTCGGCGAATGCGCATTCCACCGCGAGGTCGTTCCCTGCCAGGGTGACGGTTGCGCTCTGCTGGGCCGGCGGCGCGGGCCGCTGCCGGGCTTCCACCACTTCCTGCGCAAGGTCGGGCGTGTGATCCCATTTCCCTTCGCCGAAGATGTCGTCCAGAGCGCGAATCGAACCAGGCTGCCGCGCCACCTGATAGGCGCGTACTGCGGACACGTACCGGCAGCCCGGGATGCGCAGGATAAGCGCCTCCTCCTGCCCCGAGGCCGTCACCAGGTAGCGGAACTCATCGACGCGCATGGAGACCATCGCCCGGACTGTAGCAAATGCAGGCGCTCGCGGAACTCGGGGAATGCCCGGTGACAGCCCCGTGGACGGCCGGGAAACAGATTGTTGCTGGCTGGTGGCGGTTCTAACGGCCCTCTTATGGCGAGGACTTGACTCGCTGCGGTATTGTCACGGTGCGTTCACCAAAGTGGTCGAGTGGTGGACAGCCAGAAGCAAAGAGGTTGCCAGTGTTCGGGAACAGCGCCAGGGGGTGGCGCGCGATCCCGGCCAGTGCGCCTTGCCCCGGTGCTATGCGCGTCGCCGCTCGACTCTCGGCCCTTTCCCTTATGACCCTCCTGATCCTCGGTGTCGCCGCCGCCTTCGGCGCCACTGCCCGCGCCGCTGAGCCGTACACCGTGACGGTCTCAGCCGCCAGCGACCCGGTCGCGCCGGGCGCGACCGCCGTCTTCCATGTCCGGGTCGAAGGCCAGACCGCTAACCTCCCCAGCTTCGCCTACGACGTGACCGGTGGAACGCTCGCCGGCGTCGCCTCGCTCGACCCGACCGCGGCGAACGTTGCCGAAGGCGCTGTTTTCGTCTCCCGTGATTCGGCCGGGACCGCGACCCTGAACGTCCGCCTCGGCTCGACTGTCCTCGCCACCAGCTCGGTGCGCTTCGCCTCGCTTGGCAGCCTGAACGTCCGGGTCACCCTCAATGCCGGCATCGATGCTGCAGCCCGCACCTGGCGGTACGAAGTGGTCTCCGCCTCTGGGCAGGTCGTCGCCACGCTGACTGCCAACACCAGCGGCGATGCGCCTGTTTCGACCGTGACGGCGAAGGACCTGCCCTTCGGCTTCTACACCGTCCGCCAGGTTCTCGGCGGCGACACCCGGACGGCCTGCGACGGCAACGCCTTCTACGTGGTGCAGGCGCCCGTTTCCGCGGAAACCACCGTCGAGCTGGCATCTGCTGAAACGTCGGTGGCGTTCACCATCGCTCCCTGCCCGGGCATCCCGGACCTCGAAGTCTCGATCCCGATCGACACCATCGCACAGCCCGGCACCGTCGGCGATGCTGACGTGGAGCCTGGCGTGACCCCCATCAGCGAAGTGCGCGGCACCCGCCAGGAAGGCCCCGGCGAGCCGCTCCCGCCTGCTGCCGGCAATACGATGACGGCCACGACTTCGAACGCAAACATGCTCCTGTTGCTGCTCGGCGGGCTCGGTCTGCTCGCCCCGGGGGCAACGCTCCTCGTCGCAGCCCAACGGACACGCCGGGAGAAGTAACCCGGTTCCTACCTCGAGTCGTTGGTCAGGAGGCAAACCCCGGCGCGCGCTGGCCCGCGCGCCGGGGTTAACTCTTTCCCAGGCCCGGGCGTTTGTTTTTACATACCGAAGCTTGACCGGGAGTCAGGCTTCGGCCATAACTGGCACAATCCATAGGCCGGTGATGATGGGTCGAGACGTCATCGCCGTGTCCGGCTTCACACGCCCGGCGGGGTGCGTTGCACAGGTCCCAGGGGGACTTCATGGCGCATCACACCCGGCGGATCTTCCTTCCAACCGCCCTGCTTCTTCTCATCATGCTGATCGCAGCTGGCAGCAACGCCATGCCTGTCAGCGTGAAGGCGGTCTTCGATCCGAATGGGCCTGCGTTTGATCCGCTCTCCACGTATGACACTTCGACCAGCCCTGTTGAGGTGAAGCAGCCGCCGGCGCTCCTCGCCGGGACGGTTTCGCACCGCCTTCCTGCAAGTGCGGCCACCCGCAACGGGTACTGCGTCGATGTCAATGTCGACGGCGTCGAACCCGTTGGCGGCCCCACCGGCGACATGGGCTTCCGCATCACCGCAACCGACCCTATCGACCCCAACGCGCCACCGCTGATTAACCTTCCCCTGCCTACCCTCGCCACCTACGTCGATGGCGCCGTCATCGGCGCTGCCGTTTCGTCATTGAACGCCGGTGTGGGCAGCACTGCCGACGATGTGTACTGCGTCGTCCCGTTCGCCATTGATGGCTACAAGAAGCTCCACGTCTCGTGGGCGTACCTCGATAGCGGCGGCGTCGAGCAGGTGATCACGCTCCCCGACATCCCGATTCGCACTGTCACGCTCCAGAAGATCGGTGACGGCCTTGTCGGCGCGCCCGCCGAAGTCTGCACCGTCGGCTGGGACAGCACGTTCCTGACCGGGCGAACCTCGAACGCTGGCGGACTCTCGGGAACGAACCCCGACCCGGTCAACAAGGTGGCCACAACCGACTTCGTGGTCACCGGCGTTATGAATGGGACCGTCACGGTAGATTACGTGCGCCAGGTCGGCCCCGAATGGTGCGCCGGCATTGCTTCGACCACGAACGAGAACAACCTTCAGGTCACCTTCAACTTCGATGCCGTCTACAACCGCGTGACGACGACAACGCGCGACAACGACGAAGACGACCAGCCTGTTCCGGTCAGCCCACAACTCCCAGCAGACCGCCTCGTCGACATCCGTGATGTCGTCGAGCTCCGCCATGTGACCATGGATGGACAGGTTCCGCCGCGGCAGTCGTCTGGCCCGCTCGTCATCAACTCGCCCCATTACATCTGCCTCATCGGCACGGATGCCACGGTGGATAGCCTCGCGGCGAACCAGATCCACTTCCAGCCGGCCTCGCCGCCCGATGCTCCCGGCGCCGGCAATATCCAGGTGTTCACCAAGACAGCGGCGAACGACCCTCGCCTCGGCGGCGTCGCGAACAACACCCTCTGCTTCGTCTACACCTCCGCATCGCCCGGGGAGCAGACCGTCTGGGTGAACTTCACGAATAACGGCATCGCCGACCAGGCATTCTTCGATTCTGACAGCGACGGCAACGGCGTGACTTCGGCCGAAGGCATCGCCGCCGGCCCGCTCGTCACCGAATGGAACACCATCGACCGCACCGTCCTCAGTAACGGCAATTCGTTCACCGAGGGCGTCGTCACCTACGGCGAAATCGAGGTCCCGCTCCAGTTCAACCTGGCCGACGGCACCTTCATCGGCTCCACTACGGTCACCGAGTGGGTGCTCGGCAAGCACAAGACCGCCGGCAAGGACAAGACGAACCAGTTGCTCGACGGCGTGCTCATCCGCGCCGAAATCGTCGGGAACTGCGGCTATTTCGTCGTCCCGAACGACAGCAAGCCGAAGGTCATCACGGGCGTCAGCATCGGCGGCCTGCTGGACCTCAACAACTTCGACTCGAACCCGTTCTCGGCATTCGGCGGCGACACTGACGCGGGCCTCGACAACCTCCAGATCAGCACGCTCAACGGTGGCGGCTGCGGAACCAACGAGACGGCCCGCGTACGCGTCAACGTCTACTACCCGAACGCGACCGACACCCCGGCTGCCCCGGAAGAGTGGGTCGACCTCAGCTACGGCTTTATCCCGGCGATGAAGGTTCCGACGGTCGCCTGGGCGGGGCAGATCGTCCCGATCACTTACGCGTTTTCGAGTAACACCTCCTGCGCCGGCCAGACCGTCCAATTCGTACGTCCGAAGGGCCAGCCCGGCACCTTCCTCGCCGCCCCGGGAGTGACGCTCAACGGGCCGGACCACGCCTCGATGGACCTTGGCACAAGTTGCTCGGCCACCATCCGCTACGAAAGCGAAGATCCCGGCGAAGTCGACGTCGAGATGTTCGTCCAGGGCAACAATTTCACCAAGATCGCGCGGCCCATCTTCTTCCTCGTCTTCGAAGACATCTCCGTCGAGTCGACCCCGGACCAGTTCGTTTCGACCTTCGGCGACGCGACCGCCACGATCCGCGGCTACTTCGTCGGCACGAACCCCTCGGGCCGGCCGGAAGAGAAGAAGGCCGACGGCCGCACTGTCCCGAAGGACCGCTGGATCCTGCCGACCGACTGGGAACTCCTCAAGGGCCAGTCGAATCTCCGCAACCCCTGGGGAACCATCCAGATGCCCGCCGCCATCGTCTCGTTCTTCATGCAGGACGAATCGGTGCTGAACAACTACAAGGCGGGCGTGAAGAAGGGCGCTTCAGGCTTCTTTATCCCGGACTCCGTGAACGACTACTCCTTCAACGTCCACCCCACCACGAAGGTCCCGTCGGCCCTCGGTTCGGTGCGCAAGCCGCGCATCATGAGCCAGCCATCGGAGACCGACGGCACCGCCTCGGTTGATACCTTCGGCGACTTCAACCTCAGCTACGAGGACTGCGCCGCCAACGCCATCAACAAGAACCCGCAGTGCAAGCCCGAGGACATCGCCGGGCGCACCCGCTACTACGCCACCGTTGAATACCCCCAGGACGGCAACCGCGGCAAGTTCCCGGCTATCGCCAGCAACGTCGTTGAGACGGTGTGGCGCTGGGCCGGCTACAAGGACGTGACCGTCGTCTCGACCGATTCGCCGCAGATCAAGTACGTCGTCGCCCACCTGCGCGACCGTGACGGCTTCTGCGATGCCGCCAACTACAACAACACCCTCGGCGTCCCCGTGCGCTTCGAAATCGATGCCGGCGGCGGGGTGATTATCGACGCGGCCGACCAGCCGTACACCATCAATGGCACGCGCCGCTTCGCCACCGCGACGACCTTCGACACGCTCGACGTGAACGGACGCCCGTTGAACGCGAGCATCGCGAAGCCGCCGCTCATCGCGGAGCAGCCGGACGAGTGCCAGGCCTGGATCAAGGTCAGCAACAGCCTCCTCCAGCCGACGAACGTCACCGTCACGTTCCCCGCTCCGCCGTCGCCCGTGCCGGGTGACATTCGCATCACGAACCTCCAGTGCACCGGTCAGGAAACGATCACCGTCAAGAACTTCGGTTCGAACGTCGTCAACCTTGGCGGCTTCGCTCTGAAGAGCATTGGCACGGACGTGGGCATCGCCGAAGAGCTCGACCTCATCGGCGTGCTCGGTCCGGGCGAAAGCAAGACCTTCGTCGGCGGTCCGGGCGCGGCCTCCGAGAACTGGATCGGCACCCAGAGCGAGGTGTTCTCGGGCTCGTCCGACTTCGCCTCGGTCGTCTGGGAAGACTTCGCGCTCAGCACGATGTTCTGTGACGGCACGAGCCTCACGCAGACCCCGCCGGCCTCGTTCCCGCCAGACGGCGAGGGCGAAATCGTGATGGACATCGTGGTCCAGTTCGGCAACGAGAATGATGTCCCGCTGGTTGCAGGCTGGAACCTTGTGCCGACTGGCGCCGCCACGGTCAAGGTCGCTGACGCCTTCGCCGGCCACGAGAGCGACATCATCGCCGTCTACGCCTGGGACTCCGCGCTGCAGGAGTGGCGGCACTACATCCCGGGGATCCCGCCGAGCCCGACGGTCATCGACGAGATTGGCAAAGGCGTCCCGCTCTGGGTCTTGGTCAAGCAGCCGTTTACGCTGACGCTCCCGAAGTAGTGCGCTTAGCAGGCCTCCTCCGTACCCTCGGAGGAGGCCGTTTACCTTCGCACTGGTGTAGTTGATGACTCTCGTTTCTCCTTCCGCGCGGCGCGCGGCGTTCCTGTCCGCTGCCGCCGCCATGGCGCTGCTCCTCATCCCGCAGGCGTACGCGCAGTTCAGTCCCCCGTCCACGGTCTTCGGTTCGGTCGCCGACTCCGCCGGTCCGGTCGATGCCGGCCTGACCGTCGAGGCCTACATCGACGGCAAGCTCTGCGGCACCAAGGGTCGTACCGAGTTCACTGGCGAAGGTTCCGCCCGCGTCACCGTTTACGTCGTCGACGTTGTGTCCGAATCGCAGACGGCCGGGTGCGGCAAGGAAGGCAAGGAAGTCAAGATCAAGGTCGGCGACCGCACAGCGGCGCAGGCTGCGAAGTGGGCCCCCGGCCCCGTCCAACTCGACCTGACGTTCGGCTCGGCATCGCCCGCCGCAATCCCCACCTTCACCCCGGCGCCGACGAAGACGCCCGACCCGGCGGCCACGCAAGCCCCGGGACAAACGCCCGGTCAGACGCAGACGTCACAGCAGGTCGCGACCATCCCGCCGGGTTCGCCAGGCGCGGGGTCTCCCGTGCCCACGTCGCCGCGCGGCGGCATCACCAGCGCCACTCCGGGCCAGGCCCCCGCGACGGGCGGCGGGGACTCTGGCGGGGCGCCCGTGTGGGCCATCGCACTCCTGATCCTTGGCGGCCTCGGCGCGATTGGCGGAGGCGTCGGCTATTACATGGCCCGCGGCAACAAGGACAACGGCAACGGTTCCGGTGGATTCACTCCCCCGGACGCCGACTGAGACACAGGCAAATCCGCTCTCACACAAACGAAGGCGCTCCACAATGGAGCGCCTTCGCGGTTTGGCAGGCGGTTCGGGGGCCGCTCAGCCGGGCTCAGCCGAGGAAGATCATCGCGTAGAAGTGCCGCCCGTCCGGGACTGTCACTTCGCCAACGCCGATGCGCGAGAAGTCGGTGGCCATGATGTTCGCCCGGTGTGTCGGGCTGGCCATCAGGCCGCGAATCGCTTCGTCGCCGGCCGTGGCCACCGGCCAGTTGTTCATGGCCAGGTTTTCGCCAGCCCATGCGTAGGACGTATAGCCGAAGTAGGCCAGCAGTTCCGTGTACATCGAGTACCCGTAAGGGTCACGGTGCGCGAAGTAGTTCTGGTCGACCAGTTGCTGCGAGCGCGTCCGGGCGATCGTCGTCAGCCCCGAGTCGAGGACGTAGGGCGCGAGCCCTTCCTTGGCGCGCTCCGCGTTGATCAGGTTGAAGAGGGTCAATTCCATGCTGGTCGGGCCAGCCGAAGAGACAGCCGGCACGTAGAAGTTGGGCTTCGCACTGGCAGCCGGCGCAGCGGCAGGCTGAGATTCCTGGACGGGCGCTGGTTGCGGCACGGCGGCCGGCACTGCCGGGGCCTGCGCGACGGGTGCAGCGGCCGGTGCTGCGGGTGCGGCGGGCGCGATGGCCTCCGGCTGCGCGGGCTCGACGGGTGCTGCCGGGGCCGGCACGTACCAGCCCGCGAATGCCGCATTGAACTCGATCGGGAGCTGAATCGAAGCTGGAGGGTTCACGCCCTCGCTCGGTCCAACCTCCAGGGCCGGTGGCGCGAACACCGGCGCTTCGTCCACGACGAAGGCCGCGGGCGCGGTCACCGGGCTGACGTGCGCGCGGGTCGCGTCGCCGCTGCCGGGCCATGTGGCGATGCCAACGCCGATAGCTGCACCCGCGAGAATCCCTGCCGCATAGAGCGGTGCGAACCGCCCCGGGCGCCAGTCGCGCGCCGCTTCCGCGGCCGGGCCGGGCCGTGTCGTTTCGAAGCCTGCCATGGACCGTCCCCCCGGTGACCTGCAAGCTCGGTGGAGGTTTCCACCCGGGTCACAGATGGGGGTTCGGCGGCGCGCACTGCCGCCCGCATGGACACCAGGCGGCCGGACTGGTTACAGCTCCGGGGCACGGTCACCATCCGTCCCCTTAAGGGTCTCGCGGGCCTACCTAGGGGTGTCCTAAGGGTGTATGGCAAGGGGCAGAACTATGAGAAAACCGTATAAGCCGTGGCGGCCTTCACCAGTGGCGCGCTCTCTCAAATACAACCGTTACGCCCGGCAGCAATGACCGGACCAATCGAAACCGGCGCGAACACCGTCGTCTCGCGCCACCCCGCCTGCAGCGGATACGCCCCGCTCACATCCACGAAGTAGTTGTCGTTCTTGCCCGTCGGGTCCGCTTCTGCAAACGGCGGGTAGCAAATGATCCTGACGTACGAACTGCCGCACTTCTCGGTCTCCCGGTTCAGGTCGCAGGCGGAGTACGTCGACGGGTGCGGCGGCGCTCCGACTGTCGGTGCGACCGTCGGCGGCAGCGATGTGGGCGTGGCTGTCGCCGTTGGCGCCGGCGTGTTCGTCGGGGCCGTGGTTGGCGTTGCTGTCGCCGTCCCCTCTGTCGGGCGGGGCGTTGGCGTCCCAGGTGTCGTGGTGGCTGACGGCGTGCCCGAAGGCGAAGGGGACGCGGATACCGAAGCCGAAGCGCTCGAGGAGGGTGACGCGCTTGCGTTCGGCGTGACGGTGCGCGTGGTCACCGGGATCACCGTTGAGGGCGTGATTTGCTGGGTTGGGTTGTTTGCGGCGGCGTTGGTCGAACCGTTGCCGTCGTCGTCCCGCGTCAGGAAGACGGCGAGCGCGAGGAACCCGAGGACGCCGGCTACGGCAATCGCAAGGAGCGCGACGCGCCGCGGGATTCCCGGCTCGCCCCCTGATGGTGGCCGTTCGACCAGGACTCCCTGCGTTCGAGGGCGGTAGATCGGCTCTGGCTCGGGCGGGTACTCGTAGGTCTCGGGCGCCTCCATGAGGTCGCTGCCCGGGATGTACCCGCGGTCCACGGGCGCATCACTCAGCGGCGCCGGCGGCTCCGGGGACCAGGTGTCCGCTTCCGGCTCATGCGGGAACGGTTCGGATTCGGGCTCATGGTGCCGCGCCGGCGGCTGCGGCATCGGCACAACACCGTGGCGCTGGAAAGGGTCGCTTCGGCGGCGCGTTGCCGGCACTTCTCCGCGCCCGTTCCCGCCGACGTAGCCCGCTGGCGCGGCAACGGCGCCCGTGCCGCCAACCAGTTGGTCGAGCAGTGGCTGCGATTCGATGCGGAGGTAACTCGCGTAGGAGCGGATAAACCCGCGGACATAGACAGGCGCGGGCAGCTCATCGAACTGCTCGGCTTCGAGCGCCTCCAGGAAGCGGGCTGAAATCCGCGTTTCCTGGGCGACTTCGGCAATGCTGAGTCCACGGCGTTCCCGCGTGGAACGCAGCGTGTCACCAATCCCCGCCACGGCTCCTCCCATAAGGTGGGGACATAAGGTATGCGGAAATCGTGAACAACGTCCAGTCCGGGAGGTTGTTCGAGTCTGCCGGGACCGTACGATAGCCAGCGATGCGGCTGCTTCTCGGTGGGCTTTGCGTTGCTTTCGGGCTCACCGTTTTCGGTGGGACGGCCTTCGCCCAACCCCAGATCCCGGCCACCTTTTTCGGCTCCGTCACGGTCGAAGGGAAGCCCGCCCCTGCGGGCCTCGACGTTCGCGCGTTCGTCAACGGCCAGGATTGCACCCAGGCCGCACCCGGCGAGCGGCCCGTCATCCGTGACGGCGAAGCGGCGCTCTACGTGCTCAGCGTTGTTCACGAATCCCAGCGCCCCGGCTGCGCGCGAGACGGCGCCGCAGTCACCTTCACGATTGGCGGCCGGGCTGCCGTCCAGTCGGCGAAGTGGTCCCCTGGCCCGAACCACCTTGACCTCAGCACCGGTGCGGCGCCCCCCATCCCGCTGCCATCACCGACCGGGACAATTGGCGCGATCATCGCGACTGCGACCGCCCAGGCAGAGCCATCTCCTGCGCCCACGCTCGCCCGGCCCACGGGGACGCCGCCCACCGATGACGTAACCTTCCCGAAGAGCACCGTTGGGCCGCCCGGACAGACGCCCGCAGATGAAACCGCCGCCGCGGCCGAAGACGACGGCGCGCCGCTTCTCGGCGTCGTTGCAGGCGTCCTCGCGGTGCTTGGCGCGGCAGGCGCGGCTGCTGGTTTCGCACTTTCCCGCCGGCGACGAACTCCCGGCGCTTAATCTTCCCTTGGCGGCCGTCGTATACCATGTTGGGAAGGCATCGCATCCGACGTATGAGAGTCCTGCCGTACATCGCCATCTTCGTCTTCGTCGCCGGGCTCTCGCTGCTCGTCGCCGGCTTCGCGTTTTCGAACGAAAGCGCATCGGCGCCAGCGGCCACCGCGGCCCCCTTCGACCACCGTACCCCCGCCGAAGCCACGCCCACCGAGGCGCCCACTGACGTCCCAACGGTCACGCCTACGGCAACGCCGGTGCCGTTCGACGGTCCCCTCGCCCGCATGGTCGCCCCCGAAGTCGGCATCGATAACGCAATCGAAGAGATCGGCAAGACTGGCAACCAGCTCGATACGCCGAAGGACGCGGTCAACAAGGTTGGCTGGTACTACATTTACGATAAGCCGGGGTACGGCGGGAACGCCGTCTTCGCCGCCCACGTCAACTACAACTTCAAGAATGGCCCGTTCGCCAACCTCGCAAAGGTCAAGCCCGGAGACCAGATCTCGATCCAGATGGATGGCGGCCCCACCTACGCCTACGAGGTCATCTTCTACCAGCGCTACGACGTCGACAAAATCCCCATGGGCGAACTCATCGACGCGCCCCAGAAGCCGGCCGGTGATGAATGGATCACGCTCATCACCTGCGGCGGCCGTTTCCAGGCGACCGAGCCGAACGGCCTCGGCCACTACCTTGACCGCGACGTGGTCATCGCCCGCCGCGTTTCCTGAAGCCCGGGTCCGCCTTAACGCCGCATTTCCCGCCCGCCTGGCGAAATCTGTTGCGTTCCGAATCGCTTTGATACGGTGATTCGACCCCACCTGCTTCCGGAGCACGTCATTTGAAGTTGGTCCGCACCCTTTCGCTCGCCGTTTTCGCGCTCGGCGCCATCCTCCTCACCGTCGGCGTCGCCTGCAGCGGCGGTGACGATGACGCTCCGCAGAGCACCCCCGTGCCCACCGAGACGGCAACCGAAACGCCAACGCCCACGAACACGCCCCGGCCAACGCCAACCGCCACGCCGACCCCGTTCAATGGCAACGTGGCGCGCCTCAAGATCCCGCGATTCAGCGTCGATGCGCCGATCGAGGACCTCGGCATCAACTCCCGGAACGAGCTCGACACCCCGAAGGACACGAATAAGTCCGTCGGCTGGTACGACATCTACGACAAGCCGGGCTTCGGCGGCAACGCGCTCTTTTCGGCCCACGTCTACTACCACAGCATCCCGGCGCCGTTCGTGAGCCTCGCCAAGAGCGCCGAAGGCGACAAGATCGTCGTCCAGATGGAGAACGGGACCGAGTACACCTACACGGTTATCTCCAACAAGCGCTACAACCGCGAGACCATGGACATGGGCGCCATCATCTGGCCGAAGGAGAAGGCCGACTACGATGAGTGGGTCACGCTCATCACCTGCGGCGGCGAACTCGACTCCACCGGCCAGGAGTACATCTCCCGGGACGTCATCGTCGCCAAGCGTGTCCAGTAACGGCCCTCACGGACGAGTACAGGAGAGGGCCGGTCATCGACCGGCCCTTTTCGCTGCCGGGTAGGGGTTTTGCCCACCGGGATCGAGGAGGTCATCCGCTGCGGGCGTGGGCATTTCCCCATTAAGGGCCGCCGTGGCCGGTCATACGCTGGCCACCAAGGACGGGCAGGCCTGTGCCCGTGGGAGGTTGGCGTGATGCGTCTTCGCTATCTGGTGGCCACGCTCGCGATGGTGGCAACGGTGGGGTTTGCGGCGTTCGCCGGCCGCGGCGGCGATGCTTCGGCGGCCCAGTTGCTGCGCGGCTGGAATAACATCTCCTACCTCGGCTCGTCAGCTGCGCCGGCTTCGGCTCTGAACGGGATCTCCGGCCAGTACAGCGCCGTCTACAAGTGGGACCCGTCAACCCAGGCCTACCAGCTCTACGCGCCGGGCGTGCCCGGTTTCGTCAACACTCTTACCCAGATCAACCCCGGCGATGCCATCTGGGTGAACTACACCCAGAACCAGGGCGAAATCAACACCGGCTCTGTCGGCAACACCGCGCCAACGGGCGGTTCGGGCAAGCTCTCCATCGCCGCCAGCACCTTCGTGCCCATGAGTGACCTCGCGGTCTATGAGAAGAGCTTCAATCAGCTCAACCCGGTGGCGAACGATGTGGCTTCGCAGCGCTACTACGCCCCGCTGAACCTGCCCCAGGGCGCGACCATCACCACCATGACCGCCGCCTTCGAAGGCTCCGGCGACACCGTCAAGATCCGCCTCGACTACACCGCCATCACGAACGGCGACACCTCGTCGGCGGTCTACAAGCTTGCCGAGGTGCTCTCCAGCGCCGGCGGCTCGCCACAGACCGCCACCGCCTTCAACCACACCGTCGATAACGGGGCGAACGTTTACTTCCTCGTGGTCGACCTGACCGGCGGGCCTGCTTCGAAGCTTCGCGGCGTCTCCGTGAGCTACACCTACTAGGGGCGCCTCATGAGCACGCAGGGATATGCGCTCCACCGCCGCCGGGCGGTCAGCCGTTGGCTCCTCACGATCGCTCTGGCTGTCGTCGCGGCCATTGCGGTCGCACTTCCCCAGCGGGAGGCTCTCGCGATCGCTGAGGGTGACGTCCAGTTCTCGGTGACCCAGACGCCGGCCGGTGGCGCGACCGTCCAGGTCGGCTCCACGCTCACCCTCGACGTCGCGATGACCGTCACGACCGCCCCGATCGGCATCCCCCTCTACTTCGAATACGACTACCCCGCGGGGCTGTCCTTCGTGAGCGGCGCCTCAACTCCCCCGGGGGTCGCCTGCACCGACAATTCTCCGCTGGCAGGCATCGTCCGCTGTGACTACAACGTGGTGACGCCGGGCCCGCGCGTGCCGCTCACGCTCACCTTCCAGGTCAACGCCTCGGTCACGACGGCGGCGGCCCAGGCCGTGGTGCGCGCCGGCGCCTCCGACGGCGGGCCCGACCCCGCGTCTGACGGCGATGACAGCTTCAGCGGCGTGGGTGTTATCACTGTTTTCGGGCCTGGCCTTGTCTCCGCCGGGGGCTCTGGCGCGCCGGCAGCCGTGTTCGAAGGCTCCTCAACCACCTACACCGTGCTGGTCGAGAACACGACCCCCGTCGCGACCGGGGCGTTCACCGCATCTGTGGTATTCACGAACGGCGTGGTCACCGGGGTCACCTGCACCACCGCCAGCGTCCCGAACGGCACGGGCAGTGGCGCGGGTACCCCCGTTGCCACCTGCACCGGCAGCACCCTCAGCGGATCCGAAGTCCTCGCTATCGAAGCCACAGTCGCTGCAGCGAATACCCCCAGCGGCGCCGACATCACAGCGGCAATCTCGGCGCCTGCACTCGGCATTTCGCAGGCGGGGAATCCGGTCGCCGTCCAGGAAGTCGGCCTGCGCTCCACCGGTGGGTCGCTCACTGCGGGCCAGCCGGTCAACGTCTGCACCGACGACGTCGCGACCGACACCGCCGACGCTGCAGCAGGCTCGGCCCAGCCGCACGACGCCTCCCTCATCGGCCAGGTGTCGTCGAACATCTTGCTCCAGCTCAGCGACTTCCAGGTCACCGGCAGCGACCCTGGAACCATCACCGCCGCGACCGGCTGTGCACCGAACCAGAGCGGGGTGCGCTTCACCCCGGCAACCGCCGGCACGTACGCCGTCACCGTGCTGTACAACGCCGGCGGTACGAACGCGCTTGCCCTTACCGTCGGCGGCGGGGCGAGCAACCCTGTTCCTGCAATCAGCCTTCTCTCGCCGTCGTCGGCATCGGCGGGCGGGCCGCAGTTCACGCTTACCGTGACCGGCACGGGCTTCGTCAGCGGAGATTCCGTGGTGCACTGGAACGGGACGCCGCTGGCAACCACGTTCGGCAACAGCACGTCCCTGACCGCTACCGTCCCCGCCGCGAACATCGCCAGCGCAACGACGGCGAACGTCACCGTCGTCACCGCAGGCCCCGGCGGCGGGCCGTCGAATGCGCTCCCGTTCACCGTGTCCGCCGCGCCGAATCCCGTGCCTGCGGTTTCCGCGCTCTCCCCGAACACCATCGGCGCTGGCGCGGCCCAGTTCACCATGACCGTCACCGGCACGAACTTTGTCAACGGGGCGGTGGTGCGCTGGAACGGCGCCGACCTGCCGACGACCTACGTCTCGGCCACGAGCCTGACAGCCACGGTCGCTGCCTCACATGTCGCTTCAGCAGGCGCCGCCAACGTGACGGTGGTTAATCCCTCGCCCGGAGGCGGCAGTTCGGTCGCCCCGGTCACCTTCACCATCACAGCAAGCGCCGCGAAGCTCGCCTTCACGACTCAGCCAGGGGCAGGCGTTGCAGGCAGCGCCCTCGCGGCCCAGCCGGTTGTGGCCGTCCAAACGGCGGCAGGCGCAACCGTCACGAGCGACAGCACAACGGTGGTGACGCTCGCCCTCAACGGAGCGGGCACGCTGACCTGCACAGGCGGGCTCACCCGCACCGCCGCGGCCGGGGTCGCTACGTTCGCGGGCTGCTCGGTGACCCCTGCAGCCACCGGGTACACCATCACCGCAACCGCGACCGGGCTCACCTCCGCCACCAGCGGCGCGTTCGATGTCTCCGTGGCCCCGCCCACAACGTCCACGCAGGTCACCGTCAGCAACCCGTCGAACGCCCCGATCCCGCGTTCGCGCCTCTCCTTCGCCGTCTCCACCGGCAGCATCGATGCCTCGGCGGTCAGCTTCATCATCAAGCGCAAGGCCGACGGCAAGTACTTCAACGTCGCGTCCGGAGAGTGGCAGACCGAGTTGGTGCTGAACACCGCAGTTCACGGCAGCGGCAGCGCCTGGTCGCTCGCCATTAGCGGCGAAGCCCGCCGCGAGTTCGCGGGCACGATCGTCACCCTCGAAGCGCGCGTCACCGCCGGCTCGACCGTCTATGTGAACGCGACTATCCCCGAACTGTCGATCCGCTGACCTCGAATAGGCCCCCGCGACGGCGGCCATGAGGGTTTCGCCCCATCCGGATCAGCACTCGCCCGATAGGCCGCGGCAGGCTCCCGCCGATAGGCTCTGGATATGCGCACTTGGTTCGCCCCGGCCCGGCACTCGCTCCTCACCGGGGCGGTGCTCTTTTCGTTTGCAGTGCTCGGTTCGGCCTGCATGACCTACCCCGAAGGCACGGTCGCCACACCGCCTGCGGGCGAACAAAGCGCCGGGTCGCGCCTGCCGCAGCTGCTCAGCCAGCTCCAGGGCGCTGGCGCCGGGATCGAACTGCTCGACGGCTCCCAGCAACAGGTCCTCGCGGCGCAGGACGCCCAGGGCAAGGGCTCGCCTTCGGAGACGGCTACCGTTGCTGGCGAAAAGACCCCGGGCGTGACGAGCACGCCAACCCGTGCGGGCACACCGACCCGCACGCCGACGCCCACGCGCACCCCAACGCAATCCGCCGAGGGCGGCTCGACGCCTGTGCCGACGGCCACGCCTACCCAGCCCGCCACCGCCACACCGACCCCTACCGCCACGCCCACACCAACGTTGGTCCCGACCGCGACGCCTACTTCCGGGCCGCCGAGCGAAGGGACGGGCGGCGGAACCGGCGGCACCCCACCGACGGAGTAGCGGCCGAAGATGCCTGACACGTTCGTTCGCACCCGTTGTGTCTCCTGCGAGAAGGTGCTCACCTTCGACGACTTCTCCCTCGGCGGGAGCCGTTGCCGCGCCTGCCTCAAGATCGTGAAGCGGAAGCCCGCCGACCGCTTCGTTCCCGGCCCAAAGCGAGCCCCGGCCCCCGTGACGACCAGCGATGAATCGGACCTCGCCGAATACGAGCGGATACTCGACTCGATGCCGGACGAACTTGTCGATGAATTGGTGGCGGCTCTCGAAGCCGAGGCCGCGCGCCTCCCCGCGGGCGAGCGCAGCCCCGTCCGCGAAGTGCTCGACGACATTGGCTTCGGCCAGAGCAGCCGCGAAAAGCACTGGGCTGCATGGGGTTTCGCAGGCGGCTTCGCGGCCAACGTGGTGGTTGCCAAGTACGCCCAGATGGCCACCGGCGCGCCGTTTTCAGAGTTCATCGGCCCGTTGCTGCTTGGCGGCGTGCTCGCCGGGCTGTGCTGCTCGGCCATCGGCTGGGGCGTCGCGAAACTCCGCGAACCGGCCTGACCGTTCCCTGTTGCCGGCCGCTCTCCCAGACTGATCGGATGCGAATACTCGTCACCGGCGGCGCCGGTTTCATCGGTTCCCACCTCGCCGAGGCCTATCTCGCTGCCGGCCATGACGTCGCAGTGGTCGACAATCTCGCGACCGGCCGCCGTTCGAACGTCCCCCGGGAAGCGAAACTTTACGAAGTGGACCTTCACGCCCGCGAACTCGAACGCATCTTCAAGGAGTTCGCGCCCGAAGTGGTGAACCACCACGCCGCCCAGGCCAGCGTGAAAGTCGGCAACGCCGACCCCGTGCACGACCTAGAGGTCAACGGCGGCGGCACGGCCCGCCTGATCCAGCTGGCCGTGGCCAACGGTGTGCGCAAGGTCATCTATGCCTCGTCCGGGGGCACCGTCTACGGCGAACCGGAAAGCCTCCCCGTCACCGAGGAGCACGCCATCGCGCCTCGTTCGAACTACGGCACGTCGAAGTACGTCGGCGAACTGTACGTTCAGCTCGCGGCCCGGACGGCAGGCATCGAATACACGGTCTTTCGCTATGGCAATGCCTACGGCCCGCGCCAGGATCCCCACGGCGAGGCCGGCGTCATCGCCATCTTCACCGGCCTCATGCTCAACGGCGACCAGTGCACCATCGACGGCGACGGCGAGCAGAAGAAGGACTACATCTACGTCGGCGACATCGCCTCGGCGAACGTTGCCGCGCTCACGGCCGGGAACGGGCTGGTGGCGAACATCGGCACCGGCGATGGCATCACCGTGAACCACATCTACCGCACACTCAGCGAGGCCATCGGGAACACCGTGGAGCCGCGTTTCGGCCCGCCGCGACCCGGCGACGTGCGCAACTTCTGGCTCGATTGTTCGCGCGCGAAAGCAGCTCTCGGCTGGGCGCCCGCGGTCACGTTCGAAGACGGTGTCGCGCGGACGGTGGCTTCGTACCGCTGACTACTCCGCGGCCGAAGCGCCTTCCGCCTGCGCTGCCATCGCGCGCTGCTGGTAGCCACTGAGGAATTCGCCCATCGTCTTCTGGGCATCGGCGGCGCAGGTGCGGGCTGCTTCGAAGGCGAACCACGTGCCAAGCGACATGATGGTCACCGTGCCGAGGAACATCGCCCAGCGCAGGCTGTCCCCTTCGCTGACGCCTTCGGCCTGGAACAACTCCGAGATGCCGCCGATGGCCAGGGGCGCCGCCGCGGCGCCGCACACCGCCAGCGCCAGCCCGAAGGCGGAGAACGCCTGCGCCCGGATCTTCGGCGGCGAAACCGCGGCGATGATCGAGATCAGCCCGCCGGTGCCGACCGAGGCCACGAGCGCGCCAACGGTCAGCAGCGCCAGGCAGACGATGGCCGATGGGATGACGAATGCGAGCGACCAAGTGATGGCAAGGCTCGCCGCTCCGAGGACACCGATGTTCCCGAGGTAGCGGAACCCCTTTTCGAGCCCACGATCGGCCACCGGGCCGCCGTACCAGCTGCCGATGAAGCCGGCGAACGCGAGAAACGCGAGTGCCCCCGCCGCGCCTTCGGTGCTGAAGCCGTACCGCCGCTCGAAGAAGGCCGGGATCCAGAAGACAACGCCGAACAGCGAGAACCCGAATGCGGCGTTCGTGAAGATGAGCATCCGCAGCGATCGGATGCGCCAGACGCTGCCCAGGCTTTCGAAGAAGCCGAGCTTATCCGGCGGATCAGCGAGGAAGCTCGCGAAGATCGGGTCCTGGCGGGCGGCCGCCAGCAGGTCGGCTTCGCCACGTCGGGGTTCGCGCAGCCGCAGGGCGAACATGCCGAGCAGCAGCCCCGGGATCGCCGCGGCGGCAAACCCCCAGCGCCAGCCGGCGGCACCCACGATGATGCCGCCAATGATCGCGCCGACGACCTGCCCCAGCGGGTTCGCCGAGCGGTGATAGCTCAGCGCGCGGCCGCGCACGCTAACCGGGTAGTAGTCAGACAGCAGCGAACCGTGCGTGGGCACGATGGTGCCCTGCCCGAAGCCGAGCAGCGCGCGCGTCAGGAACAACTGGATAAAGCTCGCCGAGGCTGCCGCGAAGATGCCTGCCGTGCCCCAGACCATGGCGCCGGCAGAGAGAATGTGGACGCGGTTCCAGCGGTCCGACCAGTTGCCGGCAGGCAGGCTGATGATCCCCGTGATGAAGATGACCGCCAGCGGCAGCAGCCCCACCGTCAGGTCCGAAAGGCCGAAGTCCTCGCGGATCGGGTCCAGCGCGACCGCCAGCACCGCCCGGTCGAACTCGTCGACGGCGTTCAGGACGAAGAGGACGGCGAGGGGCAGCAGCCCAAAGTCCTTCAGCCGGTTGCGTGCAGGGGGCGAGGCCGGCGGCGTGGCGCCAGCAGGATCATGGGACAAGCGCGGCATCCGTTCGGGGTTTGCGAGAGCTTACGCGACCGCGCGCTTACCGTTCGGCGATCACGGAGCCGTCGCGCGCGACGAACTTCCCGGGAAGCGGCACGCCGTCCGCCATCGCCCGCGGCTCGAGCTTCCGCTCGCACCAGAGGTCGAGGGTGTCCCGCTCGTCCTGGTACTCCATCCGGGGCACCGCGTACCCGCACGACGTCTGCACCTTCAGCACATCGATGAAGAACGCCTGGCGCACGTACGGGTGGAAGTCGGCGGCGAAGACGGAGCGGTGCTCCGCCAGTTCCGGCGCATCGAGGTCGACTCGCCGCCCGCGCCCGTACAGGCGCAGCACCTGCGCCTGCGCCTCGAAGCTGCAGAACATCAGCGTGATCCGGTCGTCGTCTGCGAGGTGGCGGGCGGTCTCGTTGCCGCTCCCGGGGTAGTCGAGGTAGGCCACCCGGTTCGGCCCAAGCACGTGCAGCAGCGTGCGCCCCTTCGGCGAGAGGTTGACTTCCCCCTCGTTCGAAGCGGGCGCCGTCGCCACGAAAAACATGTGCTGGCGTTCGATGAACTCCTTGAGTTCGTCAGTGATGCACTCGTACCACCTGGCCATGGGCATTCTCCACAGTTGCGAATAGTGCCAACCAGCTTCGAGGATTCCCGCCCGGTTGCCAACGGCCAATTGAGCGCTGAACCGGAGGGCCACGGCCGCGAGCGTCGTATCAGAGGAACGGGTTCGCCGCCGCCGGGATGCCGAACTCCTCGGCTACGGGGCCCCGTACGAGTTGGCCCTTGTAGGTGCTGAGCGCCTCGGCCAGCGAGCGGTCCCGCCGCAGCGCTTCCTCGATGCCGTGCTCCGCGATGGCTTCGACGTACGGGAAGGTCGCGCTTGTCAGCGCCTGTGTGCTCGTGGCCGGCACCGCGCCGGGCATGTTGGTCACGCAGTAGTGCAGCACGCCTTCGTCGACGTAGGTGGGTTCACTGTGGCTCGTCGGGCGGCTGGTTTCGCTCGCCCCGCCCTGGTCGATGGAAACATCGACGATGACCGCGCCGGTGCCCATCGAACGCACCATCTGGCGAGTGACCACCTTCGGCGCCGCGGCCCCGGGAACGAGGACGGAGAGGATGGCGAGGTCCGCGCCGCGCAACTCTTCCGCCAGGGCCTGCGGCGATGAGACGCGCGTCGCGATGCGGCCGCCGAAGCTCTCCTGGAGGTACGCCAGCCGCGGGAAATCCTGCGACATCACGATGACGCGGGCGTCCAGTCCCATGAGCACGCGCGCAGCCGCAGTCGCTACCGTTCCGCTGCCGACAATGACCACCTTGCCCGGCGGCACGCCGGCCACGCCGCCGAGCAGCTTGCCGCGGCCCGGCCCCGGATGCTTCAGGAGGTGCGCCCCGATCTCGGCGGCCATGCGGCCTGCCACTTGAGACATCGGCGCGAGCAGCGGGAGCGACCCGTCGGGCCGTCGCACCAATTCGTAGGCGAGCGAGGTGCAGCCCGACTTGAGCAACTCTTCCGTCAGTTCTCGTTCAGCTGCGAGGTGCAGGTAGGTGAAGAGCGTCCCCGTGTGGCGAAGGTACGGGTATTCGCTTTCCACCGGCTCCTTCACCTTGACCAGCAGACCGGAGCGGTCCCATACCTTCCCGGCATCGGCGACGATCTCGGCGCCAGCTGTTTCGTACGCTGCGTCGTCGTGGCCGGAGGCCAAACCGGCGCCCGATTCGACGAGCACGTGGTGGCCTTCGCTCGCGAGGACGAACACCCCTTCAGGGGTCAGGCCTACCCGCGCTTCACCGTCTTTCCGTTCTCGTACGGTCCCGACTCGCATCGTCGCGCCCCCCTTTGCACCATCAATCGTACACGTCCACGAATCGTTCACCGCAACCCTTGCTCTCCACCTGAACTGACCGTGCTGTCCGCCGGAATGATGCCGACGCTTAGAGAAAGAGGTCCCGGAATCGAGCGGCAAAGGGGAAGGACTGGCCGTGACAGCAGCAGTACGGGGAAGAAGGTCCCGCTCGTGGCGGTTTGCCATGGCAGCGGTTTCGTTGGGCATGCTCGCCCTCGGCGTCGCCGCGTCGGTGTACGCCGGTGCAACCGGCGCGCAGGCCGCTTCGAGCGCGGAGTTCCGTTCGGTGGACACCGTTTTCCTTGTCGAACAGGGCGGCGAGTGGTACACGGTGAAGGTCGACTTCCTGATGGAAGACCCGGGCGACGGCAGCTTCGACGCGGCGGCGGCTGAGGCCCGCGCCGCGATGGCCGCCCGCTTCCCGAACGCCGTCCCCGTGCCCGAGGGCATGGAGGCCGCTTACGTCACGAGCGGCTTCAAGTGGATGTCCGGGAGCACCACATGGCGGTACGACTCTGCGGGCGCGGCTCCCTCGGTGGCTGCGGGGGCGCTGTTGGCGCTCAACCAGGCCGCGAGCACCTGGGGTTCCCAGGGCGCGAACTTCAACTTCGTCAACGGCGGCACGTCTTCGAACGGTACCGGCGCCTGTGGCGGCGGCACCGATGGCAGCAACACCGTCGGCTGGGGCGCACAGAGCGGGAGTGTCCTCGCGGTCACCTGCTCCTGGTTCTCGAACAGCGGCAGCCCGTTTAAGGCTGCGGTCGAGTTCGACATGGAGATCGACCCCGATTGGGCCTGGACCACCGGTAACCCCATCGGCGTTGACCTCCAGAGTGTCGCCCTGCACGAATTCGGCCATGCCCTCGGCCTGAATCACTCCGGGCAGGGCGCAGCCGTGATGTACGCGAGTTACACCAGCGGCACGAACAAGCGCACACCCGCCCAGGACGACCGGGACGGCGAAATCGCCATCTATGGCGCCACCGGTGGCCCGACGAACACCCCCACGAGCGCCGCGACGGCGACGCCGACCAAGACCAGCACGCCGACGCCGGTTCCGAGCGCCACGAACACGCCCGGCAACGGGCCGACCGCGACAGCCACGCAGCCGCTCCCGACGAGCACGCCGACCCCGTTCGGCAACCAGCCGACGGCCACGCCGACGCAAGCCTTGCCAACGAGTACGCCAACGCCGACCGGCGCCGCGGGGGGCCAGCCAACCGCCACGGCAACGGCAACGCCTACCCAGGCCGCGACGGCGACCCCGACGCGCTCCGCCACAGCGACGCCGACGTCCAGCCCGACGAATTCGCTCCCCATCCTTCCGGGCGCGAACCTCATCGCCTGGCCGGGTGGCGAGGTGCCTCCCGCGGTTGCGCTGGCGAACGTGCCGAACCTGCGGATTGTGTACCAGTGGGACCCGGCTACACGCACCTGGAGCCGCTACGTCCCCGGCGCGCCCGGCTTCGTGAGCAACATCCCTGTGCTGAAGAAGGGCCTCGCCTACTGGTTCATCTCGACCGGTTCCGGCAACGTCCCGTTCCAGCCGTAACTTTCCGAAGTATCGCCGGGGTGTCCGTGTAGGATGCCCCGGCGGCCTGGCTGCCGCTGGGAGGACTTGTGGACGGACGGACCCTGGTGGCAGCGCTTGGACTGGCGGCGGGCCTGCTTCTCGGCGGCACAGCCCTCGCCGATGCACCAGCGCATGGCGTGCCCGTCCACCGCGTCACGCTCACCGCAGTCGCGCCCGGCGGCGCCTCGACCGAACTCACCTTCGAAGTGGCCGCGACCAGCGAAGCCGCCGCATCCGCACTGGCCCATTCGGCGGCGGCCGCCATCGCGACCGGCCTCCACGTGGCTGACACGCCCGAAGACAGCGTGACCGCTCAGTGGCAGGCATGGCCCTGGAAGTGGAACACCGGCGAACTCCCGGTGCGTGTCGCCTACAACCCCTCGGGCGCGCCGGCCTCGGTCGGCCCGCACGTCATCACCGCTGCGCTCGACGCATGGAGCAGCGTGCCCTCGTCGTCCTTCCGCTTCGAATACGCTGGCATCACCGAAAACACCGCCACCGTCGCCAGCTTCGGTCCCGACGGCGAGAACGTGGTCTCCTGGCAGTCGCTCGACTGCTCCGCCGGATGCGTCCTCGGCATTACCTCGAAAGGCGCGGCGCACGAGGTCGACATGCTGCTGAACAGCAACCCCGAGGCTGCTGCGCTCCTCGGCGTCGGTACCAAGGTCGACTGGCGGACGGTCGTGTTGCATGAATTCGGCCACATGGCTGGCCTCGAGCACTCTTGTCCATCCCCGTTCGGGCCGTGCACCCCGGCCGAAGCCGATGCCGTGATGTTCTACCAGTACCGCGGCCTGCTCCGCGCCCTGGCACCCGACGACGTCGCAGGGATCTCTGCGCTCTACCCTGCTGAAGATGTGACCCCGTCGCCAACGCCAACCGCCCCGGTAATGCCGTCACCCTATCCTGAGTACCCGATCTTCCTGAGCGCCGGGTGGAACCTCGTCGCCCCGCCAGACCTCGGCATCGGCGTGCTCACCGCCGGTCTGCCCTGTCTTCGGGCCGTCTATGCCTACGAAGGCGGTGACTGGCTCTCCTGGATCCGCGGCGCACCGGAGTCGATCCAGGAGTTGACCGAGGTTACCTCCTGGCACGCTTATTGGATGCTCGCTGAAGGTTCCTGTGGCAAGGACTTCCCCTGAGCGGCCACGCCTGTCAGCGGTAGCGCGTCTCGTCGAAGGTCAGGTAGAAGAAGTCCCGCTCGCGTGTTCCGAGGAAATTCGAAGCGGACGGCGCCATCGAGTCCATGAACTTCTCGGCCTTCAGGCTGCCGTCTGGCTGGGGGTAGAACAGCCCGGTGCAGATGTATGGCCCGTTAATGTCGAGCTGCAGCGCCATGTAAGCGCCGGCAGCGTGCAACGCCCGCGCCAGCGAGTCCGCGCTCAGCGAGTTCCCCGACGCGATGAGCAGGTTGCCGTCCTTCGTCACGCCGACGGCGGAGCGCCAGGTGATGAACTCGGACGAGTTCACATTCACGTAGCCCCACGTGTCGTTTCCTTCCGTCGTGCGCTTGCTCACCTCGCCGTGGTCCACCAGCAGCACAGCGTTCTGGCGGCAGGCTTCGAACGACTCTTCCCACGAGAAGTCGCGGCCGAACTCGCCGAGCTTGATGCTCCCGTCCTTCGCCACACAGACCGTGGCGAGGCCGTTGCGCATCTTCATGTACTCCTTGCCGTTCGCCACCATGCCGAAGCCGCCGTGCGGCCCCTTGAATCCCCCGTTGAAGGCCACGAGGAGCGTCTTGTAGTCCTCTTTCGGGATGATCCCGGGGCCGCGCACGCCGCGGTCTCCGCCTGGCTCCGCCGTTCCGCCAACCATCTTCAGGTGTACCCGGCGGCTGTCCACGAGGAGGATGCCCACCGAAGCATACGGCCGCGATTTGTCCGGCCGGATGAACGTCTTGGTCATCATCGTGTCCGCAGGCGTCGAACGCGGCAGCCCCTGCGGCGTCCACACGCCCTCGCCCGGCTGCGGCGAGGACTGGATCAGCATCGTCTTCGGCGGCGTCAGCGGCAGCGGGCCAAGCGCCTCGGCAGTCAGCGATTGGCCGATGTGGCGGGTGGTCCCGACGAAGAAGGTCACCTCGCGCGGCGCCTCCCGGGGGACGAACTGCACCTGGATTTCGCGGACCTCGAACGGGTCTTCCGCGCCGCCCAGGACGCGGTACTTGAGCTTGTTCGAACGGTCTTCGAGGGAGAAGAACCAGCCCTCCACGCGCGCCGTCCGCTCATCGCCGATGAGGGCACGGCTGAGGTTGGCCGCCTTCGGCGTGATCTGGTCCTTCTGTGTGTAGGCCGCGCCCGCTACCAGGAACATCAGTGCGAGGCTGGCGAGGATGAGCCGCTTCCAGCTGAACCAGCCGCGGCCCGAAGCCCGGGATTCCCCGGCGCCTTCCGCTTGGGCCGCAGCATTGGTGAGACCAGTTTCGCTTACCACGGCCTCCGGTTCGGGCGTCGCCGAAGCCGCGCCCGCAGTGGCGGCGGCAGGCTGCGCGAGTTCACCCCGCCGCGCACCGAACCTTCTTAGCATTTGCCCGGAGTTTAGCAACCGCTAACTAAGCGGCAACGATGAAGCCTCGGCGCCGCTACCGCAGCAGCGTTTCTACCGCCCGCCCGAAGGTCACCGGATCCGTGCTGTCGATGGTCACGTTGTGCACATCGACGCCGAGCGCCTCGTCTTCGCGGATGCGCGCGAGGCAGTGGTCGGCGTCGCCGGAGAAGCCGAGGTCCTGCAGCAATTCCGTGGGGATGGCAGCCGCGCCCGCCGCTGAGCCATGGTCATCGAAGGCCTTCTTGATGGCGGCGGCCTCATCGGCGTAGCCGTAGCGGCTGAGCTGGTTGTAGTAGAACGTCCCCATACGTGCGATGTAGAAGGCGAGGAAGCCCCGGCTCTTGTCCCGCGCTCCCGGGTCATCGCTCACGGTTACGCCGCCGGCCTTCACTTCGACCGCGCGGGCGTCGCGCCCGGCCGCTACCGACCATTCGCGAACCTGGTCGATCTGCTCCTTCAGCGCGCTCCGCGGGATGAACGCAGGCATCCAGCCGTCAGCGATCTCGGCGGTCATTTTCACGCTCTTCGGGTGGAGCGTCGCGAGGTAGATCGGGATGTGCTCGCGGACTGGCTTGAAGCGCAGCGTGAACCCCTTGTCGAAGTTGAACCACTTGCCGTGGTACACGAGCTTCTCGCCCCGCATCAGCATGTTGATGATGTCTACCGTCTCGCGCAGACGCGCCAGCGAGGGCTGGAACGGGATTCCGTGGAACTGTTCGATGACGTTCGCGCTCGATGCCCCGAGCCCGATGATGGCGCGGCCGCCGCTCCATTCGTCGAGCGTCGCAAACTGCTGCGCGAGCGCCCCGGGTGTCCGCGAGTAGGCGTTGACGATGCCGGTCGCCAGCTTCAGCCGCTCCGTCTTCTCTGCGATCGAAATGAGCAGCGAGAACGCGTCGCGGGCCCAGCCTTCGGGAACCCAGAAGGAATCGATGCCGGTCTCATCAGCGATCTTCGCCAGCGCGATGGCGTCCTCGCGCTTCATGTCGAACTGCCAGGTAATGCCTACGGAGAGTTTTCGGGTCACGGTGGCCTCGTGATTCGGTGGTATGTGGCCGGAGGGTACCGGATGGACCGGCCAAGCGCTCGCTACACTGGAGCCATGCGCATCCTCGCCATCGACATGGGCACCGGCACGCAGGACATCCTCCTGTTCGACCCAGCCCGTCCGGTGGAGAACAACGAGAAGCTGATCCTTCCTTCGGCGACCGAGATCGCGGCCCGCCGGATCCGCCGGGCCACTGCTGAGAGGCGCCCCGTGGTGCTGACCGGAACGGTCGCTGGCGGCGGCCCCTGTTCGTGGGCACTCGAAGACCACCTGAAGGCGGGGTATGCCGCCTTCGCAACGCCTGAGGCCGCCCAAACGGTCGATGACGACCCGGCTCAGGTCGAGGCTCTCGGTGTGCGCATCGTCTCGGAGGACGAGGCCGCGCGCCTCGATGGTGACCGCGTGCGCCTCCAGGACCTCGACCTCCAGGCCATCGCTACAGCGCTCGCCGCGTTCGAAGTGCCCGCCCGCGTCGACGGAATCGCCCTCGGCTGCCTGGACCACGGCGCTGCGCCGCCCGGCATCTCGGACCGCGTTTTCCGCTTCGAACACCTTCGCCGCACGGTCGAACGCCGGAACGACCTGCTCGCCTTCGCGACGCTGCCGGCCGACCTGCCCGAGTACCTGACCCGCGCCCGGGCGATGGTGGCCTCGGCAGGGAACGAAGCTGCCGTTGCCTTCATGGACACCGGCCCGGCCGCAGCACTCGGGGCGCTCCACGATGAGCGCGTCGCTGTCGAACCGGAGGCCGCCGTCGTGAACCTTGGCAATATGCACCTGCTGGGGTTCCACCTGCGCGGGCGGCGCATCGCCAGCCTGTTCGAACACCACACCGGCGCTGTGGACGCGGGTCAGATCGTGCGCTTCGTGGCTGGGCTCTGTGATGGGTCGCTGACCAATGAGGAGGTCTTCTCCAGTCACGGCCACGGCGCCTTCCACGCCGACCGCTCGCTCGTCCGCGGCGTGCCCGGGGTCATTGCCGCGACCGGCCCGCAGCGCGGCAAGGTCGCGGGCACGGTGCTGCGCCCGTACTTCGCCGCCCCGTTCGGCGACGTGATGGCCAGCGGTTGCTTCGGCCTCGTGCGTGCATTTGCCGAGGTCTACCCCGAGGCACGCGAGGCCATCGACCACCGGCTCGGCGCGCTCCCCGCATGATGCTGCCGGTCGTTCGCGTGCTGCTCGAGCGGGCGGAGACAGCTCGCTACCAGCTTCGTGGCCTCCTCGACGTCCTACCCGAGGACATGCTCGATTGGCCGGACGGAGGCGGGGGCTGGACGGTTCGAACCCACGCCGCGCACGCTCTCGGAACCGACCGTGTCATCACGGCGTTCCTTTCCGAGGGCGGTTCTCATGACTTCGCCGCGTTTGTCGCGGGTCTGCCCGACCGGCGGGACGAGGCCATCACCAACGCGAATGCCGCGACGCTGACGGGGCTGCTGCGCGAGGCGGATGCGGCGAGGATGGAGTTGGCCGCTCGCTTCGGGATGCTCGGCCCTGCTGACCTGGCCGCCAGCGCGGTCGTGCCGGGCGCGGGTCACTGGCCAGGCGGTGAACGGACGCTGACTCTGCTCGACTACCTCCACGCATGGTCGAGTCACGACGGGGACCACGAGCAGGCCATCCGCCGCGCCATCGCCCGGCGACCGGACCTGAGCACGATTGCGCTCACCCAGCGGCTCAGGCGGTGAGGCGAAGATCCGAGGTACGCACAGTGTTCTTGGTGGAGTGCTTCGCCGCGAGAAGCAGGTCATCGGCGCGCCGGAGCGTGGCCTCGGCCGGCTCGCCGGGGTAACGCGCGGCACACCCGACGGAAACGGTCGCGGGCGTCTTCACCATGATGTCGCGGCGCAACGTCTCGGCGGTCTTCGCCGCGAACTCGATCGAGGCCCCCGGCAGCATCACCACGAACTCCTCGCCACCGTACCGGGCCACTTCGCCCATGCCCTGGGACCGGTCACGCAGGATGTGCGCGACCTGTTCGAGCACCCGGTCGCCGTAGAGATGGCCGTGCGCGTCGTTCAGCCGCTTGAAGTCGTCGAGGTCGAGCATCAGCACCGCGAACCGCGCCGAGGCGTCGCCGGCCAGCGCATCCAGGCGTTCGAGGAAGACGCGGCGGTTCGCGATGCCGGTCAGCGGGTCGAGTTCGGAGAGGGCGCGCGCGCGGTGTTCGGCCTTGCGCCACGCTGTCCCGATCGCGTGCGAAAGCGAAGCCACCGCCAGCACCAGCACCACCATCGTCAGCAGGCTTGCATTGAACAGCGCGGTCCCAGGCGTGTCCGTCGCGATGATGGTCCGTGCGAAGACGAGGTTCACCACGATGTAACCGGCGAGCACCGCGTACCGCGCCCCGATGAAGCGGCGGCCGTAGCCGACGAGCGCGTACAGATAGACGGCCCAGAACGGTGACTGCACGTCGCCGAGAACAATCCAGGCGGTGGTGATGCAGGAGACGTCCAGCAATGGCGTTGCGAATTCGACCAGGTGGCTCGGCCGCCCCGGGATGCGCCATTTCAGGACGTAGACGGCATGGACAATGTGGTAGCTCCCGACCCACACCGCGCCGAGTTCAGCCCGGTTCCCGCCGAACCAGCCAAGGAGCGCGCCAACCACGAAGAATCCGGCGATGCTGCTCTGCAGCAGCAACACCTTCATCTCCAGCGCGCGCTGGTCCCCTGCAAGTACGGCCCTTGGTTGGGACATCGCTCCTTTCACCCTTCATCAGGTATTTCGACACGCGGCGTTCACCCCCACAGTGGATTCTGGGTGATGCCCGTCCACTCTTTGCGCCCGCTACGGCAGAAGCTGGCCCAATTAGATGGGCAATCCGGTGGAAGTCGTCGCCGCCGAAAGTTCGCCAAGTTCGGTCGACGGCGGGTCGCCGTCGACGTACTCCTTTACGATGGCCCGCCATGGTCCGTCGGCCTGGAGACCCGCCATCAGCCCTGCCAGCCCGAAGTTGATCCGCGTCAGGAACACCATCCCCGCAGGCACATTGCAGTGCTTGTTGATCCGCCCGCCCAGGCCCGTCGTCATCGTATTCCGGCGGACCATCTCGGTCGCCAACTCGCGCGTGAATCGCACGCGCTCCTCGAGGATAGGCGCCCAGTACCAGTGCATGTGCTCGTACAGTTCCTCGGTGCTGAACGGCGCGTTGGGCAGCAGGATGCCGATCGCCTCCGTCGCGCTCCGCCACTCCTCGATGTCGCCTGCGTTCAGCGCCCGGATCAGCCGCATGAAGCCGGCGATGGTCGGCGGGTCGAATTCGGCGACGCACCCATAGTCGACGAAGCCGATCGTGCCGTCCGTGAGGAGCAGGTAGTTCCCGGGATGCGGGTCACCGTTGAACAGCCCGTGACGGTAGATGCTGCCGAAACAGAAGCGGTAGATCATCTCGCCGAGGCGATCCCGCTCCGCCTGCGGCAGTTCCAGCGCAGCCGTGAACGGCTGGCCCTTGAGGTATTCCTGCACGAGCACGCGCCGCCGGCTCAGTTCGGCGAACACCTTCGGCACACGTACGAAGCCGTGCCCGGCGAACGCCTCGGTGAACCGCTGCTGCCAGCCCGCTTCGCGCACATAGTCGAGTTCCGCCCGGATGCCCGTTTCGAGGTCCTTCACGATGGCCCCGGCATCGAGTCCCCGGGCAACCAGTCCCCCAAGCCGGATCATCATGCTCACGTTCGCGAGGTCGTGGTCGATCGCTTCGGCGACTCCGGGGTATTGCACCTTCACGGCGACCGGTGTGCCGTCGCGCAGTTCGGCGCGATGCACCTGCCCGATAGAAGCCGCTGCGAATGGTTCGCGCTGGAATTTGCGGAACAGCCGCTCCGGCGGGTCGCCGTATTCGCCGATGAACACCTGCTTCACGAGGTCGTAGCTCATCGGCGGCGCGTTCGACTGCAGGCTGGCAAGGCTGGAGGCCATCTCGTCGGGCAAAACGCCGGACATCAGCGAGAGCACCTGGCCGACCTTCATCACGGCGCCCTTCATTTCGCCCATCGTGCGCGTGACGTCCTCGGCTGTGCGGAGCATGGCGCGCTTCTTGCGCACCTGCCGCTGTTCGCCGAATGCGAGATGGGCGACGCCCCAGCGGACGGCGGCGCTGCCCGCGAGCCGGGCCGGCTGCAACGTCCGCCGCAACCGGTTCGCCGAAACCGCGCGGTCGTTCAGGGGTTCGATTCCCTCGCGTAGTCCCAGGAGATGATGTGCTGGGGCGTCACCTCAACGAGCGCCCCGGGACCTTCCGACGAGCGGCTCAGGTACTGCCGGCCGATTGTCTCGCCGAGGTAGTGGATCGCCACCTCCTGCGCCAGTGCCCGGTCGCCGGGAAGCAACTTCGCGGTGCCTTCGACGATCGCGACCTTGTAGGGCGCAGTCTTCGTATCAACCACCACGCTGATGCGGCTGTTGTTCCGAAGGTTCCGCACCTTCTTCGATTCTTCGCCGGTGTGAAAGAGCACCTTGCCGTCGCGCCATGCGTACCAGACAGGCATCGCGTGCGGCTTGCCCGTGGGTCCGCTGGTGGCGACAACGGCGATATTGGGTTCAGCGAGGAAGGAGTCGAGTTCGGCTTGAGAGAGTGGCATCAATAACCTGCTACGGGAGTGGTTCCCCTAGCGTGGGCGATGGCGCGGGACCCGCGCAACTCAGGCCTTCTGCGCCCGCTCCAACCGATCAAGGATGGCGGACTGCTGCTCATTGATCTTATGGATCTCCACCGAGAGCGTATGAACGGCGTCGAGCGTCCTGTGGTCGGCCTCCGCGCGGCCTTCCGTCGCCGCCGCCTGGACGTTCTGGCCGACGATGATGACGGAGAGCAGCACGAGTTGGACGAACGTCTGCGAAATCCAGCCGACGATCACCACCATGTCGCCGGTCTTGAATGCGGCCGGCGCCGAGACGAGCGCGAGCGCGGCGAACACGTACGCGCACCACATCGAGCCAACCGCATTCGTGATGAAGACGGCGAACCGGGCGTTGAACCGCCCGACCGCGCTGGCGCCATGGACGACGCGGCGCGCCTCCTCAATGGCGAAGACAACCGGGTGATGTTCGCGGGCCTGCTGGATCTGCATGTGGTGGACCTCCAGCAAGCAGCTTACGCGTGCTCCCGGCGATTCACCGGTAAAGGCCGTGCTCGGCGATGTACCGCGCCACCGGCGCCGGCAGGTCGTCCGTCTCCTCACCCGCGGCGGCCCGCTCACGCGCCTTTGTCGATGACAGTGAAGCCGGGTGTTCCTCGATTTCGAGCGCAAGGATGCGTTCGGCGAATCGGCCGCTGTGTCGGTCGATCCACTGGCGCACGTCCTCGGCGGCAGCAGCGCCCCGGTTGGCGGCGAGCACCCGGTGCCGTGTGAAGAACGGCGCGAGCTCGGCTTCCATGTCCGAGTAGTAGCGCCGCGCGAACAGCCGCTCGAGCGTGTCAAAGCCAACCACGAAGTCGAAGCGCACCGCCGGGAAGGCCGCGCTCAGCGCGGCCGCCTGGTCGATGATCCGGGCCTTGTTCGAAGCGAGCACGCTGAGGTCTGGCCATTCAGCGTTGAGCGCCAGCAGCATCCCGACCCGGTCCGCCAGTCCCGCGCCGTACAGTCCCTTGTCGACGTTTCTGGTGGTGAGCAGGGCTGCCGCCTGCTGAAGCCCGAACGCCGCAAGCGCGCGCCGCAGCAGGTGTTCGTGGGCGAGCGTCGGCGGGTTGAACGCCGAAGGCAGCACCGCGACCGCGCCGCTGAACCGCGGGCCGGCATCGAACCGCTCCGCGGCCGGATCGGCGGCGGCGTCGAGGCGTTCGAGAGCGGCGGAAAGGTCCGGGGTCACTATCCGCATCGTAGCGAAGTCAGGCCGATAGCCGCTCGCGGTGGATGCTCCAGTCCACCCGGAACAACTCTTCCGAGGACACCCACTCGCGCATGATCCTGCGGCACTGGTGGATGGTGGCATCGAGGTTGTGGGTCACCAGTGTCCAGCCGGGTTGAGGCCCGGCGGTCACTGCGTGAAGCCGCCGCCCGGCCGGGTCATAGAAGATCCCGCTCATTGCCCCGGCCCTCGTTGCGGCGTCATACCTCTACTATCGGCTATGTTTCCATAGCCTGCGTAGATGCTTTACCGAAAATCAGGCGCAGCACTTACGGGATTCCTACACTTTCCCCG
Source organism: Dehalococcoidia bacterium (assembly GCA_020853755.1). Classification (GTDB taxonomy): domain Bacteria; phylum Chloroflexota; class Dehalococcoidia; order Tepidiformales; family Tepidiformaceae; genus Amarobacter. Next base: position 4,396 of record JADYYG010000062.1, on the reverse strand, counting down.
GGTCAGACGATCCGCGAGAGGTCCGGGCCCCCGCTCGTTGCGGCAGCGCCCCGCGCCTCAAGCGTCTCGATGTCTGCCTGGCTCAGCCCGAGCCAACTTTCGAGCACCGAAACCGTGTCAGCACCCATGCTCGGCGGCGGCCCCTGGATGCCGGTCTCGCTTCGGGACATGCGTACCGGCGACTCGGAAATGTTCATCGTGCCTGCCACCGGGTGGGTCACCGGCTTGATGCTCTCGCGGAACCGCACCTGCTCGTCGTTGACCACGTCGGCGATGGAATTGACCGGCCCGCAGGGGATGCCCGCGGCGAGGAAGTCCGCGTACCACTCGGCAGTCGTCCGCTTGCGAAACGCCTCGATTAGCGCCGGTTCGAGCAGGGCGTGGTTGCGCGTTCGCTTCGGGCCGGTTTCGAAGCGCTCGTCGTCGATCAGTTCGGGCAGGCCGAGCATTGCGCAGAGGAGCGCCCACTGGTTCTCCTCGCCGAACGCAAGCGCGATAACGATGTGGCCGTCGGCCGTGGGGAAGGCCTGGAACGGCGTCGCGCTCGGGTGGCGCGTGCCCAGCCGTTCCGGCACCGTCCCGGTGACGAAGTAGCGCATGATGGCGTTCTCGAGCAGCGCGAGCTGGCAGTCGAGCATCGAGATGTCGATCGCCTGGCCGAGGCCGCTTCGCTCCCGTTCGTGTAGCGCCGAAAGGATGCCGATAGCCGCGAACATCCCCGCCGTGATGTCCCCTATGGACGCTCCCGGACGCACCGGCCCACCACCCGGCTCACCGGTAATCGACATAATGCCGCCCATAGCCTGTACAACGACGTCGAGAGCCGGACGGTCGCGGTACGGCCCGGTCTGCCCGAAGCCCGAAACGCTGGCCATGATCAGCCGCGGGTTCCGTGCCGAGAGTACGTCGTAGCCGAGGCCCAGTTTCGCCATCGTCCCTGGCGTGAAGTTCTCGAGCACCACATCGGCCTTTTCGACCAGCCGGAGGAAGAGGTCCTTCCCCTCTGGGTCGCGGAGGTTGATGGCGACGCTCTTCTTGCCCCGGTTGATGCTGAAGAAGTAGCCGCTCCAGCCGTTCTGGTAGGGGCCGGTGGTGCGGGCGATGTCGCCGTTCGGCGGGCGCTCCACCTTCACCACTTCGGCCCCGAGGTCGGCCAGCACCATCGAGGCGTACGGCCCGGCGAGCACCCACGTCAGGTCGAGGATGCGGATGTCTTCGAGGGGTCGTGCCACGGGGCGCCTCCGGGTGCTGCTTTTACTGCACACTACAGAGGAACGCCGCCGCTGGCGAAACCGGACTCAGGCAGCCCGCTGCTCCTGCTTCCGATCGCCCTTCCCGCCGATGAGTTGGAGAAGCTCCCGCTTCGAAGCCGTGACCGGGTCGGTCGTGCGCCACTGGTGCGCTTCGGTCAGCACCGTGAGGACGCCCGCAAACCGTAGCCAGAAGACGAAGTAGCGGTACGCAGGCATCAAGGGGATGACCCACCATCCGCGCCACAGCCGCTCCGAGGACGGCGGGACGACGAGGAGCACGCTCGTTAGCCAGGTGCCCGCTTCGATGAAGGTGTAGGCCGCGTACAGCGCCACCGTCGCCCACAGCACCGTCGACGGTTCGTAGCCGAAGAACACCAGCGCCGGCATCAGGAACGTCCACGTCACGCGCGGGAAGGCCAGCGTGTGATCCACCAGCAGCGTCCGCACCGGCGCGAACCCGCGGTGGAAGATCCCCCGCTTCGCCAGCTTCGGGTGCGCGGCGATGACCTCGATCTCGCCCCGCTGCCAGCGCACTCGCTGGGCGTACAGCGCCCGGATGCTCGGGATCGGGTCCGTGTAGCAGACCGCCGCGGTGACCACGCTCACTCGCTTGCCCGGGAACATCTCCTGCAGCTCGAAGGTCATGAACGTGTCTTCGCCGACGGTGCTCGTGTCGTACAGGTACGTTTTCAGGAGCACGTCGCGGCGGAAGCCACTGAATGCCCCGGCGAGTGTGAAGAGCGACTTCGCCTGCGACTGGAAGCGGCGCCCTACGTTGAAGCCGAAGTAGTACTCCTGGAACTCGCACTCGTGTACGAGCCGCATGAAGCCGTTGTCGTGTGCTTCCGGTCGAATCTCGACGGCGCCGGTGGCGGCAATCAGGTCGGGGTCGTTTTCGAACGCTGCGACCATGTTGACGATGGCGTCTTCGTGTAGCACCACGTCGCTGTCGAGGTTGATGATGTAGTCGCCCTGGGCGTAGTGGATGCCGATGTTGAGCGCCCACGGCTTGCCCTGGTGCAGCGTCGAAAGCCAGTGGATCGACCCGGCGAAGTCGCCCTGCTGCTCTTCGCAGAACACTTTGAACGATTCGTCCTTGCTGCCGTTATCGATAGCGAGGATCTCGATCAACTCGTTCGGGTAGCTCTGGCGGCGGATCGAATCGATGCAGGCGGCGAGGATCTCCTGGCTGTTGTACACCGGGATGAGGATGCTGACCCGCGGCCATTTGCCCTTCGGCGCTTTTGAGACCGGCCGGATCGGGAGCCGCTTGGCCCGGCCAAGGATGGTCGCCGCCAGGTAACGGAAGGCCATGAAACCGTCGACGAGGATCGGCACGAACAGCCAGACGCCCCAGAACCCAAGCGTGCTGTACCAGCTATCGGAAGCCATTAGTGCGCCCCCCGCAGGCGAGCCGCCACCGTGTTCAAGGTCGGCCGGGTGATGGCGAACCAGTAAATCCCGATCGCCAGGACGAAGAACACCGCCCGGCCGAAGACGACATGGGCGATGTCCAGCGACGCCTGCCCCCAGTACGCCACCGCGAGGACGATGACGAGCATCCGCACGATGTTCGCGGCGAACGTCAGCCCGAGGGCAATGGCGAGGACGATGAGCCGCCTGCGCATCGGCAGCGCCGGAAAGAACAGCACGAGCCCGGCGAGCGTCGCTGTTTCGAGCAGGCCCGAGCACTCGATGCCGATGCTCAGCATCGTCCACTCGTTGTGGTAGGGAACCCCGACGACGAGCAGGTCGCCCGGGTTGGCCGTGCTCACCCGCGTGTGCACGCCCGCTATCCACGCGACTGCGTTCACGGAAGCGGCCGTGGCGTGGCGCAGCGCAAGTTCGCCCGGCACGACGCTGCGGAGGCCGAAGACCAGGAGGATCGCGCAGCCGGCCGCCCCGACGATGAAGTACGGAAGCCACGCGCCCGCCTTCCAGAAGAAGCGCACGGCTACGGCCCAGCAGAGGCTGGCAGCGAGAAGGATGGCAACCGCGATCATTGCAGCTTCCTCCGGGCCACCCAGGTCATCCCGAGCGCGCCGGCGGCGAAGAGCCCGAACAACGGCCATCCCATGGTTGGCGCGCCGGAGCAGACGTACGAAGCATCAACCGACTGGCGTTCCCCGTTCGGGTCGTCGGCCAGCTGCCACTCGGCGGTGTTCTTCACCTTGCAGGACTCGCCGTCCTTCTTGAATGACTGCGTCACGAGCATGTACTGCTTGTCGCCGGCGTCCTTGTAGAACTTGCCGTAGTCGCCCTTGCCGATATCGCCGCAGGCCGCGCCGAGAAACTCCTCGCAGGTCTCGGCGTTGGCATCCCAGACCCGCATGTCCGCGGGTTCGGAGGGTTCGAGCTTCCAGACAACCGTATCGTCCGACGCTTTCACGAAGGTCTTCTTCACGAAGGGTTTCTTGTCCGATGGCTTCTCTGGCGTGGCCGTCGGCTTGGCCGGGGTAGCCGTCGGGGTCACCGTTGAAGGCTTGCCGGGCATCGTGACCGTGCAGGTTGCGCCCCGGCAGTCCACCGCGTCCACGATGTACGCGTCCGCGCCCTCCTGCATCACCACGTCATAGACGCCGCGGAAGAGGGTGAGGCTGGTGCTGTTCGCCTTCCACGTCGAACTCGAGTCCTGCTCGCCGCCAGCCGAACTGGGCGCGCCGTCGTCCTTTCGCACGTACGTGTGAACGTTGCTGTGCCCCGGGAAGTTGACGGTGAGCTTGGCGAGCGGCACATCGACCTGGCAGGTCTCGCCCCGGCAGTCGACGGCATCGAAGATCGAGGTCATCGGGCCGTGCACGACGCGAACGTCGTACATGCCGCGGAGCAGGGTCATCATTGTCGTATCGGTCTTCCAGGTGGAGCTGGAATCCTGCTCGCCGACGGTTCCCGCCTGGCCGTCATTGGCGTGGGCGTAGGAGTGCACGCTGGACATACCGGGGAAGTTGACGGTGAGTTTCGCGAGGGGCACATCGACCTGGCAGGTCTCGCCGCGGCAGTCGACGGCATCGAAGATCGAGGTCATCGGGCCGTGCACGACGCGAACGTCGTACATGCCGCGGAGCAGGGTCATCGTCGTTGTATCGGTCTTCCAGGTGGAACTCGAATCCTGCGCGCCGACGGTGCCGGGCTGGCCGTCATCG
>JADYYG010000061.1 GCA_020853755.1 Dehalococcoidia bacterium | reverse complement strand
TTCGCGGCCACGATGATGGTGTGATCCATCGCCCCGTTCTCTTCGAGCACGCCGACGACCTGGGCGACCTTCGCGGCCTTCTGACCGATGGCCACGTAGATGCAGACCAGGTCGCCGCCCTTCTGGTTGATGATGGTGTCGAGGGCGATGGCGGTCTTGCCGGTCGAGCGGTCGCCGATGATGAGTTGGCGCTGGCCACGGCCGATCGGGAACATCGCGTCGATCGACTTGATGCCCGTCTGCACCGGCTGGTTCACGCTCTTGCGAAGCGTCACACCGGGGGCGATGCGCTCAATCGAACGGCGGCTCGAGGTATTGATCGGCCCCTTGCCGTCCAGCGGGTTGCCGAGCGGGTCAACCACACGACCGATCAGGGCGTCGCCAACCGGCACTTCGATGATGCGTCCGGTGGAGCGAACCTCGTCGCCTTCCTTGATGTCGTGGTACTCGCCCAGCACCACGGCGCTGACCGATTCCTCCTCAAGGTTGAGCGCGATGCCCATGGAACCGTTGCTGAACTCCAGCAGCTCGGAAAGCATGGCGCCGGAGAGCCCGTGGATACGAGCAACACCGTCGCCGGCGGCGATAACCGAACCGACGTCGGTCGCTTCGACCGAGCTCCCGAATCCTTCGATCTGCTCCCGCAGGATCGATGCAATCTCTTCAGCGCGTACTGCCATTCCGGCTTACCTCTTCTTGCAACTCGCAGCGCCGCTTAGCGGGCGCCCTCAAGCTCCTTGCGGAGCCGCTTCAGTCGGGTTCGGATGCTGCCATCCACCAGCTTGTCGCCAACGCGAACGACGACTCCTCCGATGATGGAGGGGTCGACCACTGCGCGGGCGCGTACCTGGCGGCCCATGGACTGGGTCAGCCGGTTGGCGATGGCGTCCAGTTCCGCGGGCGAAAGCTCGACGGCGGTCGTCACACTCGCGTGGGCAATGCCGTCGTGGTCGTCCGCCATGCGCTCGAACGCCTGGGCCACCGCACGGGCTTCGCCGGAGCGGCCTTTCGAGACCAGCAACCGGGCGAAGTTCATCGCCAAAGGCGAAAGGTCGAGCGCGCGGTCGACGAGCGCCAGGCGCTTATCGAGCGGGACCTTCGTATCGGCGAGCACGGGCGCCAGGCCGGAGTCAACGAGGACACTGGCCACATCGTTGAGTTCGGCCCGCCACTGCGCGATGGCATTGGCGTCGCTGGCGATGCCGAAAGCCGCCTGCGCGTACCGTTTGGCCGCCTGGGGGTCTGCCATCGCGTCAATTCCCGCTGAAGTTGGATTCGGCCAGCGTCTCGTCGATCACGCGCTGGTGCGCCTGCCGGTCGAGAGACTGGTTGATAACCTTTTCCGCTGCCCGCACGGTGATATCGGCGAACTCGCCGCGAAGATCGGCAATTGCGCGGTCGCGCTCCTGCTGGATCTCGGCGCGGGCGCGCTCGATCGAGGCCTCGCGGTCCTTTGCGGACTGTTCGCGCGAGTCGGCTTGGATGCGCGTCGCGATGTTTTGCGCATTCGCGACGATCTCCTGGCCTTCACGCCGTGCGGTATCGAGCTGGGCCTGGATGTTGGCCTGTGCCGATGCTGCTTCAGCGCGCGCGATCTCAGCCGCATTCAGGCCTTCGGCGATCTTCTGCTTCCGTTCATCGAGCATCTTCAGGATGGGCTTATAGGCCACCAGCCTGAGGATCATCAGGAGAACGAAGAAGTTCACCACCTGCGCAATCAACTGGGGCAGGTTGAGTCCCAGTGCTTCGACTGCTTTGTCCATGCGGAACCTCTGCCGGCAGCGGCCGGGAACTAGATGACGAAGGCGATGATGAGCGCGGAGAGCAGGGCATAGATGCCGATGGCTTCCGCGAACGCGACGCCGAGGATCATGTTGGTCTGGATAGCGGCGCGGGCTTCAGGGTTGCGCCCGAGCGCTTCCATCGCCTTGCCCACCAGCATGCCGATGGCGAGGGCCGGCCCGATGCCGCCGACGGCCATCGCGATCGCAGCGCCGATTGCCTTGGCGCCGTCGGTCTCCAGGATGACCAGGAACGGCAGAAAGCTCAGAAGGTCCATGACTCAGTTGCCTCCGTTGCACCCTTCCGGGGTGCGTTTTCGAAATCGATTGCGAACAGGCCTCAATGGGCCTGGACTGCCCCCGTTGGGTGTTCCGCTCCGTGCTCTTCGTGGTGGTCATCGTCGCCGTGGTGTTCCACTGCGCCGATTGCGAAGACCAGGGTCAGCAGTGCGAACACTGCCGCCTGGATGAACCCGACGAACAGCTCCAGCCCATAGATAACGTCTACGAACAGGAACGGCATCAGGAAGGTCAACATCAAGACGAGCACTTCGCCAGCGAAGATGTTTCCGAAGAGACGGAAGCAGAAGCTGATGATGCGGATGAGCTCTGAAAGCAGTTCGAGGAAGCCGACGAAGGTCATGATCGGACTCTTCCACGGCGCCACGAAGAACTTGCCCAGGTAGGCAAGCCCAAGCGCCTGGAAGCCCCAGAACTCGACCACAAAGAACGAGACGATGCCCATCGCCAGCGTGTTGTTCACATCACTGAAGGTGCCGCGGAAGAAGGGGATAACAAGCCCCAGCTTCCGGCCCGGGAACTCGACCGACTCGATCGCTCCGAGTGTGGCGCTCGGGACCGGTTCGTGGCCCTCGGCTGCTTCACCATGGCCGCCTTCAGCCGCGATATGCACCTTGGGCGCCTTGGGGTCGGCATTGAGTGCGGCCATCGCGCCTTCGACAGCTTCCTTCGTCGGCGCGGCTTCTTCGTCTTCGGCATGCGCGCGGAAGTCGGTGAACTTCTCGGCGAGGAAGACCACGTAGCGGTCGCCAGCAACCTCGGCGGTATCACCGGCCTGCACTTCGAACTCGACCGCCTTGGCCCGTGGCTTCGCCATCGTGATGCCGCCGGTGTTCTCCATGAACCAGGCGCCGAACTTGTCGCGCTTCTCGAAGGGCGTACCGTCGTGCGCCTGCTCGGCAATGGTCTCGAGGATGTGGTGGTTCACGTCTTCTGTCTTACCGATGGCGTTGAAGAACGGGAACAGCCCGAACCAGTTATTGAAAATGACCCAGAGGAAGATGGTGGCGATGACCATGAAGAACTTGCGGCCGTTCTTCTCGCCTGCGATCTCTTCAACCTGTCCGACGAGGAACGAGATAACGGCTTCGAGGAAGTTCTGAGCGCCACCCGGGATGAGGGTCATCGACCGGGTGCAGAGCCACGCGATCGCGATGATGAGCACCATCACGATCCAGGACGTCAGGAGCGTGTTCGAGATTTCGAGCGGGCCAATTGCCGTGAGCTTTTCGGCCGGGACGATAATCTCGGGTTGCGGCCCCTGGGCGATGAACAGGCCGACCGCCAGGAATGCGAGGACCCCGACAATCACACTGGCGATGGTTACAGCTTTCACTCGGCCCTATCCTGGGTCGGTGGAACTGATCTTGCGGATGAACGGCAGCAGCATCCGATAGCCGCCGACCGCCGCAACAGCCAGCCCCACAACGATTCCTATCAAAGTGAATGTGGGCTCAAGGCCGGTTTTGCCATCGGCCCACCGGCCAATGACCACCCCGAGGATGAGTGCGGTGGCGAAGAACCAACCAGCACCGAACAGCGAGGCAGAAGGGACTATCCAACTGCCCACACACGCCTCCTCGGCGTCCGGACTCCAGACCCTGCGCATCATAGGAGGATTGTGACGGAATGCGCAAGCGCAATTTAGGCCACTTCCAGCCCCCGTCCCCCCGATCTATGCGCTTCGGTTAGCCCTTCCGCGTATCGAAATCATCGAGGTCTAGACCTTCGATAAAGTCCTTGAATGCACCGAGCCGCTCCAGCTCAGCCGGGTCCACCGGTTTCGCGCGCTCGCCGGCGCCCGTACCCACCTCAGCACGCTCGCCATCTTCCTCCAGGACCACTCCTGCGCGGTCCAAAACCGAGTCTTCAACATAGATCGGCGCTTCCGTGCGGACAGCCAGGGCGATGGCGTCAGAAGGACGCGAATCGATCTCCATCGTCGAGCCGTTCACATCGAGCACGATCCGCGCATAGAACGTGTCATTCGAAAGATCATTCACGACGATATACGCGACTCGCCCGCCGAGTTCCTCGATCAGGTTGCGGAGGAGGTCATGGGTGAGAGGCCGGGCCACAGCCACGTCCTGGAGCCGGACGGCAATGGCATCAGCTTCGGCCGGCCCAATCCAGATGGGGAGGTAGCGGTCGCTGTCCTTCTCGCGAAGGATCACGACCCGCTGGTAGTTCATCAGGCTGAGCCGGATACTCTCGATGCTCAGCTCTTTCACGTCCTGGCCTCCATGGGGCCATCCGGGCCCCGCAAGTCCGATGATAGGTTCGGCCGGATCAGGCAGTCAATGAATGACTAACCGATGTACTGGGGTTCCGAAAAGCCGCTTTCACGGGGTTGGCGAAGGTTCATCAGCGCCACGAGTCCGATCGCTCCGCCGACGATAGCGATCACCGGGGGTACGCCAATGGTGTCGCCGAGCGCCCCGGCAGCCAGCACGGGCAGCGACGACGCCAGGGCGGACATGGCAGCCTGGGTAGCGCCGACGCGGCCTCGAAGATGGAGCGGCACGCGGTCATCAATGACCGTGTGTGCTGCGACGTTAACGAGGGCGTAGGAGAAGCCCAGCGGCGCAACAACGATCATCGCGATGACCCCGCCGCCATCGAACCGGCCAATGCTGACGCTGTTGAGCCACGAGAAGAAGCCGTAGCCCCCGAGGAAGTCCGCCTCCTTATTCACGAAGGCGAGCATCAGGAGGAGCGCCGTGAAGCTGAGGAATCCGAAGGTACTGAGCACGCCATGGGGCACGCGGTGGGCAAGGAACCCGGCAATGCGGAGACCAAGCACGACGCCGAGCGCGGCCGGCGTCAGGATCACCGCGCCCACATCGACCGGCAGGCCGAGTTCGTCCTCGATAAACTTCGGGATGAGCCCGCTGATGATGATCAGCGCCGTCGAGATGAGCGTGAGTTCGATAGCAGCGCGCATAACGAGCCGGTCCGCCTTCATCGCCCGCCAGCCGGCGAGCCACCACCGGCCCGACATCTCTCCGCCGCCGATCTCCTGCCGCCGCTCTGCCCTTGTCTTGCCGATGAAAATGGCCTGCACGGCGGCGATGGCGAAAAGCGCCCCGCAGATCCCGAAGAGCGTGCGCGGGCTATTGACCACGCGCAGCACCACAGGCGCCAGCAGTCCCAGGCCGACCAGCTGCGCGGCCCCGCCGACGGCGTACCCGATGGCGTTCGCCCGCACATATGCGCTGCGGTCCACGATCGCTGGGAGGATGGCTGTCTCGGCGCTGGCGGCAAACTGGGTCGCCGTAGCGATCAGAACCGCAAGCGCGTAGTACGAGGCAATGCCGCCTTCATTCATGACGAAGTAGACGCAGACCGCCGAGCGGATCACGTCTCCGGTGAACACGAGCAACCGCTTCGGCAGGACATCCGCGGCAGTGCCGGCGACGATGCCAGCCACGGTTGACGGGACGACGAGCGCAAGCACGAGCAGCGAACTGAGGAACGCTTTTCCGGTCTCCCCGTTAATGAGGAGGATGAGCCCGAAGTTGATGGCGTTCTGCGCTACACGCGAGAAGAACCGCGTGTAGCTGAGCATGCGAAAGGGGCGCTGCTGCAAGAGCGGCAGATCGGCCGCCGGGCGCACGCTATTGATCATTGCGAACCAACGCCTTGACACGGGACTCGAACTTCCTTCGCTCGAGTTCGACTCGCCGCTGGCAGGTGGTGCACTCGAGCCCGATGTCGGCGCCAGTGCGAAGCACGCGCCATTCCCACCCGCCGCAGGGGTGCTGCCGCCGCATGCGGTAGACCGAGCCCTCAGCGACTTCCCAGGCCGGGTTCACGCTCGCGCCGCGGCGGCAGCCCGGAGTTCGTCGCGAAGATCTCGGGCGGCCTTCCCGGCCGCTTCGGCGAAGTCCGCTCCAGTCGAGGCGTATATGATCGACCGGCTGGCATTCACCACCAGTTTCCCGTAGTCGTATCCAGCGTTGAGGACCACGTCGTCTGGCTTACCGCCCTGGGTTCCAACACCGGGAACCAGCAACGGCGCCGCCGGGACAAGGCTCCGCACGTCACGTAGCTCGCTCGGCGCGGTTGCGCCAACCACCAGACCGACGTTCGCAGACCAGCCGGTCGCCGTGAGGGCCATCTCCTGGTAGAGCATCTTTCCGTTCTCGAGCCGCCGTTCCTGGAACTCGCGCGAACTTGGGTTGGAGGTACGGCAGAGCACGTAGACGGCGTGGTCTTGGTAAGCCAGGAACGGGGCCACGGCGTCCAGCCCCTGGTAACCGTTGACCGTCACGGCGCCGAACTTCCACTGCTCGAACATCGCGCGAGCGTACGCCTCGGCCGTGTTGCCCATGTCCCCGCGCTTCACGTCGCCGATGACGGGGATGTCCGCCGGTATCGCAGCAAGCGTCTCCTCGAGCGCCCGCAACCCGGGCAGGCCGTGCTGTTCGTAGAAGGCGATGTTCGGCTTATAGCAGGCGGCATACGGCGCGGTTGCGGCGATGATCGCCTTGTTGAATGCCGCAATCTGATCGACGGGCGTCTTCTTGTAATCTGGGTCCAGCCCAACACACACGAGCGAGTCGACTTCGCGGCTCCGCCGTTCCAGTTCTGCGAAAAACGTCATGCCGTAGCCTCCTGAGGTGTCGCCGGGAATCCAAGGCGGCCCATCGCCTCGCGAAAAGACGCACTATCGCCGCTGACGATCAGGTCGAGTCGCTGCTGGTTGTCCGAATCGGCGCGCATGCCGCCATCATCGAGCACCTGCACTGCGCGGCGCGCCACGGCTTCCGACGTGTCGACTATCGCGAGCTGCGGGAAGGCGGCCCGGATGTCTCCGATGAGGAAGTGATAGTGCGTGCACCCGAGTACCACGGTGTCGGCGCCAGCCGCGATCGACCGATTGAGGACATCCTTGACCGCCGCCGTGCCATCGGGGGTGCCGGTGCGGCCAGCCTCTACAAGCTCTGCGAGGCCAGTACCCGGCACCGCGTCTATCACTGTACTGCGGCCGAAGTCCTCGACCACACGGCCGTAGAGGTCTCCATCGAGCGTGCCCTCGGTGGCAAGGATGACGACGCGCCCGGTTCGCGATTGGACGGCGGCCGGCTTCACGCCAGGCACCATGCCGACGAACGGCACTGGAAACGCCTCGCGGAGGTCCGAAATCGCCGCGGCCGAGGCCGTGTTGCAGGCGACCACGATCATCTTGACGTCGCTCGCCAGCAGCCTCTGGGTGATGGCGAAGCAGCGCTTCCGCACCTCGGCGGCTGGTCGCGGTCCGTACGGGAACCAGGCGGTGTCTGCGAAGTAAAGCACCCGCTCGTTCGGTGCGAGCGATTGGAAAGCCCGGAGGACGCTCAGGCCGCCAACGCCTGAGTCGAACATCCCCACAGGACGGTTATCCATCGACCCTCACCTTAGCATGGGAGATGCGCGGAGCGCCCGGCGCTTCGATGCTACTCGGCGATGGTTTCCAGCATCGACATCGCGATGACCCCTGCTGAGGCGCTGGCCCTGCCGCGGGCCGACTGCTACCTCGTCATCGATGTGCTTCGCGCTACCACCCCTATCGCCACTCTCTTCGCATGCGGGCTGGAGGAACTGACCGTCGTGACGACGGTCGAGGAAGCCCTGGCCGGCCGCCAACCAGGCGACATCCTCTTCGGCGAACGCGGGGGGCTGCGTCCGGATGGCTTCGATTATGGAAACTCTCCAGTCGAAGCATCCACGCTCGACCTCGCGGGAAAGAGCGGAGTCCTCACCACTTCCAACGGGACCACGGCACTCTGCGCGGTCGCGCCGCTGGGAGTAACCGTCAGCGCCGCCGTGGCGAACCTCACCGCGGCCGCTGCTTTCGCGGAACGCTACGAATCCGTTGCGGTCGTCTGCGCCGGAAACGGTGGCGCGAACCGCTTCTCGCTCGAGGACTTCGCGACGGCCGCCCTGTTCGTCCAGACAGTGCACCGTGCGGCGCCGAATATCGCGCTGGGTGACGGAGCGCGCCTGGCGCTGGCGCTGCCTGAACCAGTTCGCATGCTTTCGGAATCGGTGCACGTCGCGCTTCTCCGCTCGCTGGGCTTCGCCGAGGATATCGCGTTCGCAGCAACCGCCGACACGTCGGCCGCCGTCCCAGTCGTCACTGGCTTTGGGGACTCGTGGGCGGAGCTTCGCGACACGGCAGCCCGCTGACCTACGGCTTCCAGCGGCGCCGAAGGTCCTCCAGCGTTCGCGCGTCTGGCTCCCTGCCGGCGTAGCGCGCGAGTTCGAAAGCTCGCGTTATGTCGTCTGTAACCGGGTCGGCGAACACCTCGTGAAGGACCGGAGCGAATTCACGCGCGGTTGCACCCGTCCCGCGCTCGTGGCCGCCTGCCTCAGCTCGTTCCAACACCTCGAGGTAGAGCCGGGTGGCTTCGGTCGTCGACTCTCCGGCGCGGAGTGTGGTGTGCCGCCTGAACAGCGACCGGAACATCGCGCCGAGGTCCGATCGGAGGTCGCCGGCAGTGCCCACCTCTCGTCCATCGAGATCTCGCTGTCGGGAGCGGCGGCGCATCCGCGCGAACACCGTCGCGATGAGCGCGGCCAGGGCAACCATCAAGGTAAGCGCAACAACCCGCATGGCGAATGCGCTCACCCGCGTCGCGGTCGATTCGCTGCCCTTTGGGTCTGCCGCCTCCTGGCTTCGATTGAGCACCTGCTCCTGGATATCCGGGAACGGGTTCGCCCCGCGGAAGAGCAGTTCGAAGAACCAGGTGAGCACCCACGCGACCGGCGTCAAGACGATCGTCAAGGTCCAGCGTACAGCCGCGCCGATGACCGGGCCGAGCGTCGGGCCGAGCACGCCAACCACCAGCGCGATGATCAGCAGCACCACCAGCGAGGCCGCTGCGGCGCCGGCGAGCAAGATCCCGGCAGTGCTTCCGGCCCGCATTTCGTCGAAGGTTGCGCCGCTGAGCGAAAGCTGGGAACAAACGAGCGCGAGAACGGCGAACAGGTAGAACGCGGCGCCCGCGCGGCCCACTTCGCCCGACCGATCCCCCATGGCCCCGAGCACGACCACGATGGTGACGATGGCGAACGGCAGCGTGAGTGACCGCGCCAGGGTCTCCATTTCGATCTCGTCGGCAGCGCGCAGGTTGGCCCGGGCCCAGACCACGAGCAGCAGCACAGCCCCGACCATCGCGTGGCCGCCGCGTTGAGCCGCCTCCTGTGAATCGCCGAGGAAGTCGCCGATCCACGCCAGGTCCCAGACGGCGATATCGCCAACCACCGTGATGCGCACAAGCAGATACGCCAGCAGCAGGCCCGCGACGCCAACAAGCGCGAGGGCCTTGCGCTCCGAGATTTCGAACCCGGCCAGGAATGTGGGGAGGCCATACCCGGCCAGGGCCATGAGTCCGAACGCCCACGCGGCAACGGCGTGCGGCATCTCGCTCCCGTAGGTGGCGGCAAGGAACTCGGCGAACGTCGCGACGACGAAGGCTTCGGCGAGGAGCAAGGAGACGACGGCGAAGCGGGCAATCATGCGAAGGTCACCTCGGCAACGGCGCTGCCTCGGACTTCACGCATCCCGATGCCCGGCGGCAAGGAGTCCTGCACCCGAGGGCTGGTCGCGATGACGAACACGTGGTGGCCCTCATCGCGCAGCCGCGCGAGCACCCCCGCGAGCGCCTCGGGCATGAGCGACGCCACAACAACCAGCGTGGAGCCTGCCGGCATGCGCCCGCTTTCCTTGCGGATAGCGCCTGCAAGGTCGCCAAGGGTAAGCGGCTGGATCACTGCGAGCGCTTCGAGGATGCGCGTCAACTGGTCGCGCGAGCGTGATGGGGGCAGGCGGATAGGCCGGTCGGCGTCGGGGAACGCGCCGTTCGCGAGCAGGCCCACGGAATACCGCGCCCCGGCCGCCCACGCCGCCAGCGAGGCCGTGACAGACACGATCCGCTCCAGTTCCTCCTTGAGGTAGCCCTCCCATGAGTGTTCCATCGTGTCGATGTTCACGAGCAGGTAGAGCTGCTGCGTGGCCGAAGGCTCGTACACTCGCGACCGCAAGTCGCCCGACCGTGCTGTCGCCTTCCAGTCGATTCGCTTCAGGGGGTCGCCCGGCCGGTACTCCCGCATGCCGGCGATGCGGAGCGGGTCCTCGAACACCGGGTCCCCGCCTCGACGTTCCCCGAATGGCCGATCCGAGGGCAACCCGAGGTCTTCCAGCGGCACGACCGCCGGGAAGACAATGAGGTGCTCCTTGCCGTCGTCTTCGATGGAACGTGGGAAGGCGCCGAGGAGGTCGGCTGAACGGAGTGTTGCAGGGCCAAACTGATGAAAGCCGCGTTCCACCGGCTTCACGGTGAACTTCCAGCGATGCTTCTGGTACCAGCCGAGCGAGCCGCGCCGATGCAGCCACTTCAGCCCCGGGACTGCCGCGGCGCCGAGCGATTCACCCGGGACCGTCAGGGGCTCCGAGAGCGCGAACCGCCATTCGTACCAGGGTAGCGGCAACGGCTTCGCGTTGGTCATCGTGAATTCGACATCGACCTCTTCACCGATGAACGTTCGCCACTCCGAAGGCGTACGCGTCAGCGTGACCCGGTCGAACACGTGGCGGCTCCAGTACCGGGTGACCCAGCCGAGCACGAGCACGAGGGCCCCAATCACGCCGATGATCGGCTGCTCCGCGCCAAATCCAGCGAAGATGAGCAGGACGCCAACAACGACCCAGGAGTCCCGGAACGGCATCTAGCCCTCGATGGGCACAGGCACTCGCTTGAGCACCTCAGCCAGCAGGTCGTCGCCGTTCCGGCCCCGCAACCGCGCCTGCGTCGAAAGGATCAGCCGATGCGGCAGGACATACGGCGCCATCGTCTTCACATCATCCGGGAGAACGTAGTCACGCCCGGAGATAGCGGCCAGGGCACGCGCCGTCCGGAACAGCGCGAGGCTTCCGCGTGGGCTCGCGCCAAGTTCGAACGCGGGATCCTCTCGCGTCGCCTGCACGATCTGGACCGCGTACCGGCGGACTGATGGGTCCACGTGGAGGTGGCGAAGTGCGGCGGCCAGCCGGCTGAGTTCTTCCCCCGTGATAACCGGTTGCAGCGATTCGAGCGGCGAGTCGCCTTCGAACCGGCGCAGGATCTCGTCTTCCTCGTCCTCGCTGGGATAGCCGAGCTTGAGCCGGATCAGGAACCGGTCGAGCTGGGCTTCGGGCAGCGGGAAGGTGCCCTCGAGTTCCACCGGGTTCTGGGTCGCCACCACGAGGAAGGGCGACGGCAACTTCGTGGTCACGCCTTCGACCGTGAGCTGGCGCTCCTCCATCGCTTCGAGCAGCGCGGACTGGGTCCGCGGTGTCGCCCGGTTGATTTCGTCGGCAAGGACGACCTGCGCCACCAGCGGCCCTTCGCGGAAGACGAACTCACCGAGCTTCTGGTTGTAGTAGTTGATCCCGGTGATATCGGCGGGCATCAGGTCAGGGGTGAACTGGATGCGCCGGAACTCACACCCCAGGGAGCGCGCGATCGCCTTGGCCAGCGTCGTCTTGCCCAACCCGGGTACGTCTTCGAGCAAAATGTGGCCCTCGCAGAGCAACGCCACGAGGGCGAGCCGCACGATCTCTGGCTTCCCGACGATGACACGTTCGATGCTCTCTTCGAGCCGGTTGGCGGTGGCGTTGATGAGGGCAACGTCCTCAATCGACAGGCGGTCAGCAGTGGTCACCGGCGGATGGTACGCGGTGCCGCACCCGCAGCGCGAACTGGGGTGAACGCACGGCGCTTCGTACACTCCGTCAGGTGCTTTCGGTCGAACATGTCCGCATGGCCTACAACAGCGTGTACCTGGTGAGTGACGCCGATGACCTCGTCGTCATCGACACCGGGCCGGATTACCGCGGGGCCACGCAGGTCCTGGTCGAAGCGCTCGCCGGGCGGACGCCGTCGCTCGTCGTCGCCACCCACGGCCACCTGGACCACGCTGGCCTCGGGCGCTGGTGGCAGGAACGGGGCGTGCCCGTGCTCGCCGGGACAGATGACGTCCCTCAGACGCTCGGACACACCGACCGGGACATCGACGACCTTGAGGCATTCGTCGCTGCGTGTGGCGCGCCCCGGGCGGTCATCGCAGAGGTACAGGGCGGCCTCGAACAGCGACGCACGTGGTCGCACGCGATGCGCCGGGCCACGACGTGGCGCCAACCCGGGGATGGGCGCTGGCCAACAGCCCTCCGCTATCACCCGTTCGAACCCGCACGAACCGTGACCGAGCCCGAGCCGCTGCCGTGCGGGCTAACGGCCGTGCCAGCCCCCGGGCACACCCCGGGGAACCTGGTCGTTGTGCATAAGGGTCAGCATGCGCTGTTCTCCGGCGACACCCTCCTGCCCGAGATCACGCCCACTCCGGCCATCCAATTCCATGGCGGCGCGCGCTTTCCGAGCCTCCCGCGATTCCTCGACTCCCTGGGCGCACTCGCACGCCAAAGCCCATGGAAGCGGTGCTACCCCGGGCACGGGGAGCCGTTCGGGGACGTCCACGACGTCATTAAAGCCAACCTGGAGCAGGCTCGCGTCCGCACGGCCCGGCTCCATACCGATCTGCGGGAAGCCGGGCCTTCACCGCTGTACACCCTCGCTGAGCGCGTCTACCCGCGGGCGCTTCGCCGCCGCTTCTGGCAGATCATCGCAACCGTGCAGGGCCACCTCGACGTCCTCGCCGAAGAGGGCCGCGCCGCGTGCAGCGATGGTCGCTGGCGCGCGATGTAGCTCAGGCCGCGGCCGCCATCTGTACCGGCTCGGGGATGAGGGCTTCGGGTTCGACCCAGAGCACCAGGCGGTCAGCAGTGCGAAGCACACCGTTCACATAGGCAGGCGCCGCAACGCTCCCTGCACTGCGAACCGGCTGGATGTCCTCGGCGCCCACATTCACAACCTGGTCCACTCCGTCCACGAGGACCGCGACCGGCGCCTGCCCGGCGTCGACCACGATCAGGCGCGTCTCGCGGTTTTCGTCCGGCCGCAGCAGCCCGAAGTGGAGGTGGAGGTCGAACACGGGGATCACCCGGTTCCGCACGTCGGCAACGCCAAGCACTCCGGCGGGCGCTCCGGGCGTCCGCGTCACCGGAAGCAACGGAAGGATCTCCTGCACCGCGGCGATGTCCACCCCGAACGCCGTTGGACCAACCCGGAACACAACAAGCTGCCTGGGCACATCCCGCGAAATCTGACCGGTCATGGACTCTTCTCCTTCCCTCACCCTCGATCATCGGGAGATTCGTGCCGCCATCGGTTGCGATTCGGTGCTTTGTTACGATTGAAACCGTGACATTCGCGGACACTGCCTCATCCCGGCTCGAACTCATCGGCTTCCGGTCGACCGCTCCTCGGCGGGCGGTACTGAATGCAATCGGCAATGCTCCGGGACCATTCACGGTAGAAGACCTGCTCTCCGAAGTGCCTGGAGTAGGCCGTGCCACCGTCTTCCGGACGATCAAGTTGCTGCTTGAACTGGACATGATGTGCCGGGTGCCCCTCGAAGACGGCACCGCCCGCTACCAGGTCTCCGAGGGCGACCATCACCACCACCTGGTCTGCCGGACCTGCGGGTCGCTCACCGAGTTCAATGACCCGGAGATCGACGCCCGTATCGCCGAGCAGGCGCGAACTCGCGGGTTTGCACTCCAGGGCCACAGCCTCGAACTGTACGGGCTCTGCCAGTCCTGCCGCCGTACCGCATGAGTCCCGCCTCGGCTACAGTCACAGGCAACGCCGGGGTGGCGGAATGGCAGACGCAGCTGGCTTAAACCCGGCGGCCGCAAGGCGTGTGGGTTCGAATCCCTCCCCCGGTACCAGTCACCGCCGGAGCGCCGCCCAAACGCGCCGCATGCCCTCGCGCGGCACGTTCCGCGGGTCTTCAAGCTCCCACATCGCAGCCAGGTACGAGGGCAGGCCGGTCGCTTTCCTTCGCAAGCTACGCTGGGATGACAGCCGCAGGTACCGAGTCAGGTAGCGCCCGACCTGCGCGGGCGCCGAGTACTCCCTCTGTTGGAAGTTGAAGTCCACCCTTTCGAGCCGGCCGTGGGCGGCGCGGGCGAGCACGTCAATGGTCGACTCAGGAATTGACGGCTCAAACTGCCGCGCGAAACCCAGTGCCGCGGCCATCGCCAGCGACACCCGCCGCTCCAGCGACTCCCCTTCCAGGTAGGCCCAGTCGAACCCGGGGTCGGCCGCTCTCACGGCCATCACGACGTCGAGCACCCAACGCAACGGCGGCACCGGATCCCAACGCACCCCATGGACGCAGGCGTTGATGACCTGGTCCTCCAGCGAAGGCACCGTGAGGCGAACCCCTTCAAGTTCGGCTTGCTGCAGGCGGGCGAGCATTCTCGCATCGGCCCCGCGATAGCAGTCTTCCTCCAGCATGTGCCGATGGAGGTCGGTCTCGACGTTGTCCGGCCCAATGACCGGCAGCGCGTGGAAGCTGCGAAGGGTGCTGAAGTACTGCCCTCGCGACCCTCGCAATGGCTTCCATCCGGCTGATTCCAGTGCGTCGAATGCACGTACAAACTGACCGGGTGGGATCAGGAGGTCGACATCGTGCATCGGCCGCAGGGCCGTCTCAGGGTAGGCGGTCGCAAGCAAAGCAGAGCCTTTGAGCGCCACCGGCTCCACATCCACCGAGCGGAGGTGACCAATAACGGTCTGTGCCGAGCGCAGCACAAGCCGGGTACGAAGCCACGACTGGCGGTAGGCCCCTCTCAAGAGCTGCAGCGCCGGGTCTTCGAGTCCAGTGTTGCGCAGGTTCCAGTACACCATGGGGAGCATCCGGAATGTCGCCTGATCCGTCTTGTCGAGGACATCCGAATGGTCCCGCAACTGCTCCCAGGCCTGTATTGCGCGGTCAGGCGGCAGTAACGCGCAGCGCAGCGCAGCCAACTGCGTCGGGTTCGGCGGACGGAGTCTCGGGTGGTTCAGTTTGAGCCTCTTCGTCGTTCGAGTGCAGCTCGCAACACCCGGGCATAGTCCACCCTGCTCCCGGCGTGCGTGATACCTGTGTTCGAGGTGTGGATGCGACGCCGCAGCACGACATCCGGGATCTGCACTCGCCGGACTCCAGCCTCTTCAGCACGCGACCACCAGTCGATAAATTCGCCGACCTTCACGTCTTCACGGAACTTGCCTGCCCGTGCTGCAGCCTCGGTCCGGATGAGCATCGTCCCGGCGAGCAATGCCGGCGCCGGCTCCGATTCTTCACGGCCGTCACCAAACTGCACGATCTGTCCGAACGCGGCATCGACTCCCGAAACCAGCGCACTGACGAGCGCGGTCAGCCGCCCTAAAGGCCAGACGTCGTCGGCATCGAGGAACGCAACCAGGGGGGCTGAAACGTTCATGAGCGCCGTGTTCCTCGCGGCTCCGATGCCGCCGTTGGGCCGTTGGAGCAGGCGAACCTCGGAAAAGCCGGCAGCAATCGAGGCCGTGTTGTCGGTCGAGCCATCGTCGACCACGATCACCTCACGCGTGGGCCCCGGCGCCGCCAGCACGCTCTGAATCGCTTCAGCGATGAACTCTCCAGCGTTGTACGCCGGAATCACCACCGAAACCTCCGGCTGCGGCGACACTACAGCCCACCCTCGGGAAGCATGCCCTGCTTTCGCCGCACTGACGTTCGAAGGGCATGGAGCACTCCGGCGCGGACCGCTTCCGCCTGCCCGCTCGCGTTCTGGTCGTGAATTCGATGCACGACGAGTGTCTCGTCGGCCATTACGACCTCCACACCGAGGTCCGATGCTCGCGCCAACCAGTCAGTGTCTTCCGAGTGTGTTATCCCCTCCGTGAACGGTCCGACTCGTGTCCACGTCTCCCGGCGAACCAGCCAGTTGCTCGGCTGGTAGCCGGGCTCGGAACTGCCATCGGTCGGGCCTCTGAACCAGGAGGGGACGGGGCCCTCGAACCGGTAAGCCTGCCGCGCCATCACGATGCCCGCCGCCGGTGACGCAGCCAGCCGCACGAACTGGCGCTCCAGCCGCTCCGGCATCCATGTGTCGTCAGCATCGAGGAACGCGATGAAATCTCCCGTGCTTCGTGACACCCCGGCGTTGCGAGCGGCTGACACCCCGAAGTGAGGCAGCGACACGACGGTTACCCCCGGGAATCCCGCGGCCACCAACCCGGTGTTGTCCGTGGACCCATCATCGACCACAACGATCTCTTCCGCGGACAGCGATTGCGCCAGCACGCTCTCAAGCGCCTCGCCAAGGAACCGTTCCGCGTTGTACGCGGGAATCACGACTGAAACGTGTGGTGCATTCATCAAGGCTGTCCTCTTGCCTCGGTTTTTCGGCGAACCGAATCCCGCAGGATACCGAGCGTGATACCCTTCAAGTCATACGGCGCCCGTGTCGCGTTTCGTCCATGGATGCGCCGCTCACACAGCACTTCCGGGCAAACGTGGACTCGCAACCCTGCGTCCTTGGCTCTCACAATCCAGTCAGTGTCCTCCCCGATGGTCCTTGCAGTGTCGAACTGACCGACTCGCTCGAACGCATCACGCCGAACCAGCCAAACGGATGGCTCGTAGGACACCAGCTGCTCGCCGTGCGCCGGCCCCGTATACCAGTCACGCGCAGAGTCCTCCACCCGGATGCGCTTCCCGCCAAGAAAAACCGCCGCGTCCGGGTGCTCTCCCGCCGCCTGGAGTTGAACGTGGAGTTTGTCCGGCAGCCAGAGGTCATCCGCATCGAGGAATGCCAGCCACTCCCCGTTCGAAGCTGCAACAGCGGCATTCCTTGCTGCCGAGACCCCGCAGCGAGACAGCTTCAGGAGTTGGATCACCTCCGGGAAACTCTCAACCAGCGCCGCAGTGGCATCCGTCGATGCGTCATCTGCGACAACCACCTCCAGCGGCCGGTGCGCCTGCGCGAAGACACTCTCCAGCGCGGTCTCGATGAACTCTGCCCCGTTGTGGACAGGGATGATGACAGAAACGAGTGGGTTCACGGCGCGGCGCTGGTGGCCTCCTCTCGGAGGAAGGTGCGGATTCGGGCAGCTATCTCCGCGCGATCCGTGCTCAGCGAAACACGGTAACACGGCACGGACCTGACGAGCCGTGCCATTGCTCCGAGGGCCCGGCGATCAGCCGAAGCCGCCTGTAGCAGTGTACTCGGGGCAAGCGCGGCAAGCGCCGTCGCAGGATCGGTCGCTTCGATGGTGGTTCTGGAGCCACCGCCGATGTTTGGGACGAACACCGCCGCGAGTGGCCGTGAGGCTGGCAGCAACCCGGAGTAATCAGGGTGCAGCAGGGCGACCCCTTTCACCGGAGCCTCGCGGTCAGGATTCACCACCAGGCGCTCCACCTCGGGAAACCGCTCGAGTTGGGAGTCGTGCAACTTGGCCGCGGCGTAGATGGAGTGGACCGATGGCGCGCCTCGCAAATCGAGCAGGCAGTGGTCATCACCGAGGAACTCCATCCCGGCGAGGAGGCAGGCGAGAGACGTGCTGCTCTTGCCGGAACCGCTCCGGCCAACAATGAGTGCGGCCTTCCCGGCTTCGGCCACCGCCGCAGCATGCAGGAACTGGAGGCCTTCTGAGGCCATCGCCCAGGCGAATATCGCGCGGAACCCGCCGGCCAGGTCCCCGTAGGTGATGCGGGAGGCTGCGGGGATCCAGTAGTCAGCCTCGCGAGACTCAGCATCGTAGGCAGTGAGGCCGGGATCCGGCCGGAAGAACGCCCACCGTACCGCATGACCGTCCGCCATGGCCGGCAGGCTCTGGGCATACACGGACCCCGGCGACGGGAGTTCGGGCGGCAACGAAACCCCCGTACTTTCGCTATCCCACACCCGGATCCGCAGTGAAACCGGGCCGTCGTCACACCGCAGATGTGCAAATGGCCCCGCCATCCGGGACATCAGCGCCGCCCCGGCGAACTCGAAGACGACACGCTGACCGGCAACCGCTATGGGTATGCGAATCACGCCGCCTGCGGCGGCGGCCGCACGGTGGAAGCCTGCCCTGAATGCTTGAAGCTGTTGGATAGTGCCGACACCTGGCGCCTCACCCGGCACTTAGGGTCTGTCCCCGCCCTGTTTAGCAGCAGGCCAGCCTTCAGGCTCCACGTCGTGAATAGGGTCGAGAAGCAACAGTTCCTGCATGTCGGTGTACTTATCGAGCGTCATCGGTCCGGTAACGGCAGTCACCGGGGGCTGCGGAGCAGGGGGAGTCGCGCGCGGCCTCAGAAGGCCTTCATCCACGAGTTGCGCGGTAAACGCCTTCACGGCATCAGCTTCCTGACCCATGACCGCTGCAGACTCGGCGGCGGTGCAGCCTGCCGCCAGCAGTTGCCACGCCGAATCCCCGGCGCCACGGGAACTGAAGTAGGCGCCGCTCCCGAGGTGCACGATGAGGACTTCCCCATCCACGCTCTCGTCAACGACATCTGGACGATTCACTTCAAAACGCTCGTTCATGGTCACCCTGAGATGGTAGTAGGTGGTCAGCGGGCGTGCCAGACGCGGCGGCACCGCTGCAGGCTACGGCTGGCCGAAGCTCCCGGTCACACTGCCCCCCGGCGCGATGTTGAACTCGTGCGCCTCACCCGTCGAGCGGACCAGGCGCACGTTGCGATCCGTCGAACCCGGGTTCTGGATGGTGTAGGCGGACTGGCCGGCGTCCGTGCTCACCGCCAGGCCGTTGACCGCGAATGCACGGCCGCGCGCTGCATCAACGTACACGTCACCGTAGTGCTCCCGGATACGTGCAAACGCAGCTGCGGCCGTCCCGCTGCCCCAGTCGTAAATCGAGAATCGGCCGACCCCGACGCCGTCGGGCGTGGTGACACCGGGGTGGCCATAGTTCTCCATCATGAACCCGTAGTCCTCCGGGCCGAAGAACGGCCAGCGGCGCTCCCAGAGTGACTTCGCCACCGGGTTCTCTGGGCAGTACATCATGATGAACGACGCCCTGAGCGCAGCCACCCCTCGCTCGAACAACTCGGTCTCGCCGGTCACCCGGTAGTAATCGAGAAACAGCTCAGCGAAGAGGCTCTGGCGGGCGTCGTTCCATTCGCCATCGAAGTTCATCACCCCGAAGCCGCCGACGGCAGGCGTGTAGATGAACGGCGGCTCCCACACCTGCTGGGTCATTGCCAGTTCGTCGAGGGTACGCCGGCCCCACTGCAGATACCGCACATCGCCGCTGGCTTCGAACCCGGCGAGAAGCGCCTCAGCCGTCCAGAACATGCCGAGGTTGCACTGCTTGTACATGCCGTTCCGTTCGAACTTCCGGCCATAGTGCTCCTCTTTCCCGAACGGGCAGCACGACCAGTAGGTTTCAAAGTCCTCCCACCTGCCAGTGGCAACGATTTCATCGATGACCACGTCCAGGGCCCGGAGCGCGGCATCCTGGTACCGGCCGTCGTTCGTCAGCTTCGACAGTGCAAGGAGGAACGCCGCGCTGACGCTCGTCTCCGGCGACACTCTCAGCACCTCCGAAGGTTCGAGCGTCTCGGGGTGCAACCATGCCGGGAAGAACCCGTCGCCGTCCCGGAGCGTCAGCAGCTTCCCCGCGTAGGTCTGCACATACGCGAGGAGACGGTCGTCGGGTTCGAGTTCCGTGTACCAGCGGACCATCTGGAGCGCCGTCCAACTGCTGTCGACGATGTGGAACCACCCGTCGTCGATGCCGCGCTCCGTGGGGGTCCGGTCGGAGTTGGTCCAGTACCCGGTGTCCCATCCCAGTGACCGGCGGAGCACCTTACCGTCGACTTCGACCTCGGTCATCTCTGTCCGGTACACCGACGGAAAGATGCCATCGCGCATCGGCGCCGCAAGCGCTAACTCCTTCGTCATGAGCGCCTTCTGCAGCAACCCATCGTCACCCGTGCGCCGGGCGTACCGGTACAGTCCGGCCGCTGAGCGAAGTGACGAGAACCATGCCTGGTTCCAGACGCTGAGCACCTCCCGGAGGCTCGGCTCACCGGGATAGTTCGGTGACTGCGTGACGTTAACGATGAAGGCCGGCGCGCCGACTCGTGTCCCGCCGAGGTCAAACTCCTGCCAGACCGAATCGTTCCATGATTCGAAAGCCCACCGGTAGGTGTGGTCGACGTACGGTTCGAGTGGCCCGGGGGTTGGCCGCCCCTGGTCGAACAGCGGCCTCGCATACCGTTGCCAGAGAAACCTCCTTGCCGCCCGGAAGGGGTTCGCAGGGCGCTCCGGGTCAGCTGCCGGGCTCGAATCGAGCGACACGAAGAACCCGAGTTCGACCCTGCCGCCGCTCTGTTCGGGCGAAAACACCATCCCGCCTGACTTGCGATAGCGGACGTGGTCGGTCAGTTCGCTGCGCGACATGCCAAGCCAGAACGTGCGCGCCGGGACATCGAGGTCGAGGAACCACGGGGTCTCCGGCTGAGCGCCACACAGATCGAGGTCGGGAATGACCACCAGGGTGGCCGCTTCCTCTGCTACGGTCGCTGACGCGATCAATGCGGGCGCGCGGAAGACGTGTTGTGCGATGCAGTCGCCGTCGGCGGGGGCGAGGTGGGGCGCCCACCAGAACGTGGGCTCGAACAGCAGCCGCAGCCGGAGAGCCAACTCGTCCTGCTCCACGGACTCGTTGCAGGTCCACGAGAGCCTGACGTGGAGCCACTCGCCATCAGCTGCGAGGCTCGATTGGGACGCCACGAGCGCGGTGTGAACCGCCGGACGCTCCCCGTGGAGCAGGGGCAGGTCCAGCGCAGCCCATGCTTTGCCGCCAGCCTCGAGCGTGAGGCCCCCGGGACCGTCAATCAGTCTCAAGGTGACTCCACCCGTGGGGCGGCGCCTCGAAACACGCGCCGTCGCGTCCCGGCTTCTGGTTTCTCAGACGCGATGGAGGGAAGAAAGAGGGTCGGCGCCGGGCTTTGGTGGACACGGGCGGGCGCGCCTCCTCCACCCAGTCTTCGGCCGGCGGGTCGAGCACCTGTCCTGGGAAAGGCGCCGATCCCTCGGGCGGGACTATAGCCAAAGGCCACCGCCCGGCGGGGATTCTTATGACGACGCGCTTCGTAAACTTTTCGCTCAGAGGTGAACCGGGTTCCGCTGAACCTCGTACGGCGAGTTCTCCCGCACCACCTGCCGGAAGCGGTCGAACATCGTGTCGTACCGGCGGACGCTGGTGGAGCGGTGGATGCCCTGGTGCTCACAGGCCGAACCAACGGAGCAACTCTGGCAACAGAACTCGCGCCCGGCCATCAGGTACGGCTGCCCCGAGTACACCGAATGGCAGCGGCTGCAACGTTGCTCCTGGTTCGTCATCACTTTCCCCTCAGCGGCCAGAACCCGCGCCTCTATTCTCACCCGGTCTGTGGCCGGCGTCATCACTTGGCGGCCTTGAAGCATTGCCGACCTCCGATGCAACAGCCAGTACCATGGCGCCATGGTTCACATCAATCGCGTCTACACCCGCGCCGGCGACGACGGCACTACCGCCCTCGGAGGGGGCCAGCGCGTCCACAAAGACTCTCTCCGGATTGAAGCGTTCGGGACAGTCGACGAACTCAACTCCTGCATCGGCGTGGCGGTCAGCGCCGGCATCCACGAGTCTATGCGGGAGCGGTTCTTCATCATCCAACAGGTGCTGTTCAACCTTGGTTCCGACCTCTGCATTCTCGAAGACGACAAGAAGCGGTTCGCCGTTCCCCGCGTCGAAGCGCACCACGTGAGCGACCTCGAAAGCTGGATCGATGAGTGGAACGAGGGGCTCGAACCACTTCGCAGCTTCATCCTGCCGGGCGGGGACCTCGCCGCCGCTCAGTTGCACGTGGCGCGAACCGTCTGCCGCCGCGCCGAGCGCGCATCCATTGCCCTCGTGCGCGAGGAGGAGGTCGGGCCCCAGGTCATCCCGTACCTGAACCGGCTCAGCGACTTCCTCTTTGTGGCGTCACGGCAGCAGGCGAAACTCACGGGCCGGGGCGACATCCTCTGGGACAGCCACGGCTACTGAATCGAAAGACGAAGTTGCCCGGTTGACACCTCTCCCGTCATCTCTACCCTAGGGACACTCCCGGAGGAACCACCCCGGAGCACAAGGAGCAGAACCACCATGGCGGACCTCAAGGCGAGCGCGGAAACGTTCGCGAACGACCTCATCAACCAGAACATCGCCGGCCTGATGATGGCCTTCACTCCGAACGGCATGGGCCAGGCGATGGCCCTCCAGGGCCAGATGGCTTCCCAGCCACAGCCCCAGGGCAAGCCCACGGTCACCGTGAATGTCAACGGCCAGGAAGACGAAGACCACCTGGTCGACCTCGTCATGAGCGCTGAAGGCAGCGACCAGTCGACGACGATCGCCACCCGCTGGAAGGATGTCGCGGGCGCGTGGAAGGTCGACGCGATCGCCCTGAAGGCCTGAGCACGGCATCTCGCAGCGAAGGCCGGGCCTGGGCGGCCCGGCTGCTTCGCCCATGGCGAGCCCTCCGGCTACGATCGCACTGAATGGCGAACACACTCACCGGGACGCAACCCCTGCCCTGGCCCCGGCGCGCACGCCGCTTCCTGGACGTCGGCTGGACGTTCCTCGTCGTCTACCTGAGTTATAAGCGGATCCAGCGGAACAAGAAGCTCACTCCGCGCCAGCGCGAACTACAGCTCTCACGCGCCCACACCCGCAACGCTGAGCGCATCTACCGGCTTGCGACCCGCCTCGAAGGCATGATGATCAAGACGTGCCAGTTCATCAGCTCGCGTGCGGACATCGCACCGACTGAATACGTCTCGGTGCTGAGCCGCCTCCAGGATTCGGTGCCCGCACGGCCGTTCAGTCAGGTTGTGGCCGTCTTCCGGCGCGAGTTCGGCCAGCACCCCGACGCTCTCTTCGACGGCTTCACTCGTTCGCCCATCGCCTCGGCGTCGCTCGCGCAGGTCCACCGCGCCCGAACGAAAGACGGCCAGGACGTCGCCGTGAAGGTCCAGTACCCGGGCATCGACCGCATCCTCGAAACGGACCTGCGGAACATTGGCATCCTCGTCCGGATACTCGCTCGCCTCGAAAAGAACTTCGATTTCCGCGTCCTCATGAACGAACTCAACAAGGACATGCCGCGGGAACTCGATTTCGAACTCGAGGGCCGCAGCTCGGAGCGGGTTGCAGCTGACCTGGCGCATCGGCCCGACATCAAGATCCCGCGCGTGTTCTGGGAGACCACGCGGCGGCGCGTCCTCACCACCGAGTTCATCGAAGCGACGAAGATCTCCGACATCGAGACGCTCGTCGCCGAGGGAATCGACCCCAACCAGGTCGCTCTCATCATGACCGAAGCCTACTGCGAGCAGATCCTCGTCCACGGCTACTTCCACGCCGACCCGCATCCCGGGAACCTCTTTGTCCTGCCCGGCCCGGTGGTGGTCTTCCTCGACTTCGGCCTCTCCAAGGAACTCCCCGAAGAGTTTCGCCGCAACTACGCCCAACTCATCATGGCGCTGATCAAGCAGGACGACGCCGCGATGGTCGAAGCATTCCGCGCCATCGGCTTCAAGACCCGCTCCGATGACCCTGAGTCGCTCGTCGCACTGGGGAAGTCGTTCTTCGAATACGGCGGCGCCGAGCGGAAGCCATACGTCGACCAGGACGTCATGCCCGAAGTCAACGAACGGCTCTCGCGCATCCTCCAGGCGAACCCGGTGACCGAGATCCCCGGCGACATCCTCCTCATCTTCCGCGTCCTCGGCCTGATGAGCGGCCTCCAGAAGCGTCTCGACAGCCGCGTCGACGTCATCGACACAATCACCCCCTACGCCGAAGGCGAGGCCCGCAAGATTGCGGACCTCGCGTCCGGCGATGCAGCCCGCTAAGGCTGCACACAGGTAGACTCCGCCAATGGCAACGCCACGGGACGTTCAACGCTCATGACTTCGCCGACTGGGCCGCGTCTTTTCCCCGAAGTTGGCCGCGAAGTTCGCGAGCACGACCGCGGCGTGCTTCCCTTCGAGCACCTGAGGGCGCTCGTTGCCGACGGTGTGATGTCCTCTTCGGAACAGATTGACGAGGGTCAACTCCAGCCCGCCAGCATCGACCTGCGCCTCGGCGCGTACGCCCTGCAGGTGCGGGCGAGCTTCCTCCCGGGCCGGGGGACGACTGTCCTCGAAGCGACCGAGGATCTCCTCGTGCAGCGCATCAGCCTTGAAGATGGCGCGGTTCTCCAGAAGGGCGCGGTCTACATCATCCCTCTGCTCGAAAGCCTCGACCTTGCGGGGACGCCCGGGTTGCTGGCAAAGGCGAACCCCAAAAGCACGACCGGCCGTCTTGACGTCTTCGCCCGCCTCATCACCGACAGGGCCGACCAGTTCGACATCATCGACCGGGGCTACCAGGGCCCGCTCTTCGCGGAAGTGTCGCCAAAGACCTTCAACGTGAGAGTGCGGCAAGGCACCCGCCTCAACCAACTCCGCTTCGTGCGCGGCCGTTCCGCCTCGTCCCACGCGAGCCGTCGCGCAGCCGATGAGGAGTCACTCGTCTTCGACGAACACGGCGAGCCAATAAAGGCGACCGTCGATAGCGGCATCTGGTTCTCGGTTGACCTTTCGGGAAGTGCGGGCGACCGGGCAGTGGGCTGGAAAGCACGCGGCGAGGCCCCGGTCATCGACCTCGAACGGATCGGCTACTACGACCCGGAGGACTTCTGGGAGGCCGTCCGGCCTTCGCGCCAGCTGATCCTCACGCCCGATGCCTTCTACATCCTCGGCTCGAAGGAACGCGTCCGCGTCCCTCCGACGTACGCGGCCGAGATGCTTCCATATGATCAGGCGATGGGCGAGTTTCGCGTGCACTACGCAGGCTTTTTCGACCCCGGTTTCGGCTACGGCGCCGGCGAATTGCAGGGGACGCGCGCCATCCTCGAAGTTCGTTCACACGAAATCCCGTATGCGCTGAAAGACGGTCAGCGTATCGGCAGACTGATGTACGAGCGGATGCTTGCCGTTCCCGAGCGTCTCTACGGCGCGGGCGCCGGTTCTTCGTACCAGGACCAGGGACTGGGACTGAGCAAGCAGTTCAAGCGGTCGCTCACACCTTCCTGAACCGGCCGCAGCTTACAGGAGGACGCCGAAGACGGCGTTGAACAGCCCGGTCACGGCATCGCCCCCAAGGTAGAGCAGCGCACCCGCCTGCACTGCGACGACGAGGCCGAGTCCCGCAACCAGCAGATTGCTGGCCATGTTCCGGCGGCGGCGGACAGCTCGCGCTTCGCGTTCCAGACGCTCAAGTTCGCCTCGGAAGAATGCGCGGTCGTACTCGCGCCGGAGCTCCGGCTTGGAGAGCACCGCATAGGCTTCGTTCAGCCGCTGCATCGCCTGGCGGTACGTCTCATCATCTTCGGACTGCTTCATCAGGTCATCGGAGAGGCGCGCGTACGCGGTCTCGATGCCGGAAAGGTCTGCTTTCGGCGGCAGGTTGAGCACCGCGTAGTAATCCATCAGCTTCGCGTCAGACACACTCAGCCTCCCTTACCAATTAGAAACGGCGGCAATGGCGTGAAGATGAGGGGTCAGACCGGAGAATTTACGCGCTGCGGAGGCCTTGCAGGTAATACCGGACCTGACGCAGAGGCGTTGCCTTATCTATTTCGGCGCCGCCAAACACGTGGGCAAGGATGAACATGTTCAGGATCCCGGTGACGGCGGTCGCACAGGTAGCCACGCCATCCCGGCGTAGGACGCCGCTCTCCATGCCGAACGCGATAATCGTATCAAGAGGTTGGCGGACGCGGTCACCCAGCGTTTGCGAGAACTCAGCCATCGGGACGCCGCCAAGGCCGAACACCTCGCGAAGCACCAGCGCGATGATCTCTTCCTGCTGGAGAAAATGGTCCAAGTACCGCTCGCAAAAGGCCATTACCTGGTCCGTCACGGGGGCTTCAGCGGGAAGCTGCGCACGGATTCCTTCGGCCATCTCCTCAAGGATTTCGCGGACGATGCTGGCGTAGAGCCCTTCCTTCGAGCCGAAGTAGTAATAGATCATCGGCTTGGTGGTCTGCGCATCGTCCGAAATCTCGCGCAGCGAAGTCGCTGCGTAGCCCTTCTGTGAGAAGTGGCGCAGCGCGCTGGCGAAGATGCGGTCGCGAACCTCTGCCTCGCGGCTGGACGTAGGTGAACTCAAAAAGGCTCCCGATGAAGGTCCCCGCCTGGCGGCAATCGGCGGTTCGAACTTACCGGGCAGTATACCCCCGCGGTCGTTGCGGTTAACTACATTGATCAGCCAATCACACGCGGCTATTCTCATTCGAGACCCTTTAAGGTGGTCCCGTGAGGCCCCCAAGGGAGGAGGCGCCGGTATGGCCGGCAAGCATCTTTTCGTGTGCGCCTGTCCCGCCCGCCGGGGGAGGCGTTTTTTATGACTCCTGACCCCTATCTTGGCCCCGATGAAGTTGCTCGCACCCTCCGGCGGCTCGGCCACGAGATCGTCGAGAACAATCGCGGCACGCAGGGACTCGTCATCGTCGGCCTCCTCTCTCGCGGGTACCCACTCGCCCGCAGGCTCGCCGAGGCCATCCGGGAATTCGAGGGTGTGGCCGTCCCTGTCGGCGCGCTCGACATCGGCCTGTACCGGGACGATGTGACCCGCCGCTCGGCGCCGCCGCCGATCCGGCCGAGCGAAATCCCGGTCTCCATCGACGGTGCGACCGTCGTTCTCGTTGATGACGTGCTTTTCACCGGCCGCAGCATCCGGGCCGCGCTCGACGCCCTGCTGGACTTCGGACGCCCGGCACGCGTCCGCCTCGCCGTCCTCATCGACCGCGGCCACCGCGAGCTTCCCATTCGTCCTGACTTCGTCGGCAAGAATATCCCGACGGCGCTCGTCCAGAAGGTGCGGGTCCACCTTCGCGAAGTCGATGGCGAGGACGCCGTCTACGTATTCGGAGAGGAGGCAGCGCGTGCTTGAACTCCGCAACCCCGAAGCGCCGGCATCGCCGGCCGAAGCGCCCGCCTGGACCCGCAAGGACCTGCTCGACACGGACACACTTTCGAACGCCGAGATCCAGCTCATCCTGGAGACCGCAGAAGGGATGCGCGAGGTTCGCAACCGGCCGGTCGCAAAGGTCGCGACTCTTCGCGGCGTCACCGTCATCACGCTCTTCTACGAGCAGTCGACACGCACAAGGGCCAGCTTCGAAGTGGCCGCCAAGGCCCTCGGCGCCGACGTGGTGAACCTCACGGCCTCGGGCAGCTCAGTCGAAAAGGGCGAAACGCTCATCGACACCATCCGTACGCTCGAAGCCATCGGGGCGGACCTCGTGGTCATGCGCCACGGGAAATCCGGGGCGCCCTACCTGGCCGCGCGGAACACCGCCGCAGGCATCATCAACGGCGGCGACGGCACGCACGCCCACCCGACGCAGGCGCTCCTCGACCTCTTCACCATGCGCCGCCACGCCGGGGACCTCGCCGGAAAGCGAGTCGTCATCGTCGGCGACGTCCTGCACAGCCGTGTCGCCCGTTCGAACCTCTGGACGCTGCTGGCCTCTGGCGCAGACGTCACCCTGTGCGGCCCGGCGACGCTCGTGCCGCGGACGCTCGCATCGCAGGTCAGCGAACTGGGCCGTTGCACCGTCACGACGAACCTCGACGACGCGATCTCCGGCGCGGACATCGTGATGGCCCTGCGCATGCAGAAGGAGCGCCAGGAGAAGGGCCTCATCCCGTCGCTGCGTGAGTACATCGCCGGGTACCAGGTCAACGCCCGGCGGCTGGCCAAGGCGCGCCCCGGGGCCCTCGTGATGCATCCCGGACCGATGAACGAAGGCATCGAAATCGCGCCGGACGTCGCCCACGGGGTGGCTTCGGTGATCGAAGAGCAGGTAGCGAACGGTGTCGCCGTCCGCATGGCCATCCTTTACCTGATGGCGACTGCGAGGCGGCCATGACCGGACAAATCCTCATCCGCGGCGGCCGCGTCCTCGACCCGGCATCGGGCCTCGATTCGATCAGTGATGTACTCGTGACCAACGGCGCGGTCGAACAGGTTGCCGCAAATATCGAAGCTCCCGAAGCTCGCGTCATCGACGCCCATGGCTGCCTCGTGACGCCCGGTTTCGTGGACCTCCACACGCACCTCCGGGAGCCCGGCTTCGAACAGAAGGGCACGATCGCCACGGAGACGCTTGCCGCCCTGCGCGGTGGATTTACCACCATCTGTGCGATGCCGAACACGAACCCGGCGCCGGATGCCGCGGATGTCCTCCGGTCGCTCCGCGAACGCATCGAACGGGACGCGCAGGTGCGTGTCTTCCCCATCGGCTGCGTCACGCGCGGGCGTGCCGGCAAGGAACTCGCGGAGTTGTCCGAACTCGCCGGTGGCGGCTGCATCGCGCTCAGCGACGACGGCAGTCCCGTTGCCAACGCCCGCCTCATGCGTCACGCGATGGAGTTGGCCGCGGCCCTGAGGTTGCCCATCTCCGAGCATTGCGATGACCCGGAACTGAGCCACGGCGGCTCGATGAATGAGGGGAGCGTGAGCGAGCGCCTTGGCCTGCCCGGCCAGCCGGCCGCGGCTGAGACCAGTGCCATCGCCCGCAACATCGCCCTCTGCGAAGCCACGGGCGCCCGCCTGCACATCGCCCACGTCACCACCGCTCGCGGCCTCGAACTGGTCGCCGATGCCAAGCGCCGCGGGCTGCCGATCACCTGTGAAGTGACGCCAAGCCACCTCTTCCTCACCGAAGCCGCGGTCTTCGGCGGGGAGGCGGAACCGGCCTACGACACCAACGCCAAGATCAACCCGCCGCTCCGCACGGAAGCCGACCGGCGGGCGCTGCTGGCCGGGATCAACAGCGGTGTCATCGACGCAATCGCGACGGACCACGCCCCGCACGCCATCGAAGACAAGCTCTGCGAGTTCGACGAAGCGGCCTTCGGCATCAGCTGCATCGAAACAGCGCTCGGATGCGTCATGACGCTCGTTGATCGCGGCGAGTTAGAACTCGGCGCGGCCATCCGGGCGCTCACGGCTGGCCCGGCATCAGTCTTCAGCTTCCCGCCCGGTACAGGGACGCTGGTGCCGGGTTCAACTGACATCACCATCGTCGACCCGGCCGCACGCTGGACGGTCGACCCCGCGAGCTTCGCCTCGAAGGGCCGCAACACGCCACTTGGCGGCACGCAACTCACCGGCACCGTCCGCGCCGTCATCATCAACGGGTCTGTTGCATTCGAAATGGAGGTGGCCGGTGCCTGATGCCTTGCTCGTCCTCGCCGACGGGTCGGTGTTCCCGGGCCGGAGCATCGGCGCTGAGGGCCACGCCGACGGCGAAGTGGTCTTCAACACCTCCATGACCGGCTACCAGGAGATGCTGACCGACCCCTCTTACGCGGGTCAGTTGCTCGTGCTCACCTATCCGCTCATTGGCAATTACGGCATCGATGACCGTGTCGAGGAGTCAGCGCGCATCCAGCCCACGGGGCTGATCGTGCGTGAAGCGGCCCTGACGGCCAGCCACCTCCGTTCGCAGCAGACGCTTCGCGAGTTCCTCGTCGAGCGCGGCATCGTCGCCATCGAAGGGGTCGACACACGCGCGGTCACCCGTCGTATCCGTATGCACGGTGTCATGCCCGGGACGGTGACCACGACCGAATCCGCGGCCAAAGCGCTCGAACGCCTGCGCAGCTTTGCCAGCTACGACAACGTGAACTGGGTCAACTCGGTCACGACAGACCACGTCTTCGACTGGAACGTGCCGCCGGGCGAGGCGCGTCATCGCGTCGCGCTCCTCGATGGCGGGGTCAAGCGCAACATCATGCGCTCCCTCGAAGCGCGCGGCTGCTCGGTCCGCGTCTTCCCGGCAGCGACGCCCGCCGAAGACCTCCTCGCGCTGAACCCGGACGGTATCGTGCTTTCACCCGGCCCGGGGGACCCGCGGCTTCTCGACGCGATGGTCGGAGAAGTGGGCCAGCTCATCGGCAAAGCGCCGGTGCTCGGCATCTGCCTGGGCCACCAGGTGGCGGCGCGGGCGCTGGGCGCCGGCACCTTCAAGCTGCCGTTCGGCCACCGCGGCGGGAACCACCCGGTCCAGGAAGTTGCCACAGGCCGCGTAACCATCACCGCCCAGAACCACGGCTACGCGGTGGACCCCAGCGGGCTCGATGGCAAGGCGTTCGTCAGCCACATCAACCTGAACGACCAGACGGTCGAAGGCATCGCCCTTCGTCACGAACCCTTGATGACCATCCAGTATCATTCTGAGGCCTGCCCGGGACCACTTGATAACGCCTACATCTTCGACCAGTTCATCGAGATGATGGCAACCGTTCGTGGAGGAGTTCGATGACCCGCGCAACAGACATCCGAAAAGCCACCCCATCCGACGCAGAAGGCATCGCCGCCATCCTGCGCGGAATGGGCGACGAAAAGGTCGGCCTCCAGGGGCCGTTCGATGGCGACTACGTCCGCAACTGGCTCAAGCGCCTCGGCGAGAGCGGCGCGCTGTTCGTCGCGCACGATGGCAGCATCCCCGTTGCCTTCGGCGCGCTCGACTTCGACACCGCCGACGCGGCGACGGGCCTCCTTGGTGTCTGGGTCCTGAGGGACTACCGCCGCCGAGGCCTCGCGACGGACCTGGCCGATGCCATCCTCGAATTCGCCCGCGACCACGGCTACCGCCGCATCCGCGGCCGCCTGCCGGAGGACAACGAGCCGGCGCTCAGCTTCCTCT
Organism: Dehalococcoidia bacterium; assembly: GCA_020853755.1. Taxonomy (GTDB): domain Bacteria; phylum Chloroflexota; class Dehalococcoidia; order Tepidiformales; family Tepidiformaceae; genus Amarobacter. The sequence goes on along the minus strand of JADYYG010000061.1, from coordinate 10,276 downwards.
CCGGCATTGGCGCGATGGTTCCCCTGCGGAACCCCAGCATGTCGTTCGAGTTGCCCCTCTGAAGTGGACAGCGTGTTGGGAAGCCTCACGATGACCGCGCCCGCCCGGCGGCGGAACAACGCGCCTGTGCGCCAGCGCCGGCGGGCCACCACCGTGCCCGATGTGCTCTTCGCCATCGGCATGGCCGCACTGACGATGGCCGTCGTGTTCTTCCTGGCTTCCTTCTTCGATGACTCGCTTTCGACAGGCGACGTTGGCACCACCCTCGCGCGCGCCTTCGCCGCCTCACTGGCGATGACGGCTGTGTTTGTCTTCCTGCTCGCGCTCCTGCTCCTACGGGATGACCGGAACAACCTCGACCACTACAAGACGCCGCTCCTGCTTGGAGTAGCGATTGGCGTGCTCGAATCGTGGCTGTTCCTCGATGCCCAGCCGCTGGTTGTGCTCTGCCTGCCACTCGTGCTGCTCATCTTCGCTCTTCGGCCCGTGCGACGAGCCCTCTCGGCGCTGTTCCGTCCTTCCCGGCCGGGGCGAAGGTAGCGAATGGCCGCGCACCATCCTGACAACCCGCACCGGTCGCGGGCAGCCTTTCGGTGTGCCCGCCCCGGCGCCCAACCACTCGGGGGAACCGCATGAAGCCAGCCAGTGTCCTGATCATCGGCTCCGGGCCAATCGTCATCGGCCAGGCCGCCGAGTTCGACTACGCCGGCACCCAGGCCTGCAAAGCCATGCGCGAAGAGGGTGTCCGCAGCATCCTCGTCAACTCGAACCCGGCCACGATCATGACGGATCTCCACATCGCCGACGCCGTCTACATCGAGCCCCTCACGGTTCCCGTCGTCGAACGGATCATCGCCCGCGAACGGCCTGAGGGACTCCTGCCGACGATGGGCGGCCAGACCGGCCTGAACCTCGCGGTCGAATTGGCCCGCGCTGGCGTGCTCGAAAAGTACAGCGTGCGCCTCCTCGGCACGCCGCTCGAAGGCATCCGCCGCGCCGAGGACCGCGAACTCTTCCGGGACATGCTCGCGAAGCTCGGCGAACCCGTCCTCGAAAGCGAGATCTGCCACACGCTCGATGAATGCGTCGCCGCAGCCGAACAGATCGGTCTCCCGGTGGTTATTCGCCCCGCCTACACCCTGGGCGGCACGGGCGGCGGCATGGCCTTCACGATGGACCAACTCCGGACCGTCGCCGCGAGCGGACTCGCCGCCAGCCCCATCTCGCAGGTCCTCGTCGAAAAGAACCTCCTCGGCTGGAAAGAAGTCGAGTACGAAGTGATGCGAGACGGCGCCGGCAACTGCATCACCATCTGCAACATGGAGAACTTCGACCCGATGGGCGTCCACACGGGCGACTCCATCGTCATCGCGCCCTCACAAACACTGAGCGATAAGGACTACCAGATGCTGCGCTCGGCAGCGCTCCGCATCATCGACGAACTTGGCATCGAGGGTGGCTGCAACGTCCAGTTCTCCCTCGCCCCGCGCAAGGACATCACTGACTGGCCGGGGGACCCCTACGCGCCTCTGCCCTACTACGTCATCGAAGTGAACCCCCGCGTGTCGCGCTCGTCCGCCCTGGCGTCGAAGGCGACCGGCTACCCCATCGCGCGCGTGGCCGCCAAGATCGCCTGCGGCAAGACCCTCGACCAGATCCCGAACGCCGTCACCCGGAAGACCACAGCCGCCTTCGAACCCGCGCTCGACTACTGCGTGGTGAAGATCCCGCGCTGGCCGTTCGACAAGTTCGCACTCGGCGAACGCCAACTGGGCACGCAGATGAAGGCGACCGGCGAGGTCATGGCGATTGACCGTTCCTTCGAAGCGGCGCTCAACAAGGCGGTGCGTTCGCTCGAAGTCGGCGGGCACAGCCTGCTCTGGGAACGGCCCGAGTGGCGCAGTGGCGGTGAATTCCCGCTGAACGCCACCGACGAACGGCTCTGGGCGCTTATGGCTGCCCTCCGCCGCGGCGCGGACCCATTCGACCTCTCCCGCCAGACGGCCATCGACCCATGGTTCACCATCCGCCTCCAGAACATCGTCGCCATGGAGCGCCGGCTGCTCGCGGAGGCTCTCCACCCCGAATTGCTGCGCGACGCCAAGCGCCTCGGCTTCAGCGACGAGATGGTCGGTCAACTTGCCGACCGGCTGCCCGAGCAGATCCGCGCGCTTCGCCACGAGTGGGGCATCCGCCCCGTCTACAAGATGGTCGACACCTGCGCCGCCGAGTTCGACGCCGCCACCCCCTACTTCTACAGCACCTACGAGACCGAGAACGAAGCCCTGCCGGAAGACACCGCCGCCGCCATCGTCGTTGGCAGCGGGCCAATCCGCATCGGCCAGGGCATCGAGTTCGACTACGCCAGCGTCCACGCCGCCTGGGCCCTCCAGGAAGCGGGCATCCGCAGCATCATGGCCAACTCTAACCCTGAGACGGTCTCGACCGACTTCGACACCTCCGACCGTCTGTATTTCGAACCGCTGGACGAAGAAGGCGTCCGCGACATCATCGAAAACGAGACAGGCTCAGGCGATGAAGCGCCCTCCAGCATCGTCCAGTTCGGCGGGCAGACCGCCATCAACCTCGCTGACCCGCTGCGCCGGAGCGGGCTGCCGATCATCGGATCGAGCGCCGACACCATCGACACCGCAGAAGACCGCCGCCTGTTCGAGCGCTTCCTGCAGGATCTCGGTATCCCTCAGCCGCCGGGGGCAGCCATCCTCACCCTCGAAGAGGCGATGAAGACCGCCCAGACCATCGGCTACCCGGTACTCGTCCGGCCTTCGTACGTCCTTGGCGGCCGGGCGATGGAAATCGTCCAGAACGCCACTGAGCTGGTGACCTTCGTCGCGCAGGCGGCCGAGGTTGCCCAGGGCAAGCCGATCCTCATCGATAAGTTCCTCGACGGCGCCGAAGTCGAAGTCGACGCCATCTGCGACGGCGAGACGGTGCTGATCCCCGGCATCATGCAGCACATCGAAAAAGCCGGCGTCCACTCAGGCGACTCGATGGCGGTCTACCCGCCGATGCACCTCGACGCTGAAGAGCGCGCCACCATCGTTGATTACACCGAGCGGATCGTCCTCGGGCTCGGCGCCATCGGCCTCACCAACATCCAGTACGTCGTTCTCCCGCGCGTCCCTGGCGAGGATCCCCGCGTCTTCGTGCTCGAAGTGAACCCGCGCGCCAGCCGCACGGTGCCCTTCCTCTCCAAAGTCACCGGCGTCCCAATGGTCCAGCTCGCGGTCGGCGCGATGCTCGGCCAGAAGATCGCGGACCACGGCTTCCCGTCCGGGCTCTGGCCCGAGCGCAACCTCGTGGCCATCAAGGCCCCGGTCTTCTCGATGTCGAAGCTCACAGGGGTCGACACGTATCTTGGCCCGGAGATGAAGAGCACCGGCGAGGTCATGGGCATCGACCGAGCCTTCGAACCCGCGCTGGCCAAGGCCCTCATCGCCGCGGATATGGCCCTCAAGCCCAACGCCAGCGTCCTCCTCAGCATCAGCGACCGGACCAAGGCGGACGCCCTCCCGCTCATCCACAAGCTCAACGAGTCCGGCTACCGCATCTTTGCGACCGAGGGCACGAGCAAGATGATCGAGGCCCTCAACATCCCGGTAACTCCGGTCACGAAGGTTCTCAGTGGCGACCACCCGAACGTCGTCGACGTGATCATGGATGGTTCGGTCCAGTGCGTGATTAACACGTCGGAGAACCGCTTCACCGGCTCGCTGCGTGACGGCTTCCATATCCGCCGGGCGGCGGCCGAGAAGCGCATCCCCTGCTTCACCTCGATCGACACGGCCCGGGCCGCCGTCTCGGCACTCGTCACCGCCGCCGACTTCGAAGTCGCCACCCTGCGCGAGTACGTCCAGTGAACATCGAAGAGACGCGCATCATTTCGACTGAACGAGCGTGGGATGGCGCGTGCATCACCTGGTTCCACGCCCCGGGCCTCACGCGCGGCGTCGAAGCCGGGCAGTTCGTCATGGTTCACTGCAGCCCGGACGGCGCCCACCCGCTCTTCGCCCGCGCCTTCAGCTACTACAAGGTCGACGGTGACCGGTTCGCCCTGCTCTACGCCATCGTCGGCAAGGGCACCAGCTGGCTGAGCGAACAACCGCCCGGGACGGCCGTCCGCGCCTACGGGCCGCTCGGCAACGGCTTCACTTTCCCTGAAACACCGGCAAACCTGCTCCTCATCGGCGGCGGCGTGGGCGTGGCGCCACTCGTCGATACCGCCGAACGAGCCATCCGCGCCGGGCACCACGTTGTCGCGATGATGGGCGGGCGGAGCGACCGCCACCTCCTCTCCGCCAGCGAATGGCCGAAGGAAGTGGAGTACGTCGTCGTCACGGAAGACGGTTCGGCCGGGCCGAAGGGATTCGTTACCCAGCATCTCGGCAAGTACCAGGAATGGGCGAACCGCATCTACGCCTGCGGCCCCAACCCGATGTTCCAGTCACTCGCCGATGTGCTCCGCAACAACGGCCGCCGCCAGTTCCCAGAGATCCTGATGGAAGAGAACATGCCCTGCGGCTGGGGGATGTGCTACGGCTGTGGCATCTTCACGAAGCATCACGGCGTCAAGCTCTGTTGCAAAGACGGTCCGAAATTCAACCTGCTCGAGGTGTTTTAGCAGCCCGCAGGGAACTGCGCGCGGGAGCGAGCGGATCACTCTCCCGCGAAACAGCCCACGGCAGCCTTCGCCGACCCCGTACAATCGCCGCATGGACTTCGCCCCCACTGAGGCACAAACCCAGATTCGCACCCAGGCACGGGCCCTGGCCGGCCGCTTCGATGACGCCTACTGGCGCGAATGCGACATGGCCCACGAGTTCCCGTGGGACTTCTACAAGGCGTTTGCCGACGCTGGCTGGCTCGGCATTGCCATCCCGGAGGGGTACGGCGGGGCCGGGCTGGGTATCACCGAAGCCTCAATCCTCCTCGAAGAGGTGTCGGCCTCGGGCGCCGCGATGAACGGCGCGACCGCACTCCACCTCACCATCTTCGGCTTGAACCCGGTGGTGAAGCACGGGACCACCGACCTCAAATCGCGCATCCTGCCGGCGGCCGCGCGCGGCGAACTCCACGTCGCCTTCGGCGTCACCGAACCCACCGCCGGGAGCGATACGCCCAGCATCAACACCTTCGCCCGGCGCGACGGCGACAACTTCATCATCAGCGGCCAGAAGGTCTGGACCTCGAAGGCGAAGGAATCGACCAAGGTCCTCCTCCTCGCCCGGACCACGAAAGCCGAGGACGCCCCTCGGCGCACCGATGGGATGACGCTCTTCCTCGCGAACCTCGACCCGGCCCACGTCACCATTCGTGAAATCGAGAAGCTCGGCCGCCACGCAGTCGACTCGAACGAGGTGTTTTATGACGACCTGCCGGTGGATGCGCGCGATGTCGTTGGCGAAGTCGGCCGCGGGTTCTACCACCTGCTGGACGGCCTGAACCCCGAGCGCATCCTCGTCGCCTCGGAGGCGCTCGGCATCGGCCGGGTCGCGCTCGACCGCGCGGCCCAGTACGCGAAGGACCGCGTCGTGTTCGGGCGGCCCATCGGCCAGAACCAGGGGATCCAGTTCCCGCTCGCCGATAGCTACGCCAAGCTGAAGACCGTCGAGTTGCTTATCCGTAAGGCCTCCTGGCTGTACGACAACGGCCAGCCTTGCGGCGCCGAAGCCAACATGGCGAAGTACCTCGCTTCGGAGTGGGGCTTCGAAGCCGCCGACCGCGCGCTCCAGGTTCATGGCGGCTTCGGCTACGCGAAGGAGTTCAACGTCGAACGGTACTGGCGCGAAGTCCGCGTGATGAAGATCGCGCCCGTAACGAACGAGATGGTGCTCAACTTCATCGGCCAGCACGAGCTTGGCCTGCCCCGCTCGTACTGACGTGCAATTCGAAGCGAGGTTTCGCCACGGCATCGCGAGCGGTGAGGTGACGCTGACCTTCCGCCGCTGGAAGCGCAACCAGGTGGTGACCGGGAACACCTACCGCACCGCAACAGGGCGAGTCGTGGTAGACGAAGTCTCCGTTATCGAACCTGCCACAATCAGCAACGAGGAAGCCGTCCTCGCGGGCTACGAATCCGCCGCCGTGCTGCTCGCGGACCTTCGCGGCGACGGTTCGCTGCCCGTCTATCGCGTGCGCTTCCACGCCGCGCCCGGCGAGGATAGCCGCGACCTGCTGGCCGCTGACGCAGCACTCGACGCCAGCTCGCTCGCGACCATCACGCATCGCCTTGAGCGCCTCGACCGTGCGAGTCCGTCCGGGCCGTGGACGCGAACCGCGTTGCTGCTCATCGCCCGAAATCCAGGCGTCCGCGCGGGCGACCTCGCGCCCCAGGCCGGGCAGGAAACGCTCGACTTCAAGCGCAACGTCCGCAAGCTGAAGAACCTGGGGCTGACCGTCAGCCTCGAGGTTGGCTACCGGTTATCCCCGCGCGGCGAGGCATATTGGCAGTCGCTCGCAGGCGAACCGTAATGGTCAGCCGAGGGCGGCTTTCACCCGTTGTCCCAGCATCACGGCCGCCGCCTTTCCGTCGTCGATGAGGGAGTTCGCGTAGAAGGCGTGGATCTGCCCGTCGTACCGCTTGCTTTCGACGGCCACGCCGGCGGCGCGAAGCTTCTCCGTGTAGGCTTCGCCTTCGTCACGGAGCGGGTCGAACTCGGCCGTGATGACGAGCGCCGGCGGGAGCCCTGCGAGGCTCTCCGCCAGCAGGGGTGACGCGCGCGGGTCACGGCCGTCGCTTGCCGAGCGGAGGTAGTGACCCCAGAACCACTCCATCGAAGCGCGCGTGAGGAAGTAGCCCTCGGCGTTCTCCCTGTACGAAGCGGTGCCGAAGTCGTGGTTCGTCACCGGGTACACGAGCGCCTGGTACTTGATTGCAGGGCCGCCGGCAGCGCGCGCCATTTGCGACACAACAGCTGCCAGGTTCCCGCCCGCGCTGTCGCCGCCGACCGCGAGGCGGTTCGGGTCGACACTCAACTCCCGCGCATTCTCAGAGACCCATTTCGTCACGGCATAGCAGTCCTCGGCCGCCGTCGGAAACTTGTGCTCCGGGGCCAGCCGGTAATCGACCGAGACAACAACGCAGCCGCTGGCGTTCGTCACCATCCGGCAGCCATAATCGGAACCGTCCAGCGAGCCGATGACCCAGCCGCCCCCATGAAACCAGACGAGGACGGGCTTTGCGCCCTGGCGGCGGTCTGGACGATAAATGCGCACCGGGATGTTCGTCCCGTTCACCGGGATGGTTCGGTTCTCCACCTCGCCGACGTCTTCGCCCTGCGGACGCGGCGCGGCTGCTGCCATCGCCCGGACCGCTGCGGGGTCGCCTTCGAGGGTGAACCCCGAAGCGGCCAGCGCATCGATGACTACCTTTGCCTGTGGGTTCAGCGGCATTGAACTACCTCTTCAATTGATCAAATGGGGCGAAACACCGGGATCGGGTACTCGCCGGTGTCCTGCTTCTCGAAATCCACTCGAACGCGCTGCCCGATGTGCACGTTCTGCGTCGGGTCACCGTCGACCATGACGTTCGTGAGCATGCGGAACCCTTCGTCGAGGTCGACGTATGCCACGGCGTACGCGCCGAGTTCCTGGAACCCGGGGATCCGGTTCTGCATGACCACCGAGAAGGTGTAGACGGTTCCTTCGCCCCTGGATTGCCGCCAGGTGAGCGAGAGGTTCCCGCACTTCTGGCAGTGGGCTGTCGGGTAGAAATTCACGGCGGAGCAGGCGTCGCAGGTCTGGTAGCGAAGTTCGCCCTGCTTCACGCCCTCCCAGTAGTGCTGGGTGTCCGGCTCCGGGAAGTGCGGTTGTGGTCGGTTAGGCATTCGTTCGTTCCTTTCGCGTCGTTCTGGAAGGCCGGGGCTAATCGGCAGCGAGGATGACGGTCCCGCCGGTGTGGGTGCCGCCGAGCAGTCCGCCGTTGCCGTGAGCGACAGCCAGCTTCGCGCCCGCGACCTGTGAGGTGGATTCGCCGCGCATCTGCCGCGTGGCCTCCAACAGGAGGAAGAGCCCGCGCATGCCGGGGTGGTTCGAAGAGAGCCCGCCGCCATCGGTGTTGAGGGTCAGCCCCGGCCGGTCGAAAGCAAGGTGACCGTCGCCGACGAACTGCCCCGCTTCGCCCTTCTTGCAGAAGCCGAGGTCTTCGAGGCAAACGGCCACGGTAATCGTGAATGAGTCGTAGACCATCGCGATGTCGATCTCGTCGGGGCGCACGCCCGCCTGCCCGAAGGCTGCCGGGGCGCTCTGTGCGGCCGCGCTCACGGTGATATCTCCGCCGTTTTCCCGGTACTTCGTCGCTTCGCCACTGCCGAGGATCCAGACGGGCTTCTTCTTGATGTCGCGCGCGATTTCCGGCGCCACGAAGACGCAGGCGCCGCCGCCGTCGGAGACCATGCAGCATTCGAGCAGCCGCAGCGGCGAAGCCACCATCCGCGATTCCAGCACATCGGCCACGCTGATGTTGTCGACCTTCACGAACTGGAGATCGGTCATCGCCTTCACCGCTTCCGGGTTACGCATCGCGTGCTTGCGCGTCGCCACCGAGATCTCAGCCAGTTGCTCGTTCGTCGTGCCGTACTGGTGCATGTGGCGCTGCTTCACCATCGCGTAGTTGCTGATGAGCGTAGAGCCGTACGGGGCCTCCATGTTCGTCGACCAGCTGGCGCCGCCACGGCCGCCGCCGGTCCCGATGGCAAACCGCTGTGAAGCAGCCGTCGAGCCGTAGGTGGTCACCGCGACCTTCACGCGGCCGGCGGCGATGTCACGCAGGGCATGGGCGGCGTGGAACTCGTACGACGAGCCGCCGACCTGTGTCGTATCGATGACCCGGGGCTTCAGCCCGAGGTAGGCCGCGAGTCCGAGTCCGCCGCCGCCTTCGCCATCGCCGGCGTCGTACAGGCCGTCGACGTCGCTCCACTTGAGGCCGGCGTCATCGAGCGCGGCCTTCAGCGAAGCCGCCTTGATCTGCATCGCAGAGACGCCCGGGGCCACCCGCAACGGGTATTCGTGTATCCCGGCGATCGCCGCGTTTCGTGTTTGACTCATCAGGGCAGCCTTCTTTCGTTCGGGGTGTTCGGAACCCGGAGTCTACGCTACCGCTGCACGACGGTGTGCCGGGCTACGCGTCTTGTCCGGCGGGCGTGGCACCGGTAGCGTAGGAACGTGCGCATCGGTCTCATCACCGACACCCATTTGCCGTCCCTGGTCCGGTCGTTAGACGAACTTGGCCCCCAGATCGCGGACGTCCTGCGCGGCGTCGACCTCATCCTGCATGGCGGCGATGTCACAGCACCCTCGGTCGTCGACTGGTGCGCCCAGTTCGCGCCCATCCTCATCGCTGAAGGCAACAACGATCTGTTCGAAGACGTACGCATGGCCAAGCGCCAGCTGCTCGACGTCGACGGCTGGCGCATCGGCATGGCGCACGAATTGCGGCCAGAGTCGCGGCCAATCGACCAGATCCTTCAGTCGTCACTCCAGGGAGAACGGGTGGACATCCTCATCGGCGGCGACACCCACGTCGAGCGTCTGGAACACCGCGAAGGGACCCTGCTAATCAACTCCGGGAGTCCCATCCTCCCGCACCACCTCTCCACCAGGTTGGGGACGCTCGGGATTCTCGACGTCCAGCCGGGCCGAGTGCACGCCGAAATCGTGGTCCTCGGGCACACTGAGGGCGCCCCAAACCCCTGCCAGGCAATGCGAATCGACCTTACCCGGCAGGACTTCGAACGGACTCGTTCGGAATACCTCGCCGAAGCCGCCGGCGGCGCCGCATGAGCAGCGCGGAGACCTGTGATAGGTGCGGCACAACACTCCACTCCGAGATATCCCGCGCGTTCGGGCGGTGTGGCGCCTGCCGCAGCGGGGATGAACGCGGTGAGCCCTACACGCCGATCACCGGCAGCACTGCAAGCCCGGCGAGGCCAGCCACTCCAACAGTTTCGCCCCCGACTGCCGGCGGCGAAGCGAACCAGCACCGCGATTAGCCAACCGACCGGGGCATGGTGGCCTCATGAACGCCCCGCCGAGTTGCACCTTCCCCGCCCATTTCCGAAACTGGGGAACGATCCCCGATAGCTCAATGGTAGAGCACGCGGCTGTTAACCGCGGTGTTCGTGGTTCGAGTCCACGTCGGGGAGCCACTTCCTCTTTTATCCGAACTTCCTCCCCGAAACCGCTCGCCGAGGCCCACGCCCGGGAGCTGGTGGAGCGTGATTTCCACCCGGTACCACTTCGACCGAACCTTTGTGGC
>JADYYG010000060.1 GCA_020853755.1 Dehalococcoidia bacterium | reverse complement strand
TGGTGCGAACCACGCCCTTGCTGACGCGCGGGCCTTCGCAAGATCGAGGGTAGTTCGACGGCGCATGTGCCTGCCGGATGCTGTCTCGCTCGATGACGATCCGCTCGCTCCCGCGCGCGGTTCCCTGGTCCCGCGCTACCGCACTCTCGCCAAGGCCCGCGCGTCAGCAAGGGCGTGTACCGGGGCCACCACACGGCACCGAGCCGGAGGCACAAAAGGGAACCGCGAACGGCAGTGAGCGGATCGTCCCCCAGCGAGACCGTCGGACATCCAGCGCAATCTCACCGTGGTGGCGCTAACCACGTGCCGGTGCGAACCACGCCCTCGCTGACGCGCGGGCCTTCGCAAGATCGAGGGTAGTTCGACGGCGCGTATGCCTGCCGGATGCTGTCTCGCTCCATGACGATCCGCTCACTCCCGCGCGCGGTTCCCTGGTCCCGGTCCGTGAAGACACCGCGCGATGGCGCTCGTACGGGACTAGAATGCGCGCAACTTCTCCTGCCGGAGTTCCCCGATGCCCGCGCTCGATGGCCTCAAGATCCTCGACCTCACCCAGTACGAAGCAGGTACCAGCTGCACCCAGTACCTCGCATGGTTCGGCGCCGACGTCTACAAGGTCGAACGCCCGGGCGTGGGCGACCCCGGCCGGCACGTCGCGGGCCAGCAGTCCGATTCGCTCTACTTCCTGAGCTTCAACCACAACAAGAAGAGCGTCGCCATCGCCCTCGACACCCCGGAAGGCCGCAACCTGTTCCTCCAGCTCGTGCCGAAGGTCGATGTGGTGGTGGAGAACTTCACGCTCGGGACCATGGAGAAGCTCGGCCTCGGCTACGACGTCCTGAAGGCCACCAACCCGGCCATCATCTACGCGACAATCAAGGGGTTCGGCACCACCGGCCCGCACAGTTCGTTCAAGTGCTTCGACCGCATCGCCCAGTCGGCAGGCGGCGCGGCCAGCGTCACCGGCACACGGGACGGCCCGCCGACACTGCCGGGCGCGACCTTCGGCGATACCGGTTCGGGCGTGCACTGCGCCCTCGGCATCGCCGCGGCCTACATCCAGCGGCTGCGCACGGGCGAGGGCCAGGTGGTCGAAATCGCCATGCAGGAGGTCATCGCCACCTTCATGCGCGAACCGCTTTCGCACCGCCAATGGAACCCGACGCCGGAACAGCGCCGGGGCAACCGCACGATCGTCCCGACGGACCTCTACCCCTGCAAAGGCGGCGGCCCGAACGACTACCTCTATATCTTCATCGCCACCTCGCGCATGCTCGACGCCGTGTTCGCGGGCATCGGCAAACCGGAACTACTCGACGACCCGCGCTTCAGCACCACACCGGCCCGCCGCGAAAACGGCGATGCCCTGTTTGAAGAGATAAAGGAGTGGACGCTCCAGCACACGAAGCAGGAGGCGATGGACATTCTCGGGTCGATCGGCGTGCCATGCAGCGCGATTTACGACACCGAGGACCTGTTCGCCGACGAGCACCTTCGCCAGCGCAACATGATCCGCGAGATCCCGCACCCGGCTCACGGCAACGTGACGATGATCGCGCCGCCCATCCATCTCAGCGCCTCGGATGTGGAGATGGTGCGGGCGCCGCTCCTGGGTGAACACACCGCCGAGGTGCTGGGATGCGAACTCGGCCTCGCCCCCGACGAACTGTCGGCGCTCGAAGACCGCGGAGTGGTCGCCACCCGCTAACCCCGCAAGGGGGACGGCCCACGGCAGCACGCGGACAAACAGCAGGGAACCGTGCGCGGCAGCAAGCGGATCGTCACGTAGCGGCACAGTCCGCGGCAGCTTGCCGACCGTTGAGCCCCGCCATCCCTCCTAGATCCGACCGTAAGGGAGGCCACTCACCGAGCACGGCAATCCGGTCCAAAGAGACGGCTACCGTCGAACAGAGTGGTGATTCGAACACGCCCTTGCTGACGCGCGGGCCTTCGCGAAAAGCGCGTCCGCGACCCCCTCCGTGTCCCACCGGCAACCACTCCGGTGGAAAGTTGGTAAATCGCCGCCCAGGGGTCTTGACTTCCCCAACAAAGTGAACGACTATTCATTCACTGAATAAACGTTCACTCACACAAGGAGGATCGCCCCCATGTTCAACGAAATCATGCGCGCCCGCCAGACCGAACTCCACGTCGCCGAAACCACCATCGCCCACCGTATGACGTGGGAGCAGCTCTCCCGCATCGACCGGCTGGAGCGTGCGCTCAAGAAGGCGCGGGGTAGACTGCAGATCCTGCCCAATCTCGCTCCCAAGGCGCACTAATTCACATGGCTCGAGTTTCGGACGCCCACCTGGAAGCACGCCGCCAGAGCATCCTGGCGGCGGCCACCAGGGTCTTTGCCCAGAAGGGCATCGTCGCGGCCACCATGGCCGACATCGCGTCCGAAGCGGGCATCTCGCCCGGCGCCATCTACCGCTACTTCCCGAACAAGAGTGACCTCGCCCGGGGCTGCATGAACGAGTCCAACGACTCGGTGCGGAAGGCCTGGGCGAACCCGGAGACCATCGAAGTCTCCTTCAGCGAACTGGCCGCGCTCACCTTCTCCGAGATCAACGCCCCGGAGGAGCGCATCGACACCCAGATGTTCCTTGAGCGGATGCTGATCGCGGTCCGCGAAGGCGATGCCGGCGTGGTCGACGAGTTCCGGGATGAAGCCCGGCGCGTGGCCGAAGGCATCGCCTACCTGATGGAACGGGAGTTCACGACGGCCGGCGCGGGTACCGACCTCAAGCGGCTCGGCCTCGCCCTGTTCGCGTTCTACTGGGGTTCCCGGCTGTTCCGGTTCATCGACCCCTCGAGCGAGCCGGTGGAGTTGTACGGCGAACTCGAAACGGTGCTCAAGCAGGCGTTCAAGCAGTAAGCGCCAGTTCCAAACCACCTCCCCTTCGCAAAGGCCCGCGCGTGAGCAAGGGCATGGCCCGAATCACCACGGAGTCCCGCGCAGGGCGTGGACATCGTCGCCTTGTCGGAAGCCGGGCCTCCCTTACGGTCGGATCTACGAGGACCGTGTCGTCCGATGGCGATCCGCTTGCGGCCGACGCGGTTCTCTTCCCACCACGTTTCGCAAAGGCCCGCGCGTCAGCAAGGGCGTGGTTCGAATCACCACACGGTTCCACCCCGGGCGCCACGTTCACACGCTGCCGCCAACCCTGGCACCGGGTTCACCGTGCCCTCCCTAACGGTCGGCCCTTGGCGAAATCCGGGGACCGCACGGCTCGTGTGGGCGCCGGGCATTTCCCCATTACAGCTTCGCTCTCCAGACATTGCGCTACTGACTCTTACGTGTACGTTAGGGTATGCTGGATCCAATGGCATTCTTCGAAGCAACGCGACTGCGTTCGCTCACCGCCCGGCAGTTTAGTTCGCTGGGCATTTACAACTACCGCGTCTATTTCATCGGCCAATTGATCTCGCTTGTCGGCACGTGGATGCAGACCACGGCCCAGGCGTGGCTCGTGCTTCAACTCACGGGTTCGCCGCTGGCGCTCGGCACGGTGACCACCCTGCAGTTCCTCCCGATTACAGCCTTCACCCTCTTTGGCGGGGCCTTCGCCGACCGGTTGCCGAAGCGCCGCGTGCTCATCATCACGCAGTCGCTGGCGATGGTGCAGGCGTTCGTCCTCGGGATGCTGGTTGTGACCGACACCGTGCAGCTCTGGCACATCTATGTGCTCGCCGCCTGCCTCGGCACGATCAACGCCTTCGACGGCCCGGTGCGCCAGGCGTTCGGGGTCGAACTGGTGGGCCGCGAACAGCTCGTGAACGCGGTCGCGCTGAACTCGTCGATCTTCAACATGGCCCGGATTACCGGCCCGGCGGTCGCCGGTATCGCGATTGCCGCGGTGGGCATCGGTACGGCGTTCCTGGTCAATGCCCTCAGCTTCCTTGGGGTGCTCGGGGCCTACGCCATCATGCGCCCCGAAGAGTTCCACAGCGCGCCGCCGAAGAATATGCCCGGCAACGTGCTATCGCAGGTACGCGAGGGCATCGTGTACTCGTGGAAGACGCCGCAGGTGCTGTTCCTCTTCATCCTGCTCGCCTTCCTCGGGACGTTCGGCTACAACTTCACGGTCGTCATCCCGCTGGTCGCCGAGTTCGTGCTGAAGGTTGGCCCGAAGCAGTTCGGCATGCTGACCAGCGCGATGGGCGTGGGCTCGCTGGCGGCGGCCCTGTCGATGGCGGCTCTCGGGCGGCTCTCCGGGCGCAACCTCCTGTTCGCCACGGCGGGATTCATCGTCCTCTTCGTTGGCATCGCCGTTTCCCGTTCGTACTACGCGACGGCGCTCCTGCTGGTCGGCCTGGGAGTAGCCAGCGTGCTCTTCTCCACCACCATCAACACCACGCTCCAGATCGTGGTCCCGGACGAACTGCGCGGCCGGGTGATGAGCATCTTCTTCCTGCTCTTCGCCGGTTCGACGCCGCTCGGCGGGTACCTGACCGGTGCGCTGGCCGAGCACCTGGGCGTCACGCGGGCGCTGCTGATGATGGCGGTGCTGTGCACAGCCGGGCTGGCGGCCGCCGCGGTCTACCACCAGGCATCGGGCATCGGGCGAAAGCCGGCCGGGATGCTGCCGGGCGACCCGGTCGAGGCGGTGCAGCAGAGCGCGCGGGCTTCGTAAACGCTGACCCCGGGTTCGATCCCCTGGCGGGAGTGCATGGGAGTCGAACCCACCCGCGACCGCTCGTGCGGCCGCGCAACCGTTTTGAAGACGGCGGAAGCCACCGGGCCCCCTCCACTCCCGCGCCAACGGTACCCGCGCATGCCCGTGCGTGCCATTGAACCCTCGCCGGGATGGCGGCTCAGGCTTCCTGGAGGCTCCAGCTCACGTCGTTGAGCATCGCGCCGAGGACCATGATGGCGAGGGCGAGAACGAGGCCGAAGATGCTGAACGCCATCGACTGCAGGCGGGCCTTGCGCAGCGCCGCTTCCGAGACCTGCTCGCCGTTCGCCTGCGCTTCGAGGCGGGCCATCTGCCGCGGCCCGAGGATGAACATGTGGATGCCGAGGGCGAGGAGCATGATGGTCAGGAGCGTCATCTTCACGATGAAAACGACCCCGAAGCGGAGGTCGGTGAACCCGGTCTCATCGGAGACGGCGTAGAAGTTCCGCCAGTCGCCGATCAGGTACCCGCCGGCGACGAAGAGCATGACGAGGCCCGCGCCACCGACATAACCGAAGCGCCGGGTGATGGTGCGCATCGCGCGGATGCGGACCTGCATGTCGTCGATCCCGCGCGAGGCGGGGATCCAGGCGAACGCCATAAAGAACTGGGGGCCCACGAACAGGGCCACGCCAAGGACGTGCATCCAGATGAAGAAGATGTGCAGGAAGTTATCCACGAGCGCCTCCCGTGATCAGCGTGCTTCCGGGGTACCGCCCCATTACACACGACGGGCGCCGCCAGCCGCCAATTGGCGCTGTCGATGGCAGACCGGGGGCTCCGCCACTGCGGCCGGCCTGCCCGAAGTCCCTCCGGGCTGTGCGCGCCAGGTTCACGGTCAAGGGCGCGGAAAGGCTCGCTTGCCGGGCGTCCCATTTTGGAGCCAGACCGTACACTGGCCAGTGGCCATGCGGCTTCGAAGGCCCGGCCCCCTGGTGACCTATGACCCGACTCTTCCTCGCGGCTGCGGCTGCGATCTGCCTCCTCTTCGCTGCCTGCGGTGGAAGCGACGGCGGCGGCTCTTCGAAGCCGACCCAGTTCCCCCAGAGCAGCGACCCGGCGCGTAACATCCCGCCCGACCAGGTGGGCAAGGTGAACGCCGTCGTTGCCGGTTCGGACTGGTTCGTGGGCGAGAACAACTTCGTCTTCGGCATCACGAACAGCAAGGACCAGCCGGAGGGAAAGGCCACCGCCCGCGCCACCTTCTATGACCTGCGCGACCAGGCGAACCCGAAGCCCGTCTTCAGCGTCGATGCGGTCCAGAGTGCGCCGGGGGTTGGCAAGGAGACGGTCCACGTCCACGCCGGCGGCGAGAACCACGTCCACGGCGGCCAGGACGATGACCGCGTGGGCTACTACGTGAAGGCGAACTTCGACCACGCCGGGGTCTGGGGCCTCGCCGTCGAGGCCACCCTGAAGGACGGCACGAAGGGCGTTTCGACCGTCTCGTTCCAGGTTTACCCGAAGCCGAACATCGCCGCGCCGGGCATGCCGGCCATCAAGAGCGACAACCTGACGAAGACCGACGTGAAGGACATCGCCGAGATCGACTCCGGCGACCCGCCGAACGACATGCACGACGTGAAGATCAAGGACGCGATCGCGAACCATCGCCCGCTCGTCATCGCGTTTTCCACGCCGGCGTTCTGCACCTCGCGGTTCTGCGGCCCGGTGAACGAAGAGGTCGAATCGCTTCAGGAGACCTACAAGGACCGCGTCGACTTCGTCCACATCGAGATCTGGCGGAACTTCGACCAGAAGCTGATGAACCCGACCGCGCGCGAGTGGCTCATCTGGCCCGACGGTTCACTGCGCGAGCCGGTGGTCTACGTGGTGGACAAGAACGGCGTCATCTTCGACCGCTGGGAGGGCCCGGTGGCCCGCAACATCATGGAGCCGAGCGTGAAGGCTGTGGCTGAAGGAAAGACGAAGTAGCCAGCGGGGGTTGAGCGGCGTTCCAGTCCCAGCCCGATCAGGCCGATAACCACGGTGTGGTGAAGAAGGCGCTGTTCGCGCTCATCCTCGTGGCGTTCCTTGGGACGGCCCGCTGCTATCACGCGGACCTGGGCGCCGCGTTTGGTTCGGCGCCGATCGTGGGCGGCATGGTGCAGCCGCCCGAGACCGCTCCGGCCTACCTGAAGGCCGTCGGGACGCCGGCGCCGGTGACGCTGCCCGAAGCGGACCTCGCGACCTGGTTCCCGGCCGAACCGCCGGCCGACCCCTACAGCCCGGCGACCTGGCAGGGGATCCAGGCGTTCGCGACCGCCGCGCAGACCCCGGACGGCTGGGCGGCCGCCTGCAAGAAGGTGGCCGAAACAGCCGGAACCGACCGCGCGGCGAACCCGAAGCTGGGCGCGCTCGCCTGTTCGAGCAACCCGACCGTGACCCAGTTCCAGGCGTTCGCGGTCCAGGTTCTCGGGGCGCAGGCGAGCCTGGCGCTGTGGGTGAAGGGCGATGCGGGGAGCAGCCTTGCGGCGGTGCAAGCCCGGCAGGCCGAACTGCGCGTGACCTGCGCGACCAGCGTGGTCGCCCGCCAGGGACCGGCGACGACCCCATGGGCGGAAGCCTGCACGAAGGCCCTCGACGCCTCCTACCTCTCGGGTGATCCCCCGGCGACGTTCACCGCCCTCGCCGCGGCGTACGAACTGGCGGCCAACGAAATCGCGAAGCAGGACCCGGCGATAGCGACCGAGCCGGCCTTCGCGGGGGCCGCAGCCACACCAACAGCGGTCCCTTAGCCCCAGAAGGGAACCGCAGCGCGGAAGCGCGCGGATCGTGCCCCAATGAACCGGCATCCCACCAGCGAACCGTTGCGCGTGCCAATGGCCGGCGGTGCAGGCTGCCGCGCAGCCGTGTTCGCATACCTCAATCCGCTTGCTGCCGCGCGCGGTTCCCTGAGCCGCGAGCCATCGCCATGCGTGCAAACTGGCGCACCCTCACGCGCACGTTAGAATACGCCCCCGGAGGGTTGTCCATGGCTTCTGGTCCACTTGCTGGCGTCAAGGTTCTCGAGTTCTCCCAGATCATCGCGGGGCCGTTTTGCGGCATGCACCTCGCTGATATGGGCGCCGAGGTCACCAAGTTCGAACCGATCGCAGGCGAACCCTGGCGGCTGATGGTCGAACTCGTGCCGAAGGAGTCGCGCACTTTCGCCAGCCTCAACCGCGGCAAACGCGGCGTCGCCATGGACATGTCCCGCCCCGAGGCGCACGAGGTCATCCACCGCCTCGTGAAGGAGGCCGACGTCGTCCTCATCAATTACCGGCCGGGCGTCGCCGAATCCCTCGGCATCGACTACGCGACGCTGAGCAAGCTGAATCCCCGCCTCATCTACTGCGAGAACACGGCCTTCGGGAAGAAGGGGCCGCTCGCCCGCCGCGGCGGATATGACATCGTGGTCCAGGCCCTCACCGGGTTGATGGCCGGCGAGGCGAAGCTCGACGGCGACGTGCCGACCTACGTCTACCCCGCCATCGGCGACTACGCGACGGGAATCCAGATGTCGAACGCTATCTGCGCCGCCCTCTATGCGCGCGAGAAGAACGGCAAGGGTCAGCGCATCGACTGCACCCTGATGGGCAGCGCTATCGCCATGCAGACGAGCCAGTTCACCTGGCTCGACGCCTTCGACAGCGAAGTCATTCCGCCGATGCTGGACGAACTGAAGCAGGCCCGCAGCGAGATGAAGTCGTTCACCGAGCAGGTGGGCGTGCAGAAGAAGTACCGCCCGGCAGCCGCGGGCAACATCTACTACCGCGTCTACCAGACGCGCGACGGGTTCATCGCGATGGGAGCGCTGAGCCACGCCCTGCGCCTGAAAGTGCTGGCTGCGACCGGCCTCAAGGACCCCCGCTTCCAGCCGGACGGGTCGTTCGTCATGGCGCCCGAAGGCTGGGACGTGCGCGGGCCCGAACTGGTGCAGGAGGCCGAGGCGCTCTTCCGCACGAAGACGACCGAGGAGTGGGGGCAACTGTTCGAAAAGCACGGCGTCCCGGCCGGGCCGCTCTACTTCATCGAGGAACTGTTCGACCACCCGCAGACACTCGCGAACGGGCTGCAGGTGGAGATGGACCACCCGCTGCTCGGGCCGATGAAGCTCGTCGGGCCGCCGTTCCAGATGTCGGAGACGCCGCTGGCCGCGCAGTTCCCCAGCCCGATGCTGGGCGAGCACACGGACACGGTGCTGGGCGAAGCAGGCTACGACGAGGCCGCGATCGGGGCGCTGCGGGAGTCCGGCGTCATCCTCTAGGCAACACCGCGGCCGGCCCGCGGGGATGTTCGCGAGTGGCATAGGCGGTTCCAATAACCTGTCATTCGGGTTAGAGTGCCGGGGGCGCCCCGGCGTGGACTGGAACAATCAGCGGCCGCCGGACGTTGGTGTCACAGGGAGGTCTCACCGTGCGGATGAGCAAGAGTTCGCGGCCCGGGCTGGGCCGGATGGCGGCGTTCCTCGCCGTGACGATGCTGGCGGCACTCGCCGCCGGAGTTGGCGTTCGCGGGGCAAGCGCAGCGAACGAGGGGGTCTTCACCTTCGCCACCACGGGAACAACCGTGACCGAGGGCCAGACCGCATACATCACGATCAACCGCTCCGGCGGCACCAACGGCGCACAGGTGGTGCAGCTGACCATCACGCCGAACGGACCTGCGACGTACGCGGACATCGCCGGTTACGGCAACGGGTACACGACAATCGCCTTCGCGAGCGGCCAATCGAGCCGGACGATCGACGTTTCCACGCCGGGGACCGGCGTGCCCACAAACGACGATGGGAGCAACCAGGGCGTGCGGACGATCACCTTCGCCCTTACCGGGGTAGTCTCCGGCGGCGGCACGGTCGGCGCCCAGAATACCCATTTGCTCACGATCAACGACAACGACGGCCCTTCGACGTATAGCTACACCTCGGCCAGTTCGAGCGTGAACGAGGGGAGCGGCGGCGGCACCCAGACGGTCAACATCAGCGTCACCCGCTCCGGCGCGACCGGCGGGACCTCGACAGTGCAGTGCATCGATGCCGGCACCGGCAGCGCGACGGGCGGCGGTGTCGACTACACGCTCACCACCCAGACGCTCACCTTCAATGCCGGCGAGACAACGAAGAACTGTTCACTTACCGTCGTCCGGGACAACACCACGGAACCCAACCAGACCGTGGTCCTCGGCTTCGACAACAACACCGATACCGGCTTCCCCGGCGGCCCCGGAACGAACCCGACGCATACCCTGACGATCATCGACGACGACGGGGCCGGGGTGATCCAGTTCAGCGCCGCGAGTTACACGGTGGGCGAGAGCGCCGTCACGGGAACGTTCACCGTCACCCGGACCGGCGGGAACACGGGCGCCCTGACGGCGAACTGTTCCACCACAGCCGGCACGGCGACCGCGAACGTCGACTACACGCCGGTTGTGAACCAGTTGCTCTCCTGGGGCAATGGCGACTCGAGTAACAAGAGCTGCACCGTCACCATCCTGACGGACGCTTCTGTGGAGTCCTCGGAGACGTTCGGCCTCAGCCTCTCCGGCACGAATATCGGCGCGCAGAGCACCGCGACAGTCACCATCCTCGATGACGACGGCACCGGCTCGCTCCAGTTCAGCACCACCGGTTATACCGGCGCCGAAAACGGCGGGCCGATCACGGTCACCGTCACCCGCACCGGCGGCTCGCTCGGCCAGGTCTCGGTCGATGCGGCAACCACGACGAGCGGCAGCACCGCGACCAGCAACGTCGACTACGTCCCGGTCACGACCACGCTGACCTGGGCGAACGGCGACGCGACACCGAAGACCTTCTCCGTCTCGCCAATCGACGACAGCACTGTCGAGGGCGCTGAGGTGGTCAACGTCGTCCTGAGCAACGCCACGGGCGGCGCCGTTATTGGCTCTCCCTCGACGGCGGCGGTGACGATTTCGGACAGCGAATCGCCGCTGCCGACGATCACGGACATCTCGCCCAGCTCCGGCACGATCCTCGGAGGGACCGCGGTCACGATCACGGGAACGAACTTCGCGAGCGTCCAGTCGGTCACCTTTGGCGGGTTCGCCTGCGGGTCGGTCAACACCGTTTCGACCCAGACGATCACCTGCGTGACCCCGGCCCATGATGCGGGCACGGTCGAAGTCATCGTGACCACCCTCGCCGGTTCGAACGCGACCGGGACGACAGCCAACGACTACGTCTACACCGGCGGGCCGACGATCACCTCGCTCAGCCCCGACACCGGCCAGGCAAGCGGCAACACGGTCGTGACGATCACGGGCACGAACTTCACCTCGAGCGGGATGACCGTGAAGTTCGATACGACGACGGCCATCTTCACATGGATCGACACGACAACGATCGCCGCGGTGGCCCCGGCCCATAGCGCCGGCACGGTCGACGTGCGGGTGACGACCGCTGGCGGGACGAGTCCGAATACGGCCGCGGACGACTACACCTACACGGGCGTCTCCGTGCCAGTCGTGAACCTCCTCTCCCCCGCGAGCGGGCCGGTGGGCACGACCGTGATCATCGCGGGCTCCGGCTTCACGGGGGCAACGCTCGTGACCTTCGGCGGCGTGGCCGCCACCTACACGGTCAACAACGACGCCCAGATCACGGCCTCGGTCCCGGCGGGCACCCCGGCCGGCACAGTTGACGTGCGCGTGACGACCGGGGCGGGCACGAGCGCGAACACGGCTGCCGACAACTTCAACAACACGTCGGCCGCGCCGACCATCACCTACACCCTCTACTTCCGCTTCACGCTCATCGTCTGGACCGGTCAGAACGGCATCTCGGCGTTGGCCGCCTTGACGGGGCTGGAGAACCCGGACAACCCGGCGACGAACAACGTGTCGAGCCTGGTCGGGGCGATCTGGCGGTTCGACGCCGCCACGCAGTCGTTCAAGGGGTATTTCCCCGGTTCGGACGGCGTGCCCGGCGCGAACGACTTCACGACGCTGAGCGCGGGCGTGGGCTACTTCGTGGCCCTCCTCAACCCGGGCACGGTGACCTGGACGACGCTGGGTTCGAACTAGCCCGGCCGGGCCATTCAGCGAACCTTTCCGGAGGCGGTGTCAGCGAAAGCGGCGCCGCTTCCGCGCGTGCGTGGATTGATCACCCCCGCTTTCGCAACGGCCCGACCGTCAGGGAGGGCATGGTGATGCGGGCGCCGCGTTGGCGGCAGCGGGCTCGGATGTGGCCGAAGGGCGGCATAGTGGTGGTTGGCAACAGCCCTTGCTGACGCGCGGGCCTTTGCGGAGTGGTGGTGGGGCGGTCCGTGTAGCTGGCTGACGCGGGGCTGGGGGCGCCCATCACGATCCGCTTGCTTCTGCACGCGGTTCCCTTTGGTGGTTTCATTACCCCACGTTCGCAAAGGCCCGACCGTCAGGGAGGGCATGGTGATGCGGGCACCACGTTCGCGGCAGCGTGTACGGGTGTGGGGCGGGGTGCGGCATGGCGGTGGTTAGCAACAGCCCTTGCTGACGCGCGGGCCTTGGCGAAAAAAGCGTGGTGAGCGGTTCCCTGGCGCCCTGTGCTTACACGGTAGCGTGTATACTTGGCGGGATGGCGAAGGCGAAGCGACCGCAGGAACCGTGGACGGCCGAACGGGTCGCCGCCCTGCGCGCCGAACTGGGGCTGACCCAGGCGGCGATGGCGGCCGAACTTGGCGTCCGCCAGCAAACCATCTCCGAATGGGAGACGGGCCAGTACGAGCCGCGCGGGGCGAGCGCACGCATGCTCGGGCTGCTGGCCGAGGGGCGCTCGGCCTACGAAGCGGGCGGCGAATCAGCGCCGTGAGCCTGCCTGCACACATCCCGGCCCGCGAATCAGACCTCGCGGAACGCTGGGCCGCCGGCATCCCCGGGCCGTTGCGGTTGGAGGACGGCCGGGCCCTGCGCGTCATCTTCCCCGGGACACCGGCCGGCGGAAGCGGGCCAGACTTCACCGGGGCCATCCTCGAAGCCGATGGCGACCTCCTCCGCGGGGATGTTGAACTCCACCTGGCGGCCAGCGGCTGGCGGGCGCATGGCCACGCCCGGGACCCGGCCTACGCCGCGGTCGTCCTCCACGCCGTCCTCGAAAACGATGACGCGGCCGCCCTCACCGCGCACGCTTCGGGGCGGCTCATCCCGGTCCTCGTCCTGCCGCCGCCGGTCAGCTTCCCGCCGCCGTTCACGCCACCCTGCACTATCGCCGCGGCGAACGGCCGCGAACCGGGGCCGGCGCTCGACCGCCTCGGCCTCCGCCGCCTGCGGATCAAGGCCGGCCGGGCCGACCACCTCGTGCGGGCCGGGGGAAGCGGGCAGGCGCTCTACGCCCTCCTCCTCGAAACGCTCGGCGGGCCCGCCAACCGCGAGCCGTTCGCCGTGATCGCCCGAACGCTGCCGCTCGGTCCGCTGCTCGAACTGGCCGCCGGGAGCGATGCCCCGCGGGCGTTCGCCGTCAGCGCGCACCTCAAGGGCCGGGCGGCGAACCTCGTCCTCCGCCGCGCGGGGCTGCGCCCGATGGCCTCACCCGGCCGGCGGCTCGAAGCGGCGGGCGCGGTTCTCGCCCGGCTCTGGCCCGCAGGGGCGCCGCCCGGCTGGCCTGCTTCCCTCCCTCCCGGCGGAGATGAAGCGCCCTTGCGCACAGCGGGCATGGGCCGGGCGCTGGCCCTCGAGTGCATGGTCAACGCCGTCCTTCCGGTCGCCCTCGCCGCGGAGGAGTGGCCGGTGCCAGAGGTCGAGCGGGCCTTCCTCGCCCTCCGCAGCCCGGGCACGTATGGCCGCCTCAAGGCGCTCGAACGGTGGCTCGGCGCGGGCGGCGCGCGCGTCTTCCCGGGCGCCGCGAGGCTCCAGGGCGGCCTCCTCCTCCACGCCGACTACTGCTCGCGCGGGATGTGCGGCCGCTGCCCCCTGTCCGGCGGCTAATCCACGGCCCGACTGCGGGCGCGAGTGCGTTCGAGGCGGCCGCGCAGACGATCCCGGCGATGTTCGAGCGCTTCGACCGAGAGTTCGCCGCCGGCCGGGCCGGGGCGGATGAGACCCCGCCCGGCGAGGGTCAGCGCCTCATCAACGAGGACGTAGGCGCGGGGCAGGTCGCCGAGGCGGTGTTCGGCGAGCTTCGCCAGCTCGACATAGGGGAGCGCCCGGCGGCTGCGCGGCTCATCGATGAGCGCCTGCCAGTGCTCGGCTGCGGCCTCCCATTCGCCCAGGCGCTGGTGGCAGCGGGCGGCCCGTTCGTGGGCTTCGAGGCGCTCGGCACGCCCGCCGGGCCCTTCGAGGCTGGCGGCGTAGTGGCGGGCCGCGGCCGCGTGGTCGCCCGCGTATTCGGCGGCGCGCGCCGCCTGCAACGGCCGCCCTCCTGCGTCTTCGACGACGGCCGCGAGGTGCGCGGCGAGGGCGACGAGCGAGAGGATGTCCCACGCGTTGTGCCGCAGCACCGGCCGGATGTGGGTCGGGTCGCCGCTGCGCTGGAAGCGGAAGTACCGCTCCGGCACCTCGGCCGACGGGCAGTCGTCCTCCCGTTCGAAGCCGAGCAACTCGCGTTCGACAACCGGCAGGCGGTGCGAATCGATCACCCCGCGGAAGAGGCGGCGGTTCGGGTGGAGGAGGTCGAGGTGGGGGAGGTCGCGCAGGCGGGACTGCTGGCGCGAGAGGATGTAGCGCGATTCGAGCGAGGGCACGTCGAACGACTTGCCGTTGTAGCTGACGAGGGCCTCGGCCCCATCCAGTTCGCCGCCGAGGCCGCCGAGCAGGCCGCCTTCGTATTGCGGGCCGGGCAGGAGGTACTGGCGCAACTTGAGGAGGCCGTCTTCGAAGCGGGCGATACCGGCGAGGAAGACCATCGCGCCCGCTCCGCCGAGGCCGGTGGTCTCGGTGTCGACGTAGAGGAAGCGCTCGGGCGCGGTCTCGGCGAGGCGCGGGTCCCGGATCTGGCCGGCCAGGCGCGCCGGGGCGATGCCAAGGGCGCGATGGAGGGCAACGTCGCCGTGGCAGTGGCCCGGCTCGTAGACGCTTTCGATGACGTAGCCGGGTCCGCTCCGGCTTTCGAACCAGCGCCCACCAAGGCTGGAAAGGTCGAGCAGTTCGGTGACGCTTTCACGGCGGAGGGCCGGTTCGCCCCGCAGCGGCTGATTGAGGGCCGCGCGCAGGCGGTCACGCCCGGGGGGTTTCGCGGCGGCATCTGCGAACATTTGTGCGAACTGTACCGCGCACACCCCGAGCGCCGCAATCGGCGTAGGATTGGGGTTCGCCATGGACGACGCCAAGATGGTTCACCGTGCGAACGAGATCGCCCGCTTCTGGGCCGCCTACCCGCACGACGAAGCGGTGACCGCGGTAGCCGGGCACATCCGGAATTTCTGGGAGCCACGGTTTCGCCGGCAGTTGGTAGAGTACGGGCACAACGGCGGCGCAGGCCTGCACGACCTCGTCAAAGAGGCGCTGCGGCAGCTTGCCCCGTCCACCTCTCCCGGCTAAGGACCATGCACCGTGACCTCTGAACCACCGGCTGGCATCCGCCAGATCCTCGACGATGCGCGCGCCAGCGGACGCACCCTGCTCGACCCTGCCAGTGCGCGCGCCATCTGCCAGGCCTACGGCATCGCCCTCCCAGGCGACGGCCTCGCGACCTCGGCCGATGAAGCGGCCGCGCTGGCCGCGGGCTTCGGCGGTCCAGTCGTTCTCAAGATCGTCTCCGAAGACATCGCCCACAAGACCGACGCCGGCGGCGTGCTCGCCGGACTGGCCGATGAGGCGGCGGTCCGCGCTGGCTACGAAACCGTCCTCGCGAACGCGAAACAGTACCGCCCGGACGCCCGCATCGACGGCGTGCTCGTCCAGCAGATGGCCCCGGCAGGCCTCGAAGTGATCGTGGGGGCGGTGACCGACCCCAGCTTCGGCAAGATCGTGGCCTTCGGCATCGGCGGCGTGCTCGTGGAGGTGCTCAGCGACGTGACCTTCCGCCTCGCCCCGGTGAGCGACGCCGACGCCCGTTCGATGCTCGGCTCGATCAAGGCGGCGAAGCTGCTCGACGGCGTGCGCGGCGGTGCGGCCGTCAACCGCGACGCCCTCGCCGCAGTCGTCCGCGCGGTTGGCCGGATCGTCAGCGACTTCCCCGAGATCAGCGAGATGGACCTGAACCCGGTGATCGCGACCGCGGACGGGGCGATAGCGGTCGATGCCCGGATCGCGGTCGACTTCACCCCGCGCGCGGCTCACCGCCGCCCGCCGCACGACGAAATCGTGACCGCGATGAACCGGATCATGAAGCCGGCGGCGGTGGCCGTGATCGGCGCATCGGCGGAGGCCGGCAAGATCGGCAATTCAGTCATGAAGAACCTCGTGAACGGCGGCTACGAGGGAAAGATCTTCCCGGTCCACCCGAAGGCCGAATCGATCGAGGGCATCCGCGCCTACCCTTCGGTGAAGGCGATCGAGGACGAGATCGACATGGCCGTCTTCGCCATCCCGGCGGCGCTCGTCCCGGGGGCGCTGCGCGAATGCGGCGAGAAGGGCATCCCGGGCGCGGTCCTCATCCCCTCCGGATTCGCCGAGACCGGCAATGTCGAGGCCCAGGAGGAGATCAAGCGGATCGGCGAGGAACTGGGCATCCGCCTGATGGGACCGAACATCTACGGCTTCTACTACACGCACAGCAACCTCTGCGCGACGTTCTGCACGGCCTACACGGTGCGCGGGCAGGTCGCCCTCAGCTCGCAGTCGGGCGGTATCGGGATGGCCATCGTCGGCTTCAGCCGGTCAGCCGGGATGGGCGTTTCGGCGATCGTCGGGCTGGGCAACAAGTCGGACATCGACGAAGACGACCTCCTCGCCTTCTTCGAACAGGACGACAACACGCAGGTCATCGCCCAGCACTTCGAGGACCTGAAGGACGGCCGGGCGTTCGCCGAGGTGGCCCGCCGGGTTTCCCGGACGAAGCCGATCATCGCTCTCAAGGCCGGACGGACGAGCGCCGGGGCGCGCGCCGCAAGCTCCCACACGGGCGCGCTGGCCGGCAACGACCGCGTCTACGACGACATCCTGAAGAGCGCGGGCGTCATCCGCGCGTACGCCCTGCGCGACATGCTCGAGTACGCGCGGGCGCTCCCGGCGCTGCCCACGCCGAAGGGCGAGAACGTGGTCATCATCACCGGCGCAGGCGGCTCGGGCGTGCTCCTTTCGGACGCCTGCGTCGACAACGGCCTGACGCTCATGCAGATGCCGCCGGACCTGGATGCCGCCTTCCGCCAGTTCATCCCGCCGTTCGGCGCGGCCGGCAACCCGGTCGATATCACCGGCGGCGAACCTCCCTCCACCTACCGCAACACCATCCAGCTTGCGCTCGAAGACGACCGCATCCACTCGGTCATCCTCGGCTACTGGCACACGATCATCACACCGCCGATGGTGTTCGCCGAACTTGTCGTGAGCGTGGTCGAAGAGATGAAGGCGCGCGACATCCATAAGCCAGTGGTCGCCTCGCTGGCCGGCGACTCGGAGGTCGAAGAGGCGGCCGAGTTCCTCTACCGCCACGACATCCCGGCCTACCCGTACACGACCGAGACCCCGGTCCAGGTACTGGCGGCGAAGTACCGCTGGGCGCGCGGCGCCGGGCTGACCTGAGCCGCGCTCAGTCCAGGATGGCGCGCAGCCGTTCGAGGTTGCCCGCGTAGCTGTACTCGGCGGCGAGGCGGGCGCGCAGTTCGGGGGCCACGGCCTGGCAGCGCGGCAGGTCATCGAGGACCCGGCGGAGGTCCTCCTGGAGGTCCGTGCCGAGGCAGACCGCGCCGTCCGTCCCGGCGTACAGCGCCCCGATCCGTGCATCGGCCGCGGTGTAAACCGGCAGCGTGTTGGCCGCTGCGGTTTCGAACATGCGCGGCGTGATCAATCCCAACTGCGAGAGCACCGGCCGGACGAGGACTGGCGACAGCAGCGCGCGGCCCATCGCCGTGACCACTCCGCCGAACGGCGCGGGCCGGGCCACACGGACGCCGAGCGAGGCCAGCGCAGCAGGGTCGGCATAGGTGCCGTGCTCGAGGCCGGGCAGCGTACTGCCGTCCCAGCCGCGGCCGCGCACCTGCAGGTGTGCCCGCGGCGAAACCGCGCGCATCGCCGCAAAGAGTTCGAGCAGCGCGGCCGCGCGGAACCAGTTGTTGCCGACGTACTGCATGGCAATCCGCGGCCGCCGGTTCGAAGCCGGGGCGAGCGGCGGCATGCCGAAGTAGGGCCAGCGAATGGTCCCTGCCGAGGCTTCGCCGATGGATGGCTGGAGCGTGACCGCGCCGGCGGCCGCGAAGGCCTCGCGCCAGGCCGTCTGGCCGCAGGGCCAGGCGTTGTCGTCACCGTCCACGGAGACCAATGGCGCGCAGTGGCCGTCGCAGTCGACCACCGCCCGGCGGTGATGCGGCACGGCACGGTCGAGTCGGGCGACGGCCGCTTCGTCGAGGAACGGGCGGCCTTCGTGGATGACGAGGGCATGGGTCGCCCAGGCGGCGTCGGCTTCGTGCGGCAGGGCCCGCTTCACGCGCGCGTCGGAGCGCCCGAAGCCGGCCGCGATACGCACCTCAAAGCCAGCGGCCGGCCCCGCCCGCGCGTATTCGGCGACGACGTTGCTGGAGCCGCTGTTATAGGCGAATTCGCCGACGACGAGCAGGCGGATAGGCCGGGGCATCAGGCCGTGTGGGACGGACCCGAAAGCGGCACGCCGCCCTCGCTTCGGCGGTACTCCCCGAGGGCATCGGCTTCAGGGCCGGCATAGATCATGATGAAACGCATGGCTGGTTCTCCTTCAGGCGACTTTTGTTCTTCGCCCTGCTGATCCGTCGAACGGGGCGCGGCGATTTCGACAAATGCCATCGATTTCCGCCGGTGGCGGCCTGGTTACCACGCTGAGCCCACGATCAGCGATGCTTAGCGTACCTGTTCTGAGAGGGAGCCTGATGCACCTGATCCTGACCGATTCCGCGCCGATCCCGTGGTTCGTCGCCGGGGCGGCCATCGCCGCCGTCACCCTGGTCCTGCTTTACGCCGGGAACCGCCGCCTCGGCGTCTCCACCGGCTTCGAAAACGTGTGCTCGCTGGTCGTGCGCACGCCGTACTTCACGCGCTCGGCGATCAGCGGGTCGAACAGCTGGCGACTGCCGTTGCTCGCCGGCCTGCTCCTCGGCGGCGTCATCTCGGCGCTGCTCGCCGGCGGCTGGGAGACCACCTGGGCGCTCGGCCGCTTCGACAGCGAGTTCGGCTGGGGGAACGGCGCGAAGCTCGCCTGGATGTTCGGCGGCGGGCTGCTCATCGGCTTCGGCACGCGCCTGGCTGGCGGCTGCACGAGCGGCCACGGCATCTTCGGGCTTTCGAACCTGGAACTGCCGAGCCTCATCTCCACGGTCAGCTTCATGGCAGCCGGCGTGGTGACCACGAACCTCATCTACCGGGTGATCCTCTGATGCTGACCCGTTCGACTCTCGCCTACCTGGCCCTTGGCGCGTTCTTCGGCTTCATCCTCAGCCGGTCCGGGGCCGCCGACTACAACTACATCCAGGGCATGTTCCTGTTCACCGAGTTCCAGCTCTACGGGATCATCGGGACCGCCGTCGTGCTCACGGCGCCGGGGATCTGGCTGCTCAAGCGGCACGGGCGCACCCTCGGTGGGAAGCCACTCAGCATCGAACTGAAGCCAGGGCACCGCGGCAATATCTACGGCGGCATCCTCTTCGGCGTGGGCTGGTCGATCACCGGGATGTGCCCGGGGCCGATCCTCGTGAACATCGGCGAAGGGAAGGTGTACGCGCTGGCCGCTCTTGCCGGGACACTCGTGGGCGCCGGGGCTTTCGGCGCGCTCTATCCGCGGCTGGCCGGCCTGTTCCGCCTCCCACCGCTGCAGGTGGGCACAGGCGAGGGATAGCCGGGCGGGAAACACTCCCGATCCGCTACGATCGGTAACGGCGCAGGCGAACAACGCGCCGGACTCCAAACCTGTGAGGCGCAGCCATGGCCAAGACCAAACCAACCAGCAAGAAACCGGGCTCGCCGGGCTTCAAGGCCCCGGGCGGCCCGCCGGCGCCGAAGGGCGCTCCGCGCGGTATGCCCCCGGGCGGCCAGAAGACGATTAAGCCGAAGGCGAAGTAGGCGCTTCGACGCCTGCCTGCTTGAGCGCCTCGCGCAGTTCGCGGATCTCCCGGCGGGTCTCGCGGTCGTTGTTGAAGCGCTCGGACATATCCCGGGCGGTGGACATGACGCCCACAATCTCGCCGGCGGTGTCGCGGACAAGGGCGAACCCGAGGTCGACATAGACCGTTTCACCGGCCTTGTTCTGGGCGCGGGTGGTGAGCGGCTTGCCCGAGTACTTCGTCACGCCAGTGGCGAGGGCCTTGTCGTACCCCTTCCAGTGAGCGTCGCGGAACTTCTCGGGAATGATGATGTCGAGGCTCTGACCCATCGCTTCGGCGGACGTGAAGCCGAAGATGCGCTCGGCTGATGGGTTCCAGTAGAGCACCTGGCCCTCGCGGCCGGCGTAGATAACGGCATCGGGCGAACTGGCCAGCAGGGCGATAGCGATCTGGGGGCCGAATGTGGGATCAGTCATGGCAACTCTCCGCGACAACAGGTAGTTCCTTTGAGTCTAACAGCCGCGGGAGACGGCTGTGTCACCTGAGCCCTTCCGCCGAGGCCCGCGCGCTGCCTAACTGCGGTTCCCTGTCCGTGGTGGTGGGCGCCTACGCAGTGGTGACCCGGAACAAGCCCTTGCTGACGCGCGGGCCTTTGCGAAACGTGGCGGGTGAGAAAGGGAACCGCGCGCGCCAGCAAGCGGATCGTCCTCCAGGCGAGACTGCTCACCGTCAGCCACCACGACCGCGGCTCTCACCCACGGTTCCGCAAAGGCCCGCGCGTTAGCAAGGGCACGGTGACCCCGGCGCAATGCCCGGCGTGTAGGCGGCTGTCCGCGCGGGCCACGATCCGCGCGCTGCCGCGCTGCGGCTCCCTGTCCGTGGTGTGCGAAACGGGTTCGGCC
>JADYYG010000059.1 GCA_020853755.1 Dehalococcoidia bacterium | reverse complement strand
CTGAACGCAACCGCCAACCTCGACCTTACACCTGGACCGCCACCGTCGAAACCATCCTCACCAAGGTCGGCCGCGCCCAGAGCGCCCTCACCGCCGTCAAAGACTCTTCGGTTCCACTACACTAGAATGCCCCGCGGAGGCAGCAGCATGACGACAATCGACGCACCGGCGGAGTTCATCGAGGCCACCCTCGACCTTCCCATCCGCTATATCGACCGGTCCCGCGCGTACTACCTCTCCCTCGGCTACGACAACCCATTCCGCTGGCCGCACAACACCGATGCGCCCTTCGCCCGGATGGCCAAACCGGCTCGTGAGGCCCGCATCGCCCTCATTTCAACCGCTGCGCCCTACCAGCCGGACAAGGGCGACCAGGGCGCGTGGGCGGCCTACAACGCCGACGCCAAGTTCACGCGCGTCTACTCGATGCCGATCGATCCCGCCCCGGACGTGCGCATTTCGCACATCGGCTATGACCGCAAGCACACCTCTGCCGAGGACATCAACACCTACTTCCCGCTCGCGCGGATGAAGGAAGCCGCCGCCGCCGGCCGCATCGGCCACCTCAACGAGCGCTTCTTCGCTGTGCCGACGCTGCGCAGCCAGCGCCTCACCATCGAGCGCGACGCCCCGGAGATCGAGGCGCTCTGCCGCGAGGACCGTATCGATGCGGCCCTCCTTGTCGCCACCTGACCGGTCTGCCATCAGACCGTGAGTCTGACTGCCCGCCACCTCGAAGCCGCCGGCATCCCCACGGTCGTCCTTGGCTGTGCGAAGGACATCGTCGAATCGACCGCCGTGCCGCGCTTCCTCTTCAGCGATTTCCCGCTCGGCAACTCCTGCGGGAAGCCGTCCGACGTTGAGATGCAACGCGCGATCCTCGGGATGGCGCTCGAATTGCTGGATTCGGCGACGGCAACGCGGACGACTGTGCAGACGCCGTTCCGCTGGGCCGAAGATGCCGCCTGGAAGCGCGACTTCTACCGCCTCGACATGACGCCGGAGCAGATCGCGAAGGCGCGCGCAGAGATGGACAACCAGAAGGCCATCCTCGCGAGCAAGCTTTCGACGGGCTAAGGGCTGCGGGGTCGAACCGCCCTGACCTACGGCCCGCCGGCGCGGTTCAGGCTTTCGGCCGCGGCGAGCACGGGTTCGCGCATGCGGGCAGCTTCTAGGCGGTCCATCTGCATCTGCACGTTGAGCGGGTAGACCCCCGTGAAGCAGGCGTTGCAGAGGTCGTTCGGGTTCTGGCCGGTAGCCGCGTTCAGGCCGTCGATGCTCAGGTAGCCGAGCGAGTCAGCACCGATGTGCGCGCAGATCTCTTCGACCGACTGGTTCGCCGCAATCAGCTCTGACTTCGTCGCCATATCCACGCCGAGGAAGCAGGGCGAGATGATCGGCGGCGTGGTGATGCGCATGTGCACTTCGCGCGCGCCCGCCCGGCGGATGAGCTGGATGACGCGGGGAGTCGTGGTCCCGCGCACGATGCTGTCATCGACGATGATCACCCGCTTCCCTGCGAGCACATCGGAGAGGGCGTTGAACTTCAGGCTCACGCCGGCTTCGCGGATGCGCTGGTCGGGCTGGATGAACGTGCGGCCCACGTACCGGTTCTTCACGAGGCCTTCGCGGTAGGGGATACCCGCTTCGCGCGCGTACCCGATCGCCGCCGGGATCGCCGAGTCCGGCACGCCGATGACGAGGTCGGCGTCAACGTGGTGTTCGCGGGCCAGCTGGGCGCCCATCGCTTCGCGGGCCGGGTAAACAAGTTGCCCGCCAATCCGGGAGTCGGGGCGGGCAAAATAGGTGTATTCGAAGGTGCAGATCGCCTTCTTCCGGGCCGGGGCCACCGGGAAGAAGCCGGTGTATCCGTGGGCATCCACCTGGACCACCTCGCCCGGCTGCACTTCGCGTTCCATGAGCACGCCGAGGTGTTCGAGCGCGCACGACTCCGAAGCGACGACGTAGCCGTGCTCCATCTTGCCGATGCAGAGCGGCCGCACGCCCATGGGGTCGCGCACGGCGAAGAGCCGGTCCCGGAGCATGATGACGAGGCTGTAGGCGCCTTCGATCCGGCGCATTACGTAGTGGAAGCGCTCCTCCCAGGTGCCGCCGGGGGCGATGGAGAGGAGGTGGGCGATGACCTCGGAGTCCGCGGTCGATTCGAACTGGATGCCCTGCGCTTCGAGGTCTTCGCGGATGATGTCGGCGTTGGTCAGGTTGCCGTTATGGCCGAGCGCGATCGGTTCGCCGCTGAACTTATCGGTGACCACAATCGGCTGGGCGTTGCACTCGGTGGAACCCCCGGCCGTGCTGTAGCGGGTGTGGCCGATGGCGATGTGACCGCGAAGGAAAGCCAGGTCCTCTTCGTCGAACACCTGCGAAACGAGGCCCATGCCGGTGCGCAGGCTGAACTCTTTGCTGCCGTTGCTTGTCGCGATTCCCGCGCTCTCCTGCCCCCGGTGCTGGAGGGCGTAGAGCCCGTAAAACGTAAGCCTTGCGACGTCTTCACCGGGGCCATAGACCCCGAATACGCCACAGGCTTCTCGCGGGTTGTCGTCTTCGGGAATCACAACGCGAGGGTGCCCTCCTGCAAGTGGGCGTTAACGGCTCACTCAGTATATCGGCCCGCGATGGCCGTGTGCCAATCAAAGGTAAGCGCAGCGCGTTATGTCCGGAGTCTATCCCCGGAGTGACGGTGTTGGCGCCGGATCTGGCAGATCCCTTTTCCCAGCCCAGCACACATCTTCCGAAATTCTGATTGCCGGCCGAACCTGAGAAGGGGTAGTCTTGGAGACGGAGAAGCAAAACACCGCCCGTGTCCGCCTACTCCATCCCAAAGGTTCCCCCTCGGTGATACGTGCCCCTGGGCACTTCGAAAGATAGCCGGGGGGGTCATTTTTCGTAGTACACCTTCGTGCCATTGCGGAACATATCCAGTTGGGTCTGCACAAGGTGTTGCACTGCTGCCAACGGACGATCCTCGCCACGCTCGTGGTGCACGCTCACAGCCCAACTCAAGTAGTCCACCATCTGCAGCCCGTGATGTGACATCGAGGCATGGAAATGCAGGCTGTACGGTACTCCATGGAGGAACCTGGGGAGGTTTGATTTGAGCGCCTTCAGCATGGCGCTGAACTCCTTCCCCCGCTGCGAGGGCCGGTCCAAGAAGACAACGAGGCTGTCGAACTGCCGGATGTCGCGGCCATACGCAGCCAGTTGGTACCTCAGGACGCGTTCGACGGCGCCCGAGTAGTACCGCTGGGGGACTCGAAGCGCCGGGTTCGCCTTGGCCTTCTCCATCAGGACCGTGTCTGCCCGGCAGTCTCCTGGCTCGAGCGCGCCGAGAATCGCGAACACTCGGTCTCGATCGACCTGCCGGTCTGTTGTCGCATGGAAGTACTCGAGATCCTGGCCCTCTTCAATGATCTGGTGGCGGAGCCGGAACAACGCATCACGTCCGATACTGGGATCGGTAAGCAGCATGCTCGTGACCGAGAAGTACCTGGAACCCTTTGGCGTGAAACCACCATCTCCTGACTCATCGATGAAGGCGTACAGGTTGGGCATCGGCGTTATTTGACCTCACGGTCGGCAGTCAGGAAATCTCCCATTCCATTCACCCCAGCCACCGTCGTCAAAGCGGGGCTATTCGGGGGGCTGTCAGAGCGGCCGCCGGCGAAGCGTCAGACTCCGCGCCCATAGGGGCGGACCCTGAACAGGAGTTTACAGGTTGGTTGGCGGCCACAGCTTCCGGCGGCGCTCATGCTCGCAGGCAGCGACAGGATTCCAAGCGTGGGTCCAGCGTTGACGCCGGATCTGGCAGACTGGCGCAATGGCAGACATCGAAAGCGCACGCGAAAAGGCCCGCTCACGCGGCATCGGCGACTACGACCGGCACGTCTTCCTCTGCATCGGGCCGGATTGCTGCACCGAGGAGCAGGGCCAGGCCGCATGGGCCCAGCTGAAGAAGGCAGCCGCGCGGCTCAATGGCTCGCCCGACCGCGGCCGCCTGTACCGCACGAAGGTCGGCTGTCTGCGCATCTGCGAGTTCGGCCCGACAGCCGTCGTCTACCCTGAAGGAACGTGGTACGGCGGCCTCACGCCGGACAATCTCGATCGGGTCATCGAAGAGGACCTGGCGAACGGTCGCGAAGTGAGCGACCTCGTCATCGGGAGAAACGCGCTTCCGCGGACGGCCGCCGGCGACAGCCCCGAGCCCTGAACAAGAGACGGCCGCAGAACCTCCGGCTACGCGAGGAAGAGCGCCATCTCGGCGAGCGTCGTGGTCATGCGTTCCGCCTTCGCGCGCCCAATCCTGTGCGCTTCCGCCATCCGGGCGAACACCTCATCGCGCGTCCGCTTGCCGTCGAACAGCGCGGCAAGGGCTGCGTGCGCCGGTCCGAGGGTGATGCGTTCGAGAGCGAGGTTCGTCACCGTCCTGGAGCCGGAGGCCAGCTGCCAGCGCACGAAGGCCGGCGTCCACGGGCGCTCGCCGGGGGTCATGGTGAACGGCCCCGGAGTGGCATGGACCTGTGCGAGGCTGCTGCTGTAGGTGAACGCCTGCGCCAGCACGGCGGCGACCTCCAACTCGGCCTGCTCCTGCGGTGGCGCTGCTGCGCCAGTGCGTTCCCGCGCCAGCGCGACGAGGTCCGGCACGGGCACCCGCCCCGGGAACCGCTCGGCGAGGGTCTGCATCGCCGCCACGGCGATGGGACTGGCGACGGTCAACTTCGCCCCGTCGGCGCCGAGGAACTGGCGTGCGCTCTTGCCTTTTTGGGGCGCGGACGCTCGCGCGCGTGAAGCCGCGAACAGCTTCCGGAACGGCTCGAACGCGTTGCCGATGCGCCGATTCAGCGGTACGTCTTCGTGGCAGAGCAGCGTCTGCTTAAAGCTCGCGTTCGCCACGAAGTCGAGGTACTGCTGGTACTCCACGGGCGTCCGCGCGAGGCTCGCAATTTCGGCCCGAACCGCCGGCGAAAGCCGCGTGCCGAAGACGGTCGGGAAGTCAGCATCGGCGAGGTACTGGAGGCCGTGGGCGGCCGCGTGCTCCGCGAACTGGTGGAAGTAGAACGGCTCGTTGACTGCCGCCAGCTCGTCGTGCAGGAGGAGCGACGCCGCCCGGTCCAGCCCGACCTCGTGGCGGCCGTCCACGTGCGCCTCGTATTCGGCGAGGAAGTGGCCGAAGGAACTGCTCTCTGCCGGGTTCGCCCGCTGCACCAGCCGGTAAAGCGATTCAGCGGCCGCGGCCTGCTCGCGCTGCGAGCCGGTCCCCCTGGTGCGGTACTGCATCATCTCCCGCAGCGCGCGCAACGAACTCCAGCCGGGAAGCGCGTTGTAGCTGACGAAAGCGATGCCCTGGGGCGCGAGCAGCCGCCGGCAGGCTGCGAGCAGGGCGTCGCGAACCTCTGCGGGCGTCCATGAGTACACCCCGTGGGCAATGACGTAATCGAACGTTCCGAGTTCACCCGGGTCCACCGCCAGGATGTCGCCCACGCGAAGGGAGACGTTCGCCAGCCCCAGCGCCTTCACGAGGGCCTGGCCCTCTTCGACCTGCCGAACCGAAAGATCGATCCCGGTGAACGCACTCCCCGGCAGGCCCTCGGCCATGGCGATAATGTTGGCGCCGGAAGCGCAGCCGATGTCGAGCACCCGGCACCGCTCTACGGGCGCGGGCGCCATGCCGAGCAACGCCCCGATGGCGGCGAGGACATCGGGGTGAGTCTGCTGGTAGGTCAGCGGCGCGTAGGGCTCGTCCTCATAGGATTCGCCGGCGGGTTCGAAGGCCACAGCAGGTGAGCATGGGAGCCAGCGGGGCGGGAGGCAAGCACGCTGGACAGCTCAAGGTCAGCGCAGATCGGCAGCGATATGCTAATCTGCCTGTATGCGCACCACCCTCAACCTCGATGATGACCTGGTGAAGGCCGCCAAGATCGCCGCCATCCGCGAGGGCGCAACGCTCAGCGCGCTCATCGAAGCCGCCCTGCGCGAACACCTGGACCGTTCGCCGTCGCATG
Source organism: Dehalococcoidia bacterium (assembly GCA_020853755.1). GTDB lineage: Bacteria > Chloroflexota > Dehalococcoidia > Tepidiformales > Tepidiformaceae > Amarobacter. Next base: position 3,516 of record JADYYG010000059.1, on the reverse strand, counting down.
AGTGGGAGATCCCGGCCCATATCGATAGGGATGACCCGGCCGCTGTGGCCGATTTCATCGCCGATCTCGCAAACCGGAAGGATCGCCGGGATGACCTCGGCCCTCCGAAGCGCGTCCGTGGTGAGCCTTGCGCGGGCATCGATTTCCGGTCGACAGCAGAGTTGCTCGAAGCCGCCGAGAAGCCGTTTGTTCGTCATTGACGTTAACGTCCTCGTATTGGCCCTGTTCGAGGAGTTGGATGGGAACCAGGCGGCCGTCGAGTGGCTGGAGGACCATGCCTGGGGCTCCGAACTCGTGGGCTTCCCCGAGTTGGTCATGTCCGCCTATGTACGAGTAGTCACGAACCGCCGGGTGTTCAAGGCCGCGGTTTCGCCCGAGGCGGCACTGGAACAGTTGGACCGCTATCTCACGTCGACAAGGGTCATCCGCCTCCGGGAAGGTCCGCGGCATTGGGATCTCTTCCGGTCAGTCGTGCTCGCCAGCGGGGTCGCCGGTCCCGATGTTTCCGATGCCTACCTCGCCGCATTCGCCATCGAGAACAGTGCAACCTTCGTGACCTTCGACCGTGGGTTTCGCCGGTTCGAAGGGCTGAAGACGCTGGTCCTCGATTAGCTCCGAACGCTACGAAGCCGGCCCCTGGGGACCGGCTTCGCTGTCTCTGACGGAAGGGACGGGCGCTAGTTCAGGCGCTCGAAGATGGTGGCGATGCCCTGGCCGCCGCCGATGCAGAGGCTGACGATGCCGTAGCGGCCGCCGGTGCGCTCCAGTTCGTACATCAGCTTCACGGTGAGGATCGCGCCGGTCGCCCCAACCGGGTGGCCGAGGGCGATCGCGCCGCCGTTCGGGTTCACCTTGTCGGGGTCCAGCGTGAGTTCGCTGGCGCAGGCGCAGGAGACGCTGGCGAACGCCTCGTTCAGCTCGATGACGTCGATCTGGTCGAGCGACATCTGGGCCTTCGCGAGGACCTTGTTGATGGCCGGGATGGGGCCGCTACCCATGATCGCCGGCTCCACGCCAGCTTCGGCGCGGGCGACGATGCGCATGCGCGGGGTGGCGCCCAGCTCCTTCGCCTTGCTCGCGCTCATCAGGGTGAGAGCGGCCGCGCCGTCATTGATGCCGCTGGCGTTGCCAGCCGTAACCACGCCGCCTTCTTTGAAGGCCGGGCGAAGCTTGGCAAGGGCTTCAGCGGTGGTGGCGCGGGGATATTCGTCCACCTCGAAGGACTTCTCTTCCTTGCCAACCTTGATGCTGAGCGGGGCGATCTGGTCCGTGAAGCGGCCGGCTTCGATGGCGGCGATGGCGCGGCGCTGGCTTTCGGCAGCGAATTCGTCCTGGGCCACGCGGCTCACTTCGAACTGCTCGGCGAGGTTCTCAGCCGTGATGCCCATGTGGTAGCCCTTAAACGGGTCGCTGAGGAGGTGGATGATGCCGTCTTCGATGCTGTCGTGGCCGAGGCGGTAGCCGGTGCGAGCCTTGCGCAGGTAGAACGGCATGCGCGTCATGTTCTCGGCGCCGCCTGCGACGACGACGTCCGCGTCACCGCTCTGGATGAGGCGCGAAGCCGTGTTGATGGCTTCGAGACCGGAGCCGCAGATGCGGTTCACGTTCATCGCCGGGGTGCCGATGGGCAGGCCCGCCTTCACCGTTGAATGGCGCGACAGGTAGGCATCCTCGGCCACCTGGCCGACGATACCCATGACAACCTGGTCCACGTTCTCCGGGTCGATGCCCGCGCGGGCAACCGATTCACGGATTACGTGAGCGCCGAGGTCCGAAGCCGGGACATCGGCGAGCGAACCCTGGAACTTGCCGATGGCGGTGCGGACGCCACTGGTGATGACGACATCTTCCATTGTGTTTCCCTGTGGTGCTGAGTTGGCCGGGAGTGCGGCGAAAAGCGCCTCCGGGCTGCACGGTCGCGTTATTGTACGGAGGCTGAGAACCCTATGCCAGTGGATGACATGCGGGGGAGGTATAGGGCAGGGCTATGGTTCGAGCCCTGCCGTTCCCTTCAGCGTCCGGCTTAATCCCGGACGGAGGCCATCCCGGCGCCGAGCAGCTCGATGAGTTCGATGGTGCCGCCCTCCGCGAGGTGCGGGCTCTTGACCGCGAGGTCAAGCGCGGCCTGCATGCTGTCGCACTTCAGGATGGTGTAGCCAGTCGCGGGGTTGCCGCCGGCGTCATCGGTGGTGCCGTCCTTGCTCACGGTCCAGGCGCGGCTCGCCGGGTGGCCGGCATCTTCGATGCAGCCGCTCAGAGTGCCGAACCAGTTGAGCCAGTTTTCCATGCGCGCCATCTTCTCTTCGCGCGTTCCCTCAGCGCCGCCGGCGCCGTGATAGACCAGGAGGTAATTGGGCATGATCGCCCCCTTCATAAGGTATAGAGGCGGGAGTATAGCGGGTGTGCGGGGTAGGGGCGGGGCGATGGGTAGCCACGGCCTGGGACGGGACCAGCACCTCCATCACACAAACGGCGGGAAGTAGGTGTGCGGGGCCGAAACGGCGAGACTCCAGCTACCTTCATCTTGCCGTGGTATGCCAACCCTGCCATCGTGGGTCCAGAACACCCACCGGAAACGCATCTCCGTCGACTCGCCATTGGCCGTGACCCTAGCCCTTATCTCCGCCGTGCTGGCCTGGTCGTAGGTCAGTGAATTGATGTTCCAGTCCGCTATGCTGTACCGCTCGAATGCTTCCTTTGCCTGACGTGCCTCCGATCCGTTGGAACTGGAGTTGCGCACCAGGGGCGGCATGAACCTCGCGACGATCCCCCATCGGCCGTTTGCCCATGCGCCGAGGAACTCCGAGGTACGTCCTACGACTTCGTCCGCTGCGAAGCCTGAATCGGACGCTTCCACAGTCGTGGGAGTGAACCCGCGCTGGTACTTCTTGTACGTGGCATGCCGGGCGAGCGCAGACCAGGTGTCTCTCCACGAGGGTTCGGGCTTCGCGGGTTCGGCTGCCTTCGTTGTCGCGGTCGCCCAATCGGCAACGGCGAACAGCATGTTCCATGCCTTCGTCGCAACGACCACGTTATCGAACCGCACGACAGAACCGTGCACGATCCCGTGTCGGTACAACTCGAAGACCTCGTCGTCGACACGCTTCTTGATGGTTTTGGTGAACGTAGTCATCGCGTGGGAAAGGCCCATGTGATGACCGACGACGCTGTCCCAGGCAGCCATCTCCTCAGGCTCACGCGAGTGCAGCCCCTGACGCTCGCCGGGCTCGAAGTCGTTGACGAAGCCGTCCATGACTGCGATCAGATGCAGCACGCAGCTGTCGTACTGCTCAGCGGCATAATGCTCATGAGCCCGTTCAATCTGGTGAAGCCGCTCCCGCAGCCCTTGATACGAGCGGAGCCGCATCGTCCACCACTTCATGGTCTCGGGGTCGCGGTACATCTCGATCAAGCGCTCCTCGGCGGATTTGGCATCAGAGGTCTCGGCCAGGAGTTGCTCGATCCTGTCGACGCTAAGCATGTCGTGGAAGATCCAGTTGCGCGGACCCAGGCGCT
>JADYYG010000058.1 GCA_020853755.1 Dehalococcoidia bacterium | reverse complement strand
TCGCAGCCGCTCAAGCCGCGCCCGGTCATCACCCGCTAACTCGAACCGTATCCCATGTGCCATACTACTATCGTACTAGACAATATGGTTACAGTACACTAGGAGTGACTCGCGCTCGGTTCGCCGCAGTCGCTCAGCGAATCGAGAATGGTCTTCGGTTCGGCCAAGATATGATTCAGCCATATGAGGCAGATCCAGATTAATAGATGCCTCGAAGCAATCCTGTCCGGCGCCGCTGCGGTTGCAATGGCCGTGGCGGCGTGCGGCGATGACGGGAGTACGCCGCCCGCCGTTTGCAGCGAGTCCAGGACGTACAGCACGGAGGCGGGCCTGAGCAGCGACACCGTCGTGGTGACGGTGAGTGGGACGCTCTGTGGGGACGATCCTCAAGAGGTGATCATCGTCTGGCAGCCTGCGGAGACCGACACCGTTGGCCAGCAGATCCAGCAGGACCGCTACGCCGTCATCGGCTCCGCGCAGCCGGGGGCGTTCGACATCCGCATCCCGATTGGCCCTGTTGTCCAACTCCTGGACGGGACGGAGCTTCGGCCGGCGTCTGACAGGTTCGAGGTTGGCTTCCGGTGACGCCTTCCCGGCGGCAACGAAGCTGCGGCGAAGGTTCGCCATACTTTGCCCGTCCGGCCGTTGACAGCCTTGTGGGTTGGCCTACCATACCCATGCATCGCCCCGGCCCGGGATACTTCGAATGCGCCCGGCCAGAGGGGCTGCCCATCTGAAAGGGGGTTTCCGCTTGGCCGAAGCCACAGCCGCGGCGCCCGAAGTGCGCCCACTCGTCCCACATCTCACCCTTGGAGAGACGCGAGACCAGGACTACCTCAACGGGTCCATCTGCAAGAACTGCAACACGAAGTACGTCGGTCCCCGGCTCTTCTGCGGCAAGTGCAGCAGCGCCGGTCCTTTCGAAACCGTTCGCCTCGCCTCGACCGGTGAGGTGCACGTCTTCACCATCATTCACCAGGCCACGCCATACGTTCAGGCGCCCTACATCGCCGCGATCATCGACCTCGATGGCGGCGGAAGCGTCAACACCAACATCGTCGGCATCGAACCCAAGCCGGAGAACGTGAAGTTCGGCATGAAGGTCAAGATGTTCACCGAGAAGGTGTCCGAAGACAAAGAAGGCAACAGCTACGTCGCCTACCGGTTCACCCCGGCCTGATCCCGGTTCGCGCAAGGAGAAACACATGAGAGAAGTAGCAATCGTCGGCGTTTCGATGGTGAAGTTCGGGCGCTATGCGGACCGGGATTTCTCCCAGCTCGCCGCCCAGTCCGGCCTCGAAGCCCTCAAGGATGCCGGCATGACCATGAAGAACATCGAGGCGCTGTACAGCGGCAACCTGTACCAGACCTCGGGTTCGGGCCAGCGCATCCTCCAGCAGATGGGCCAGACCGGCATCCCGGTCGTCAACGTGGCCAATGCCTGCGCCACCGGCTCCACAGCCTTCCGCGAGGCGTACTTCGCCATCGCCAGCGGCGCCTACGACGTCGTGATGGCCGTCGGCTCCGAGCAGATGGGCAAGCAGGGCCTCCTCGGCTCCCGCGGCGATCCTGCCACCAGCCTCGAAGGCCGCGTCGGCTCCTACATGATGCCCGCCGTCTTCGGCATGGCCGGCATGGAGCACGCGCGCGCCTATGGCACCCAGCAGGAACACTTCGCCATGGCCAGCGTGAAGAACCACTGGCACAGCACCGGCAACCCGCTGGCCCAGTACCAGAAGGAATCGCCGCTCGACGAAGTGATGAACGCCCGCGTCATCGCCTACCCGAACACGCTCCTGATGTGCTGCCCCACCGGTGACGGCGCCGCCGCCGCCATCCTCTGCTCGATGGACAAGGCCCGCCAGTTCACCACACAGCCGATCAAGGTTGCCGCCAGCGTCCTCACCAGCGACCCGTACACGGACCGCGACCAGACGCTGCCCGACATCAACACCCTCACCCGGAACGCCGCGAAGATCGCCTACGAAACGGCCGGCATCGGGCCCGAGGACCTCGACCAGGTCGAACTGCACGACTGCTTTGCAACCGCCGAACTGCTCCATTACGAGAACCTCGGCCTCTGCGAAGACGGCATGGCTGGGAAGCACATTGCCAGCGGGGCGCCGTGGCTCGGCAACAAGATCCCGACCAAGTACGAAGAGGACATCGCGCCCTTCGTCGACAAGACCTACAAGCCGAAGACGAAGGCTGTCGTGAACGCGTCCGGCGGCCTGCTTTCGAAGGGCCACCCGCTCGGGGCCACCGGCGTCGCCAACATCGCCGAAATCGTCTTCCACCTGCGCGGCCAGGCTGGCCAGCGCCAGGTTGAAGGTTCGAAGATCGGCATGGCGCACGTCATCGGCCTCTGCTCGGCCTGCACGCTCAACGTCCTGCAGAAGTAAGGACCAACCAGTCCGCCAACAAGAGGGCGTCCCCCCGGGGACGCCCTCTTTGCGTTCCTTTCCCTCCGCTTCCGCGTTGGCCGGTAGAGGGGGAAGCTCGACCAACGATGGCGCATGAGGTCCTTGGTACGGTTCCCGGTGAAGTGCTCTCCGCGTTTGGGCTCGAGGACGCACACCTTGAGCCGGTTCGCAGCGGGTTGTACAACCGGCACTGGCTGGCAGCGGCGGGAGGCGCCACCACCGTCCTGCGCTGCTATCACGCCGCCCGCACGTCAGCCGCGGTCGCATGGGAACAGTCCCTCGTGGAGCACGCAGCGACAAGGAACTGGCCTGTCGCATCCCCGCTACGCTCCGCGGCGGGTGCGACACTCGTCGAAGCGGACGGTGCACGCTGGGCGGCGATGCCGTTCCGCGAGGGACAACCAGGTTCGCCTGAACACCCCGGCCACTACCACATCCTCGGCAGGCTGCTCGCGCGGCTCCACCAGGACCTCGCAAGCTTCGAACCCGAAGGACAGCGTCCCGGCGCCGGCAAGTCCTGGGAACTCGATGCGTGGGTCGCCCCTGCCGAGGCAGGGACGTTCAACGAACTCCTGAGCCGCTTCGCGCAGGAGTACCCGGATCTCGCTTCGGTTATTCGCCGCCAGCGTTACCGAAACCTGCGCGACCTCTCACGCTTGCATTACCCGGACCTGCCGGACCGGCCCGTCCACGGCGACTTCCAGCGCGACAACCTGCTCTGGGAGGATGGCAACCTCACCGGCCTGCTCGATTTCGACCTCTGCCGCCGGGATGCGCTCGTATGCGACCTCGCGCCACTCCTCGTGCCCCATTTGCCACTCGACCTTCGCCTCGCCGCCGCGCTCATCGAAGGCTACCAGGCGGTGCGGCCGCTCTCAGACCTCGAATGGGCCGTGTTGCCCTCGCTGGTTCGCTCCAGTCTGCTCCTCTGGGTCTCGCACCTGCTCGTCGGATGGCGGCTCAACGGGCTCCCGCCTGACGGCATCGCGCGAACGATGACACTCCGGTTCCCCGCGTTCGAATCAGCCGAACCCGCCTTCCGAGCGCTTGCGGAGGGCTTGAGGGTTTAGCCGAGCAGTCAACCGGGCCTCAGGGCCGCAGCGCGATCTTCAGCACCCCGCCTTCCTTCTTCCGGAAGAGGTCGTAGCCCGCCGGGGTGTCGCTGATCTTCATCGAGTGCGTGATGAGCGGCGTGAGGTCCACTTTCCCGCCCGAGACCAGGGCCATCAGGCGGTCCATACGCTTCGTGCCGACCGGGCAGAGCGTGGTGACGAGCTTCCGATGGATGAACGACCCGCTCGTCGGCATCTTCAGTTCGGGGAAGGCCCCGTACACGCCGACCGAGCTCACTGTGCCGCCGATGCGGGTGACCTGGCAGGCGTTCTCGAAGGTCACCTGGTGGCCGAGCGCCTCGACCGCGATGTCGACGCCCTTGCCGCCGGTCATCGCCATGATCTTGCTCACCGCCTCACCGGGTTCGAGGACCACGTCCGCGCCGAAGCGCTTCGCCATCGCCACCCGCTCGGGGATGGATTCGACGGCGATGATGGTTCCCGCGCCGTACGTGCGAGCCCCAGCCGTAGCACAGAGGCCAACCGGCCCCTGGGCGAAGATGGCCACCGTGTCGCCGGGGCGGATTGCTGCTCGTTCGATGGCGGCGAACCCGGTCGACATGATGTCGGTGACGAACAGGACCTGCTCGTCGGCGAGGGAGTCGGGAACTTTCGCCATGCTCGTCTGCGCGCCGTTCACGAGGAAGAACTCGCCCTGCGCGCCGAAAAGGAGGTTGCCGGGGGCGTTGAACGTTTCGCAGACGCTCTGGTCGCCTTCCTGGCAACGCGCGCAGATGCCACAGCAGAGGAGGCAGCTCGTCGCGACGCGGTCGCCGGCCTTGAAGCCGGTCACACCCGCCCCAACGGCCTCGACGATGCCGATCGCCTCGTGCCCCATCGGGACGCCGCCCGGGATCGGCATCTCGTCGACGATGTGCATGTCACTGCCGCAAATCGTGCTCAGCGTGGTGCGAATGAGCGCCTGCCCTGGCCCCGGCGTGTCCGGATAGGGGATCTGGCTCATGGCCACACTGTGAGGGCCGGTCTTCACGCAGGTGTTAGAGGTGGGCATCGCGAAACTCCTCGAATGGTATTCGGGAATGTACGCGCCTTATCGCTGAGCCTCAACGGCCGCCGGCTTTAGCTCCCCGTCTCCATCGGCAGGGTCGGGTCGGCCGCCCATTCCGAAAGCGACGCATCGTAGAGCGCAACCTGGTCGAAACCAGCCATGGTTGCAGCGAAGGCCGCGCTGCTCGCCGCGATTCCGCCGCCACAATAGGTGATCAGGCGCTGGCCCGGGCGCGCCCCAGCGGCCTCGAAGCGGGCGCGAATGTCCGCGACCGGCAGATAGCACTGCGTATCCGGGTCGACGACTCCGGCCGCTCCCATCGCCGGGACGTTCACACTGCCTTTGATGTGGCCGGGGCGCCCGTACGGCGCGACTTCGCCGCGATGCTGGGCCCCGTTGAGCGCATTCACGATGCAGGTCTGCCCGGACGCGATCGCCTCGAGCACGTCTTCCTTGGACGCGATGAGGTCCGGCCGAGGGCGCGCCGTGAACGAAGCGGATGGGTAGGCCACAGGCTCCGCTGAGACCGGCCGACTCTCGGCAGTCCACTTCGCCCAGCCGCCGTCAAGCAGCCGGGCTTTGTCGAAACCGAACGCCCGGAGCATCCACCAGATGCGCGCGGCCCACATGTTCCCCGCACGGTCATAGAGGACGACATCAGCGTCATCACCCATGCCGTACTTTCCCATCGCGGCAGCGAACTGCTCCGCGGGCGGCATCATGAAGCGCAGTGGACTCGCCGGGTCGCTGAGGTCGCCGGGCAGGTCGGCGAAGCCGGACCCCGGGATATGGCTGGCAGCCCAGTCCTCGCGGCCGCTGACAACGGCATATCCCGGCTTGCCGTCGTCGCGGGGGCGCAGGTAGACAGTGCAGTCGAACACGCGCAGCTTCGGCTCCGCCAGGTTCGCAGCAAGCCACTCGGTGGTGACGAGGTACTGGTCTCGGTTGGTCACGGTGGGTTCTCCTTCTACTCGCTCAGGCGGGCGGCCAGCGGCAGGCGCCGGTCACGGCCGAATGCCCGGGGTGTGATCTTCACGCCGGGCGGGGTCTGCCGCCGCTTGTATTCATTCCGGTCGATCATCTTCACGGTCCGCCGCACCGTCGCCTCATCGAAGCCCATTGCCGTGATCTCTGCGACGGTCAGGTCGTCTTCGACGTACGCCTGGATGATCGGGTCGAGAATCTCGTACGGCGGCAGCGTGTCCTGGTCGAACTGGTTCGGCTTCAGTTCGGCGCTCGGGGGCTTGGTAATGACCTGCGGCGGGATGACCGGCCGGTCGCCCTGGGTGTTCCGCCAGCGGCAGAGGTCGAACACAAGCGTCTTCGGAACATCCTTGATGACCGCGAAGCCGCCGGCCATGTCGCCGTAGAGGGTGGCGTAGCCGCAGGCCATCTCGCTTTTGTTCCCGGTGGTCAGGACGATGGAGCGCAGGAACTTGTTCGAGAGCGTCATCATCACGTTGCCGCGCTGCCGCGACTGCAGGTTCTCTTCGGCGGTGCCCGGGTCACTTCCTTCGAAGGCATCGGCCATCATCCCGAGCATCGCCGCATGGGCTGGCTCAATCGGGATGGAGAGACAGCGGATCCCCAGGTTCTTCGCGAGTTCGAACGCATCGGCCTTCGAGTGCTCGGTCGAATACCGGCTCGGCATCGAAACGCCGACGACGTGCTCAGGCCCCAGCGCATCGACCGCGATAGCCGCCACGATGCTTGAGTCGATACCCCCCGAGAGACCGATGAGTACGTCGGAGAAGCCGGTCTTGGCCAGGTAGTCCCGCGTGCCGAGGACCAGCGCTGCCCAGATCTCGGCATGCTCGTCGAGCACCGGGGCCACCGGGTTCGCAGCTGGCTGGCGCTCGAAGGGCGCCGGAATGCCTTCGCCGTCGATGTCCACGCGCTCGAAGTTGAGTGCAGCTTCCCGGTCACGCAGTTCCACCCGGCGGCGTGGGTCGTGCAGGCGCCGCTGGGCAACGGCGTCGAGGTCGAACTCGACCACGAGCAGCGTCTCTTCGAACTGTGGACCGCGGGAGATAAGCTGCCCTTCGGCGTCGAAGGCCAGCGACGCCCCGTCGAAAACGAGCTCGTCCTGGCCGGCCATCGCGTTCACATAGGCAATAGCGATCAGGTTGTCGGCGGCACGGGTCGCGAGCATCCGTTCGCGGTGGCTGGCCTTGCCGCGGCTGTACGGCGAGGCGTTGATGTTCACGCACAATTCGGCGCCGCCGAGGGCCATCTCATCGAGCGGGGCGCCCGGGTACCAGATGTCCTCGCAGATACCCACGGAGAAGGAAAAGTCCGCGGTCCGGTACACCGGGATGCGGCGCCCGGAGGCGAAGTACCGTTCTTCATCGAACACGCCGTAATTGGGCAGCCGGTGCTTCTGGTAGGTGTCGACGAGAACGCCATTCGCGAAGACCGCCGCCGCGTCATAGGCGTTCCCCTGCGCCCAATCGACGAACCCCACGACCGCGATGATGCCGGCAGTATGGTGGGCGAGTGACTCGACGGCTTCGCGGGATGCCTCGCAGAAAGAGCGGCGAAGGAGCAGGTCTTCCGGGGGATATCCCGTTATGGCAAGCTCAGGCAGGGCGACGAGGTGGCACCCGGCCTCCCGCGCCTCGGTGAGCACCTCGCGGATGCGCTCGGCGTTCCCAGTGATGTCACCGACGGTGGTGTTGATTTGCCCAAGGCCAACGCGGACAGTCCTCATGCCGATAGTGTAGCGGGGCAGTCGTCACGATGGCCGCATTCACACGCTGCTCGGGGATTCCCGTAGGGCAGACTCCCGATTACGCAGGGCCTCCCGGCCTGTCACGCTGACTGTGGGTGGCGCTTTGAGGTAGGGAGATGTCTCGAAGCATGGAAGTCAGTCATTCGCCTTGTCCGCTGTGCGGCCGCGTCACGCGCGCGCACTCACGCCTCGTCGTCGCCGACCTGGAGACGACCGGGGCCCGTCCACACGCCTATGCAACCGTGATCTGCCGCGACTGCGCCTTCGCCATGGTGGTGCGCAGCGAGGCGGCAACGCTCAGAGCCGCCGTGTGAGGTAGCCCTCCAACCCGGTCCACGAATAGGGCCCCGGGTGGTCGAGATCCCGGGGCCTCGTGCTGTCTGCCAGCCGAAGCGTCCCACCCGGTTCCGGCCGTGGCTGTAGGATCGTCTGATGGCCTACCCACTCGAAGATTTGCGCGTGCTCGACCTTTCGCGTGTTCTTGCCGGCCCGTTCGCTGGCCGCATGCTCGCCGACCTCGGCGCCGATGTGGTGAAAGTCGAACCGCCAGACGGTGACCTGACTCGCCTCTGGGGCGCCGTCATCGGCGGCATCCCCGGCTACTACCACCAGCAAAACGTGGGCAAGCGGAACGTGTGCATCGACCTCCGCCTGCCCGAAGGCCGGGCGCTGGTCCAGGCGCTCGCCGCGAAGGCCGATGTGGTTATCGAGAACTTCCGGCCCGGGGTCACCAGTCGTCTCGGCGTTTCCTATGGCGACCTGAGCAAGGGGAACCCGCGGCTGGTGATGCTCTCGATCTCGGGGTTTGGACAGGATGGCCCCGAGGCTCAGCGCGCCGCCTTCGCGCCCGTGATCCATGCCGAGGCCGGACTGATCGCGCGCCAGGCCCGCCTCAGCAGCAACCCGCCCTACGACCTGCCGGTGAGTGTGTCGGACACCAACGCGGCGCTCCACGGGCTCGTCGCCATCCTCTCTGCCCTGTGGATGCGGCAACGAACCGGCGTGGGCCAGTACATCGACATGGCAATGATCGATGCGACGATCGCCACCGATGACAACCTCCACTTCGCGCTCGAAGACTCGGAGAGCACCCGCGTCCTGCCGACCGAGGTTTGGGAGACGCGCGACACACCTGTCGTGATTTCGGCCGACTTCCGCCACATCTGGAATCACCTCTCCGACGAAGCGAAACTGCCCGACCCGGCGCCGCCGGGGTCCTCAATCGCGGACAAGGGCCGGCTGCGAAAGGCCGCGATCCGCGACTACATCCGGTCACTGCCGGGGCGGGACGCCCTCGTCAAAATCCTCGACCGGCGCAACATCGCCTGGGGCGATGTGCGCACCGCCGAGGACATTCGCACCCAACCCACCGTGCAGCACCGCGGTATGGTCTTCGAAGTGGACGACCGCGCGGGCGGGACCCGGCCAGTCGTCCAGTCGCCGTATCATTTCTCCGCCGCAGAAGCTGGCATCCGCCGGCCGGCGCCGCGGAAAGGCGAGCACAACGCCGAAGTGGTGCGGGAGTGGCTCGGCGCCGACGACCTGTCGCCCTGGGCCAGTGCGCTCGTCAGCGAAGACTAGCGAGAGACTCGGCACAACAACAAAGAGGCAGGGCGAACCCTGCCTCTCCTGCTGCTTCGACGATGGGGGCTGTCAGCCTGCGAGCGCGTCCTCGCCCGCGAGCATGGCCTGGGCTTCGTCGGCGCTTTCGAGGCGGACGATGCCCTTGCGGATGGCATAGCGAATGAGGTCGGTGCGGTTGCGGGCATGGAGCTTGGCCATGATGTGGGCCTTGTGCGCTTCTACCGTCTTCACGCTGATGTACAGCTCGTTGGCGATGCCCTGGTTCGTGTAGCCCTCGGCGATGAGCTGGAGCACTTCGCGTTCGCGGCTGGTGAGCGCCTCAACGCCGTTCCGCTGGTCGCTGCGCTTCGCCTGGTAGAGCACTTCGGCGAGGTCGAATCCTTCGCTCAGGGCGCTCGAGAAGTAGCTTTTGCCTCGATGGACCGTCTGGATCGCGAGCACGAGCTCGGAAACGTCGGACTTCTTGATGATGTAGCCGCTGGCGCCCGAGCGGATCGAATCGAGGAGCTGGTCCTCATCGACGAACCCGCTGAGCATGACCACGCGCGTGGCCGGGCAGGAGCGCCGGATCTGGCGGGTGGCTTCGAGACCGTTGAGGCCCGGCATCACCACGTCCATGAGGACCACGTCAGGCTGCAGCTTTTCGACCGCCTGGACGGCTTCGCGACCGTTCTCCACGTCGCCAACAACTTCCAGTTCGGCCTGGTTTTCGAGCAGCATCCGGAGGGCCTGGCGGATGACGGCATGGTCATCGACCAGGAGGATGCGGATGGCGCCCTGGGTGCGGCCGTTCTGGGTGTTGGCAGTTGCGCCGGTTGCCCGGAGACCAACCGGGCGTCCAACAGTTCGCGTCGTCGTATTCACTGAGCTTGCTCCCATGCGTCTTCACTTTGTAACGGCGCGGGGTCATCTTTGGCCCCCACGCCGTCCTCCCCCGTCCCGAAAGCTCCGTGAAGAAACCCTTAGGACAACCAGAAGTCTAGTCAGTAGATTTCGAGGGCGTATCAGGAAAAACCCTTGTCCGGGTACGGCGTATCCCGCGGACCTCAGGGCACAACCCCGGACGGCCTCGGGCGGTTCGCGCACACTGACAGCGGGGACGCCAGCCGGGCGCAGCGAGGCGGCCCTGCAGCAGGTTCGGGACTCAACGAACTGCCGGGAACGAAATCCGAAAAGACTAAATGCTGAAGAAGGCGCGCTCGGTGTGGCCCGGCTCTGCGGCAAGGTGGATCTCGGAGCGGAGCGCCATGAACGAGGTCTGGTTCGCGGCGGCTTCAGCCGCGTGTTCGCTCTCATAGACGGCGATGCGGGCGACTTCGCCCGAGTTGTCGTGCGGCTTTAGCACCCAGCTCTCCACGCAGCCGCTCTGCTCGGCCGAAAGGGCGCTGAGCTTGCGCATGAGGTCCTCGAGGCGGGCTTCTTCGCCTTTGCGTGGTTTGGCGACGGAGACTCGGATGTATGGCATGTGGGGGACCCCTCCGGGGAGACTCATAGGGTAGCGGTCAAATTCGTGAAAACCGAAGCCCCCACCAGGAGGGCGGGGGCTTCGCAGTGCTCGAACCGGGACAGGATCAGAGCCGGAGCGTACCGTGCGAGGGCTGGCGGCGCCGCTGGCGCTGCGGGAGCGCGGCCTCTTCGGCGGCCAGGTCAACTGGCGGGCTGGTCAGCACTTCGTGGACGTAGCCGCACATGATGCAGCTGCCGTACGTGCCGTGCCAGTCGCGCTCGACGATCATCGAGCCGCGGCACTTGGGGCAAGACTTGGGCGGTGCTTCTTGCAAAGCTGGCATAAGGAACTTCCTCCCTCTCAAACGGAGACGAACATAGATTCGAGGACAGAAAAAAAGACCTCGATGCGAGCCACCTGCTCGCCAGGCCTTCCGAGACTGCCTCCGGGGTTAGCTGACGGGCTCGGGCGGAAGGCGCCCTAGCGATTGCACAGCGGAGCAATCGCATTCGCCCCAGGTAACTGGGTCCCCCGTTGCGCCTCTTCGGCGCACTAGGCAGGTAATGCACTGTTAACCGAGCGCTGTGTAAACGGCGGGAAAACCGTTCACTTGCGGGAAGCTACCAATCTTCGTATGAGGGTGTCAACCCCCGATTGCGAAATTCCTCACAAATTTACCGGCGAGTTGACAGAATCTTGTTCGTCGTGAGGGTTATCCCTGTTCCGGCGTGAGGTTTTCCGCGAATGGCGGCGCCGAGGCCTCGGTCACCGTCAGCTTCGGCTTCCGCCGCCTCCAGAGCCAGATGCAGGCGGTGGTGATGCCCGCTCCAGTCACTCCCGAGATGTTCGCCACCATGCCGACGAGGTCACCCTTGGCAGTGAAATAGGCCAGCCAGCAGGAAAGCCCGGCGAACATGATCAGCCACGCCGGCAGCGAATAGCCGTCGACATCGCGTGTTCGGACGATGCGGGCGATGTTCGGGACCCAGAACACCTGGGTCAGGATGACGGCCAGCCAACCGATGAGCTCAATCGACACGATCACCCCTACTCAGCGGACATCCACGTACACTCGTAGCTCAGTCAGGTAGTCCACTCTCAACTCGACCTCGTACTCCCCGGGTCCGCAGTCTGAGTAGACCGAGAAGTCCGATGGAAAGTCAAACGTGAACGTCTGCCCAACGTAGAACGGGTACTTGGTGAAGGAATCTCCCGATTCCCACCCAGGGCACGAGACCCTCACCTTAAACGTGCTCTCGGTCGCAGCCTCGCTCAGGACGGTGACTCTGACCTCGAACGTCTCAAAGAATGAGTCCGTGACACAGAGTTCCCAATGGCTGTTTGTCCTGCGTGCGACGCATCCGCCAGAAGGAACGTAGGGAGGAGGTGGCGGGGCGACTGCCCCGGACACCGCAGCGCTGAACGTGCCGACAAGTTTCCCGCCCACAAACACCCGGAGTTCGAGCGTACCGGGAGCGGGAGCAACTCCCAGCGTATCCGCAAAGTTGAGCCCCATAGCCGAGCTGGGAAACGGCCAACTGACCTGCTCCCGGACGGCACCGTTAAAGTAGGCAGTCGCGGTAACTGGCGCGTCGGGCACTCTGGACAGCCCAAATCGTGCTCGCATCGGCTGGCCCACGACGAGGCTTTCAGGACCCGCGAGGCATGTCGTTGAACTCCTACAAATTGCTGTACTGGTGATAACCAGAGGGAGAGGCGTAGATGTGGCAGGCCTCGGGTCGAAGGCGTGCCAACCCCGCTCGGCAGTCCAGACCAGTCCACTCACTTCATCAATGTAGAAGCCTCCGCCTGCACTACCGTAGCTCAAATAGTTGACCCACAGGGGTGCAGGATTCGGCCTCGGGGGCTGCGGGGCAAAGGGATGCCAGCCCCGTTCAGCTGTCCAAACCAGGCCACTCACGAAATCGTGGTAGAACCCTTTCCCAGCACTCCCATAGGCTGAGTCGTTGACCCAAACCACCGGGTCGTTCGCACCCCAGCCAGCCCCGATGACGTCCACAGCCCTCCAGCCAGGGCCGCCGAAACAACAATCACCAGCAGCAAAACATGGGCATGGAAAGGTCGGCGCTTCGGTTCCATTCCGTTCCGCTCCCCCGCGGATGAAGTTGCTGTCACTCTACGGTGGGAAGTCGCCTCACCACAATTCGCTAGCTAAGGCCACAGAAGCCCGGCCCCTCAGTCATCCAGCCGCAGTTCGCCCTCCAGCAACCCCATGACGTACACATCGAGGTACCGCCCGAACTTGTACCTTGCCTGCCGCTTCCGCGCCTCAACCCGGAAACCCACCTTCTCGTAGACGTGCCGGGCGCGTTCATTGCCGTCGTAGACGTCGAGTTGGATGCGGTGGAGGTTCATGATCTCGAAGCCGAACCGGCAGAGCGTCCGCATGGCATCCGTACCGTAGCCGCCGTCCCAGTAGGCGCGGTCTCCGATGGCTATGCCGAGTTCGGCGTGCCGGTCTTCGGCGCTCACCTTTTCGAACCCGCAGCCGCCAATCATGCGGCCCTCGGCGCGCGTCACCAGGGCAAAGTTCGCGTTCTGGTAGCCGACGTCCACAGCACGCTCGAGGAACGACCGCTCCGCGTGGTGCGAAATCGGGTAGTTCATGCTCAGGAACTCCGTCACCTCGGGGTCGTTGAACCACTCGTGCAGCTTCGGCTCGTCTTCGGGCTCTCTCGCCCGCAGCCTCACCAGGCGGCCTTCGAATGGCGATTCGGGCATAGGCCCACGGGCCTCCCTGCGCGCTTCGGTCGTCATCGCAACTCCCCCTCGAGGATGCTCATATGGACGAGGTTGTTCCACCGTCCTGCCTTGTAGATGGCGTCGCGCAGCACCCCTTCGCGCTGGAAGCCGACCTTCTCGTAAACGCGGATGGCGCGCTCGTTCCAGTCGAACACAGTGAGGTCAACCCGATGGAGGTTCATCACATCGAAGGCGACCCGGCAGGCCGTGCGCATCGCATCGGAGCCGTAGCCGCCATCGAGGAAGTCAGACTCCCCGATGGCGATGCCAAGTGTCGCGCTGCGGTCCTCGCCGGTTGCCGCGTGCAGGCCGAGCCAGCCGATGGCGCGCCGTTCATCGAGGGTTTCGATCATGAACTGCGCCTCTCCGTAGCGGGACTCCGTGCCAAGCATCCACTGGCGCTCGAAGGTCATGCTGCGCGGGTAGCGCTGACCGAGGAACTTCACGGTCTGCCAGTCATTGATCCAGCGGTAGAAGACGTCGACGTCGCTCTCTTCACGGGCGCGAAGGCGGCTACGCTCGCCTTCGAATGGTCTTGGCGCCATGGTGTTTCCTCCAGGGAATGCATCGAGGCCCACCGGTTGGGGTGGGCCTCAGTTCGGATATTCGGCGGGAGAAGCGCTTTGCTACGCCGGTGAGGCCCCATCCGACAGCGCAGTAAGGATGACACCGGCGCCGGCGTAACCCGAATCACTGTGCATGGACGTAAGGCCACAAAGCATGGCGATGAGCGTAGCGGGTGGAGATGGCACTTCGCAATGGCGTCCGTGAACCGCGTCACACTCGAGCACGATGGGACAGCAGCACCCACGGACGAATAAAGAGGCCGGGATTGCTCCCGGCCTCTTCAGGTTTCGATGAACGCCGCGCTGCTTAGCTGATGAACAGCGGCGCGAGCACCAGTGTGATCGTGCTGAGCAGCTTCACGAGGACGTGCAGAGCCGGGCCGGCGGTGTCCTTGAAGGGGTCACCAACCGTGTCACCAACGACGGCGGCGGCGTGGGTCTCAGTGCCCTTGCCCACCACTGTGCCGTCGGCGTTCTTCAGTCCGCCGGACTCGATGAACTTCTTCGCGTTGTCCCAGGCGCCACCTGCGTTGTTCAGGTAGGTCGCGACGAGGACGCCGCCGATCGTGCCGACCATCAGGAGGCCGGCCACCGAGGACCAGCCCTCGTTGCCGTCGCCGCCGAAGGCGTAGCGGAAGATGAGGCCGACCGCGATCGGCAGGCCGATGGCGAGGATGCCGGGAGCGATCATCTCCCGCAGCGCCGACCTCGTGGTGATGTCGACGGCGCGGCCGTAGTCCGGCCGCACTTCGCGGGTCATGATGCCGGGATTCTCGCGGAACTGGCGGCGAACCTCTTCGATGATGCCGCCGGCCGCCTTGCCCACCGCGCGAATCGCAAGCGAGCTAAAGAGGAAGACGAGCATTACGCCGAGCAGTGCGCCGACGAACACGTCGACCTTGGCGATGTTCACCGGCATGATGCGCGGCAGCGGGATGGGGCTGCCGGCTTCGAGGAATGGGGCTGCCTGTTCCGCGGTCAGCGCGCCGTCATTCACCTTACGGTCGAGGATGGCGGCCGTTTCCTTGCGGTCGGCAACCGTCAGCGAATCAACATCCGCCTGGCTGAACTTGTTCTTGTCGTTGACCTCGGCCCGCAGGTCTTCGAGGGCATCGGCATAGGTCTTCATGGCCTGGGCTGAAGCAGCCTTGATGTCGTCTCCCTTCGGCAGCAGGTTGTTGTCCTGCTGGAGGGTGACATACCGCGGCGCGTCATCGGCCGCGATCTTCGACATCTCGACGCGCACCTCATCGAGGTAGGCCGTGAAGAGGAGGAAGGCGGCGAGGGCGGCGGAACCAACCGCGTAGCCCTTCGTGAGCGCCTTGGTAGTGTTGCCCACGGTGTCGAGGGCATCGGTGATTTCGCGAGCTTCCGGCTTCGTGCCCTCAGCCATTTCGGTGATACCGCCGGCGTTGTCCGTGATGGGCCCGAAGGTGTCCATCGCAAGGACGTAGGCGGCCGACATGAGCATGCCCATGGTGGCGACGGCGGTGCCGAAGACACCGGTCGAGACGCCATCGACGTTCGTCAGGTCAGCCTGTTGGCCGAGAGCGAAGGCCGCGACGAGGCCGAGGCCGACGGTGATGGCGGTGACTGCTGTCGTTTCGAAACCGACGGCGGTACCGATGATCATGTTCGTGGCCGAACCGGTGCGGCTCGCGTTCGCGATTTCCTGCACCGGACGCCAGGCGCCCGCAGTGTAGTACTGGGTGATGTAGACGAAGGCAATGCCGACACCAATGCCGACCATGCCGCAGAAGAAGAACCAGTACCAGACGTCGCCCAGCATGGCCTTCGTGCAGATAGCCAGGCCGCCGATGCTGAGCACCGTGATGGTCCAGTAGCCGCCGTTCAGGGCGCCCATTGGGTCGCTGATGCGCTTCGCCCAGAACGGGACGGTGAGCATACCGATGATGGTGGCGAACACCCCGAACGACCGGAGGACGAGCGGGAAGAGCACCCACTCCACGTGGCCCGTGGCGATGTAGATGGACGCACCGAGGATCATCGCGCCGATGTTCTCGGCGGACATGGATTCGAACAGGTCAGCGCCGCGGCCTGCGCAGTCGCCAACGTTGTCGCCAACGAGGTCGGCGACGACGGCTGCGTTACGCGGGTCGTCTTCCGGGATACCGGCTTCGACCTTGCCGACGAGGTCGGCGCCAACGTCAGCGGCCTTGGTGTAGATACCGCCGCCGAGCTGGGCGAAGAGGGCCACGAAGCTCGCGCCGAACCCGAAACCGACGATCAGGAAGGGTGTTTCCTGGACCGTGTGGCCGAGCAGGTTCGAATAGATGGCGAAAATGCTGGAGACGCCGATGAGGCTCAGCGCAACCACCAGGAAGCCAGAAACGGCGCCGCCGCGGAGCGATGTGTTAATCGCGTCGGCGAGGCTGCTCTGCGCGGCCGCGGCGGTGCGGCCATTGGCGCGAACCGCGATGGACATGCCGATGTAGCCCGAGACACCCGAAGCGAGCGCACCGACGATGAAGGCAATGCCCGTGAGCAAGCCGACTTCGGTGGACTCCTTGAAGATGCCGACAATGGCAGCGACAACGACTGATGTCACCACGGCAAGGATGCCGATGGTGCGGTACTGACGACTCAGGAAGGCATTGGCGCCCTCCAGGATCGTCCCGGCGACTTCCTGCATCGATGCTGTGCCCTTGTCCCGCTTGAGGACATCAAAGGCCAGCCAGATCGCGAACAGGACCGCCGCGGCACTCGCCGCAGGGATCATGATCTGGGCCAGGAGCATTACGTCTTCCCCTCCGGATTATGCTTGCGGTCCCTGTTCCCCCCGAAGACAAACGGAACCGCCGGCCGCCCGTACTGACGCGCCGAAAGCGTTCGCGAGTCTATCAGTGAGACCCCTAAAGGGAAACAAAACGAAAAGCTTTTGTCGCTGCCGGCGCTGCCGGGCCTGCTCCGTCGGGGCTGCATTGCCGACTCTTATGTACCGACAGCGATGCCTTCGCCCGGAACCGCCCGTCCAATCGGCCAGATTTCCAGGCCATCACGCTCAAACGCCGCCTCAAGCGCTTTCGCCTTCCGCGCTGACGCGGCGAGCAGCAGCCCTCCCGATGTCTGCGGGTCGAACATCAGCGCAGCGACCGTCTCATCGACCGATGGAGCGAAGGAGACGTGCCCGCCGAGCCATGCGCGGTTCCGCTCTTCGCCGCCGG
>JADYYG010000057.1 GCA_020853755.1 Dehalococcoidia bacterium | reverse complement strand
GTCTCCGCCAACGGCTCGGCGCTGGCCGTCCAGTTCATCAGTGACCCGATGCCTGCCGGGATCGCGTTCAGCACTTCGGACACCATCAAGGGCGTGGTCCGCGCCCTCGAATCGGCCATCAACGACAACATCAACCGGATGCCGATGTGCCTGAAGGTGTACTCGCTCGACGGCTCCACGCTTCGCGCGACGTTGAAATCGCTCGGCGCCTACGGCCCGACGACGACCGAATGGGATACCGGGACCGCGGAGTCGCGGCAGTTCGCGGACGGCGACACGCTCGACGCCGGGTACACGACGGTGCTGGGCGACCGCCTCGTGCTCGAAGTCGGCGGGCAGGTTTCCAGCGCGGGCGGCTCCAGCGTCACGGGGACGATGATTTTCGGCGCGTCGGCCGGCACGGACCTGGACGAATCGGAGGTCGACACCGGGACGGACAACCCGTGGTTCGAGATCTCGCGAGCCATCACGTTCGTGACCATCCTCAGCCCCTCGCCTGACACGATTGCCTTCACCGGCCACGCTCCCACCGCCGCCGCCCAGGTGCACGTCGCGGCGGGCTCCCCCGCGGCAATCCAGTTCACGGGTCATGCTCCGACACTCGTCAACGCGAAGGTCCTGTCTCCCGGCCCCGCAAGCATCGCGTTCACGGGTCACGCGCCAACACTGAAGAACATCGTCCACCTGACGCCGGCCCCGGCCTCGGTGACCTTCACAGGCCACGCTCCGGTGCTCGTTAGCGCGAAGGTCCTGAGCCCCGCGCCCGCGTCGATCATGTTCACCGGCCTTGCCCCAACCCTGCTGGCCATCCGCGGACTTCACCCCACCCCCGGCGTGCGCATCGACCTCTACGCCCGCGCCTGGAACGGCTCGGCATGGGTCGAGACGAAGATTGGCGGCGGTCCGTTGCAGGCGATGTACGCCCGCTACAGCGAAGCCGAAGCCGAAATCGGCGCCTTCAGTTTCGCCATGCCCGCAGACCACCCTCGCGCTGCGCTTCTCGATCCCGTGGCGTCAGGGATCGCTGGCGCCCGCTACGCCCGCATCTACGTCGGCGGCGAAGGCTACGTCTTTCTCGGCGAAATCACCGGCACGAAGGTCACCGCCTCGCCCGATGGGCGACGCACGCTCGAGGCCACGGGATGGAGCTCGGCCCGGGAGCTCGTCCGCCTCAAGACCGGCTACGGCTTCACCATCGTCGATGAGACCATGGACGATGCGGTCGACCTCATCCTCGCTGGCACCGGCTGGACCAGGGGCACCATCGACACCGCAGCGCTCGCCAGCTATTCGCTCGAACTGAACGGCGCGTCCCGGTTCTCCGCGCTGACGAAGCTGGCCGAAATCCAGGGCTTCCTTCTTCGCTTCAACTCCACCACCCGCACGGTCGATATGGGTGCGCTGGCCACCAACCCCGCCGGCGTCCGCTTCACCGCGATCGAAGGCCCCATCTCGCCACGCTTCCGCAGCACCGTCAGCACGGTCATCCCCATCGCCGAGGCCCAGCTCGTCAGCGATTCCGAGAAGGTGGTCAACAAGGTCCGCATCATCGGCCAGCTCCAGGGCGTCGACGGCGACGACCTCACCATGGCGGAAGCGACGCTCGATACCCCGTACGTCCGCCAGAGCGAGACAGGCCCGGATGGCCGCGAGATCTGGTTCATTGAGGATGCGGCCTCGGTCAGCGCCCACGGCCCGTTCGAAGAAGACCTCATCCAGCGCGACATCCGCATCCTCGGCACCGCCCTGGCGGACCGTCAGCGCGCAGCGAACACGCTCTACGGCGCGGCCGTCACCTTCCTGCTCGAAAACAAAGACCCGCTGAAGACCTACGCCATCCGCCCGGTGGGCATGCGGCACCTGGTCGAAGGCGTCGATATCGCGCCCATCGGCGGCAAGTACCCGGTCTGGTATCGCGGCTGGCGCCTGGAGCGGGCTGGCCGGCGCGTCTGGTGCGAAGTCGATGCGGACCTCTACCTCCTGCGACGCGAGCGCTCCATCGAAGCCAGCGGGCGGAGCACCTGGTCGCTCGGCTGGAGCACCACCACCCGCGAAATGCCGAGCGAAGGGCAGGAAGTGGCCCAGCGGCTCAACGAGCTGAAGGCCGCGGTGGCCGCGCGCGTACCGACCGTGACGTGGGGCGGCAACCCGCCGGTGGGCAGGTTGACGCCATCAGGCATCGAGTTCGCCGTCCCGGATGATTCCGGTGTCATTGGCGCAAGCGAACGGAAACTCTCGTGGTTCGACGATGAGTCGTTCGCGGACCTGCGCGCTCACCTGTTCGCCGCGTATAACGCAGGGCTCGATACGAGCTATTTCGTCCAGGCGCTCAAGTCAGCGCTCGACGGTCAGTTCCGCTGGGGCTTCCACGATTTTTCCGCTGACTGGGATTCGTACATGGTCCTGAACCTCCTCGGCGGAGGCTTCCCGGACATCTGGGCCCTCTACTCCGGGAGCACACCATTGCTTTCGTTCTACCAATCCGGTGGGCGTTACAAGCTCGGAATCTGGAATGGCACGTCGCTTGCCGAGGTTGGGAACATGAAAACAGCGAACACTGGTCAGTACCTCATTCCCACACTGGGGACCGGCAACGCGGTGCGCTCGGGGAATGGTGCGTACGGTTCGTGGAGCGGTCTGGCACCCGTGGACTCCGCGGCGCCGGGTTTCGCATCCGCGACGAGTTCGACCCTCAACGTCCCCGGTGGTTCTGCGGCGGTCGATGACCTGCTTTTGGCGTTCGGCGTAGCGCATAACCAGGGCATTGCGACTCCAACAGGCTGGACGCAGCTTGCCGTCTCCACCAATGGCACCACCGAGCGAATCTATCTCTTCGGAAAGAAGGCAACCGGCTCTGAAGGGAGTTCCGTCTCAGGCTTCACCAACTGCGTCGCGGGGCACATGTACAAGATCCCGGCGGCCGACTGGGATGTAAACGCCACACTCACCAGCGTGGTTACTGTGGCGACGGCAGCCGCAGCCGGCAACCCGGACCCGGCCGCCGGCACACCGGCCTATGTTGGCAGGTTTCTCACCATCGCTGCCGCCGCCGAAGAAGCCACCCTCAGTTCGTTCAACACCACCGCCCCCAGCAACTACTCGGGATTCCAGCAGGCCAACGGCAATAGCGCTGGCCAGCAGGTGGCGGTGGTCTCCGCCTATCGACCCGGTCTTAACACAAACACAGAGAATCCGGGAACATTTTCTGGCGGAACCGTAACCGATAGTGCTTCTATCACGGTGACGGTCATGGCTGCCCCGCTCACCGCCGAGGCTGCCTACATCACCGGCCTCGATGTCGTCCTCTCCGGCACGCCCGGTTATGTGCAGGTTCAGCTTGCCACGGGGGCCATTGGGGCAGAATCGGTAGTCGGCACCTACAAGGTCTACGCTAACGACCCAACGCTGGAGTTCGCAGCCGTTATTCCGGTCGCCACCGCGACGCGGCTTTCGTGTCGCATTGCCACGGATACCGGTGCGGCCAACCACAACGTCACGCTCCACATGCTCAACCAGGACGACGTGGAGTGAGTGTTGGTCCCGTTAGTCGAAGGCTAAGCCCGGGATAACCTGGAAATCCCAACAGGTGACGCCGCTGTAATGGCCGAACTCGTCAACTGAGGAAGCGCACAGCGCGAGCGGGTGCGGCCTTTCGCCTGGCGGGAGGGTCCGAGCGGATCCCAGGCTGGGAACCATTGCCCCCACCGTAACCATCACCAGCAGTAACCGCTTCATCCCCCAACGGTACAGCGCCGTCGGGCCCGCGGCGCATATCGGCATGACGAATTTCGCGCGTGGTTAGAAACCGCGACCACTTTTTACACACCACGATTCTCCCCGATGGCGAAGGCAGCGGCACTCCGTTTCCGTCGATTGGACCTCGTGCAGATGCGGCCCGGCCGGTCGAGCTCGCCGGTCATGTACCGCGCGACGCTCTCCTGCGGGCACGTCGAGTTCGACCGTGTAGCGCCAGGCGTCGCGTCGATCGTGATGTTCGGGCTCCCGCGCCCCTGCCCGTACTGCACTGAAGGGCGGAACGTATGAGCGATTCGCATTCTTATCCGGGAGGGCGGCCATAAATGGATGGTCCGGAACTGCAGGCAATCCTCACGGCGATGGAGGAATCCCGCAAGGAACATCGCCAGGACCTCGGGCGCGTCCACGACCGCCTCGACAAGGCCATGTCGGAAGCCACCAGCGCAGCCACGCAGGGAGTCGTCTTTCAGGCGGCAACCACCAACGAACTGAAGAACATCGGGGCGCGGTTCGACATTCAGAACGGGCGTCTCTACAAGGCGGAACAGGAGATCCTTGCAATGAAGGCACGAGCCAGTTTCTCAGAGGGTGAGATTGCGGCACGCGAGAAACTGCTCGGCATGGCGAAGGCCGTGGCCGGCGTCGTGAAACAACCGTGGCCGTGGGCGTTCCTCGCGATCGCCGGGAGCGCCGCGCTGACGATGTTCAAGTGACCCGCGGCTTGGCATTCGCGCTCGGCTGGGTTGCCGGCGTGGTGACGCTCGTCGCGGTCCTCGAAATGGGGAAGGGCCCGTGAGAACACTCGATCTTTCGAACCACGACTATTCGACCTTCGACCCGGCGTGTCTGAAAGCGGCCGGCGTGGAGCGCGTCATCCTCGGCTGCTGGGATTTCGCCATCGCCGAGACGATGCTGCTCGCCCTTCGCAACGCGGGGATCACCGTCGAAGACGTGTATTGCTTCCTGTACTACCGGCTGCCCTGGGAGAACAACGACATTCTGAACGCCGACGTGCTCCAGCAGCGGCACGGCGGCATCCGGCGTATCTGGCTCGACTGTGAGGCGATGTTCGACGGACCGGCCGGGCTCCTCGATACGGAAGCGGAAGGCACGACGGTCTTCGACCGCGTGTCGATCACCGCGAACTACTTCAACAGTCTCCGTGCGGCCGGCTTCGCCGCTGGCATCTACACGGGGGTCTACTGGTGGCGCGACAAGATGGGCGACTTCGCAGGGTTCGCGGAAGACGGCGCGCCGCTCTGGCTGGCGAGCTACGGCGCGAACAACCCCGACGCCCCACTCGACCCGATTACCAGCGTGAACT
>JADYYG010000056.1 GCA_020853755.1 Dehalococcoidia bacterium | reverse complement strand
TACTGACGCGCACATTCGGCCAACAAAGCAGGGTGGTGGGTAAGCGGGCGCGGAGGCCCGCGACTCCACGGTCCGCGCACATTCGGCCGACAACGGCCGCTTGCGATTGGCAGCCATTTGGAGTCGCGGGGCTCTGTCCCCGCTTACTGACGCACACATTCGGCCAACAAAGCAGGGTGGTGGGTAAGCGGGCGCGGAGGCCCGCGACTCCAGGGTCCCCGTTAACCGCCGGCGAGCTTTGCTTTGTGGCCGAGGGCGAGGAGCCGCTCGAGCAGGCGGTCACGGTGGTCGCCCTGGATGACGAGCGTGCGGCCGTCACGGCTGCCGCCAGAGCCGCAATGCTGCTTCAGGGTCTTGAGGAGGGCATCGAGGTCGGCTTCGCTGCCGGGCAGGCCGGTGATGGTGGTCGCCGTCTTGCCGCCGCGGCCTTTGCGGTCACGCTGGATGCGGACGACGCCATCGTCCGGGATGCCGGGCGCCGGACGGACTGCCGGTTTCGCCGGGACGAGCCGGTTGTGGGGTACGCGCCCGCCATCGGTCGAATAGACGAGCCGCGCATCGTCGCCGGGGCGGGTCATGCGCCCGCTTTCACCCCGACCTTCGTCGCGAGGTCGTGGAGGACCTTCCGGTAACCGGCGATATTGGTGGCCGGCAGGTGGTTTTCGCGCAACTGGCGGGCGACATCGCCGCGGGAGGGGTTATAGCCGCGCGATTCGAGGATGGCCAACTCGCGCCCGGCGATGGCGAAATACTCTTCGAGGCCGCGGGTGGCGCTGCTCATGCGCGAGACCACGTTCGCGCGGTTCGCTTCGACGCTGGCTTCGGCGCCGCCGCCGAGGTGGGCGATGAACTCCTCGAACTCGCTGTCGCCCATGTTCGCCGCGGCCTGGCCGAGGCGTTCGCGGAAGCGCTGGACGCGTTCCTCCGGGGCGTGGCCGCCGGGTACGAGGCGGACCGAACTCTGGAGCCCGGCTTCGTAGCCGAGCGCGCGTTCGCTCATCAGCGTCAGCCGATCGATCGCGGTGTTGAGGCGGGAAACGTGGGAGATGTAGGCGTCGTAAGGGGAGCCCAACTTCCAGACGAGTGTTTGAATGCCCATGACCTTACCTCCGGGTTACTGGCCGTTGCCCCCGCGCAGGAAGTCTTCCACGTCGCGGAGAATGTCATCAGCCGAGGGCAGGTCACCGCTTTCGCTCCCGGGTGGCGTTGCCTCGCCGCCGTCGCCGTAGTGTTCTTCAAGGTTTCGAACGTAGCTGCCAATCTGCTCGTCGCCGCGGGAAGCCTCCTCCACGCGCGCGGTAAACCGCTCCAGTTCTTCGGGCAGGTATCCCAGCGGCGTCTCGGTCCCGATGATGGGTTCGAGGGCCTTCACAAGCGCGATCGTCGCGGCCGGGTTCTCTTCCACGTTCAGGTAGTGGGGAACACCCGCGGCGAGGCTGATCAGGTCGAGTCCGCGGCGGCGCAACGAATCATGGATGACGCCGAGCACGCCAGTTGGCCCCTGGTAGAGCGACCGCCCCAGGCCAAACTTGGCGGCGAGCTTCGGGTCTGCGGAGGACCCGGTCACGGGGATTGGCCGGGTGTGGGGCGTTTGCGCCGGCCGCGCCACGAGCGTGCACACGAGCGACGGCTGGAACGCGGCAAGAACCTCGGAAAGACGCTCCGAGAACGTTCGCCAGCGCAGGTTCGGCTCCACGCCGGTCACAACGAGCAGGTCGTGGTCGAGGTCTGGCAGGCGGATGGCGTAGCCCTCGTTCTCGGGCCAGTCGAGCTGGCGCACCCCTTCCTGATCGATGCTGACGTGGGGGCGCGTCTCGGTGAAGACGTAGTAGTCCTCGGCGTCGACGGTGAAGACCAGCTCGGCCCCGTACATGTCGACGAAGTAGTCGACGACGTCGGTCGTGACCGTGCCAGTATCGCTCCAGCCGGTGAAGGCGAGCACGACCACTGGCGAGCGTATGCCCTCGACCTCTCTGACGGTGAATCCATCCACGCCGGTCATTGTACGAGCTTAGCCGGTGTGCGGGAGATAAGGCGAAAGGTAAACGCCGCCTACTTCAGCTTCGCCCACTCGTCCTGCTTCGCAAACAACAGGTCGTGCATCTCCCAGAACTTGCCCTGCTGCTGGGCGCAGACCGAGATGACGGCGGCGTTCCCGGCGTTCGGGTGGATCTGGAGGATCGGGAAGTGGAGGAACGCGAGCGCGACGTCGTTCCCCAGTTCGGCGCGCAACTGGCGGAGCGAACTTTCGGTCCACTGCTTGCAGAACGGGCACTGGAAGTCGCTGAACTCGGCGACCATGACCTTCGCGTTGGCGTTGCCTTCGATCGGGGCGCCGGTGATGTCCGGCTTTGTGTCGACGATCGAAAACGACGGCGGGTTGGTCGCCGCCAGCCTGCGCACCGCTTCGGAGTAGCCGTCGATGGACGACGGGCTGCCGTTCAGCTCGGCCTTGATGATCTCGTTGAGGATCGCAATCGGCTGCGCGCCGACGAGCTTCTTGTTATTGATGAAGAAGGTGGGCGTTCCGGTGACGCCGAGGCCCGTGCCGGCCTGCAGGCCCTGGTTGATGATCGACAGGCTCTGCTGGTCGTTCACGCACTGGTCGAATTTCGCCTGGTCGAGCCCGACCTGCTTTGCGTAGCTGTACAGCGTGTCTTTCAGGCCCATGGGAGCGCCGGAAGCCGGAGGCGTGGCCTCGACCGTCGACACCGCGCCGATGACCGGCACTTCGTCGGCGGCCTGCTTGTCCGTGGAGTCGCTGCGAGTCCACCAGATGGTCGCCGAGATGATGAGCGAACCGAGCACGAGCGCGGCCGGCGAAAGGAAGTAGGTCCAGGTCGGCTGAGCCTTGTTCAGCGGCGCCGCAGGGGCAGCGGGCGCATCGGGCTCAGAAAAAGAAGGGGGTTGTTCTTGCACCCTTCCATGGTCGCCCAGCCCGCCGGTTCGCGCACCACTGCTTTACCCTGATTTGCTTACCAGGGGCGCCGCCACTTGTTCCAGTCGAACGGTTCGATACCGCTTTCCGTGAGTTGCCAGATGGTCGCTTCAGCCTTGCCGTCAGTGATGTCGAGGAAGCCGATGGTGCCCAACTGGGTATCGAGATTGCGCGGGTAGGTCGGCGAACCAGGGTTCACGCAGAGGACGCCGTTGAGGGTATCGATGGCTTCGACGTGGGTATCGCCGTAAATGAGGACATCGAGGTCGGTCGTGCCGAAGTAGCGCAGCATCGCGCGTTCGAGCGTGAGGTGCGGCGGGTATTCGGGAATCGGCACGTCGTGGACGAGGCCGACCTTGAGGCCGCCCATTTCGAGCGTCCATGCCTCGCGCAGGAGCGGATGGTCGGGCTGGACGGGGCGGCCGCCCGAGCCTTCTTCGCCGTTCCCTCGGGCGGCCCATGTCGGCGCAATCTGGTGGAGCTGGTCGATGACCACGAGGTCGTGGATATCGCCGGCATGGAGGATGGCGTCAACGCCGCGGAACGCATCGAACACCTGTGGCCAGAGTTCGGCGCGCGCTTCGGGGATGTGGGTGTCGGAAACGAGGCCGATGCGCATGGTTCGATTAAGCACCGGGTGGGGAGCAAAGAGCAATCCAGCGAGCAGCCCCCCGCGCATTCCGCAAAGGCCCGCGCGTCAGCAAGGGCTTTCCGCGGGCCACACATTGCCGCGCCAGCGTTGCGAACGTTGCGGTGGTTAGCGGCCGCCTACCGCCCGCCGGCCGGGGCGCTTTCGAGTTCGCCGTGGCCAATTTCGAGGGCGTTCGCGCGTTCGCGACGGTCGGCGGCCACGGCTTCGGTGCGGCTGAGCAGTTGCAGAACAAGGACGAGGAGCATCACGCCCGCGCCCATCGCCACCAGCGCCTGCTGGATACCGATCCGGTCGGCGAGGATGCCAATGGGATACGACGCGAGGCCGAAGAAGCTCCAGCTGAGCATGGAGATGGATTGGACGCGGCCCTGGTAGTCGGATTCGGTGCTCGACATCGTGAGCGCGTTGTTCACGCCCTGGAAGCCGCCCGCGAGGCCGCCGACGGCGATCATCGCGAGCAGGCCGAGCCAGATGTTCGGCGCCAGTCCGAGACCAACGACGGCCCCACCGAAAGCGATGGCCAGCAGCGGCTGGGCCGCCCACGCCCGCTTGCTCTGCGCGAACGATGCGACCATCAGCGTCGCGACCACCGCGCCGACGGCGCCGAACGACTGGAGCGCGCCGAGCCCGCCCGAACCGACACCGTACACGTCCTTGGCCACGGACGGCAGGAACGACTGGTAGGGGAAGCCGATCATGATGACGGCGAACGAGGTGAGGACGAGCAATGAGATCGACGGGCGGCTGCGGACGTACTTCAGGCCGTCGGCCATGTCGGCCAGTGGGGAGACCTGCCGTTCGCGCGGCTTCGGATTGCCCGGTGGCAGCCGCAGCATCGTGAAGGTGGCAAGGAAGAAGCCGATGGTCGTCAGGTAGTAGACGCCCGCGATACCGATGAAGCTGACCGCGATAAACGCACCGGCGAGCGACGGCCCAACGACGCGCGTGCTGTTCATGCTGAGTTGCTGGAGCACCACCGCGTTGCCGATCGCCGAGCGGTCGACGAGGTCGCTGATGAATGCCTGGCGGGCCGGACCGACGAAGGCGAAGCCCGCGCCCTGGACCACTCCGGCGACCACCAGCATCCAGAACTCGATGCGGTCGAGTTCGATCATCGTTGCGAGCCAGGCGGAGTTGAGGGCGATCACCATCTGGCAAACGAGGAGCAGGTTCCGCTTGGGCAGGCGGTCGGCAAGGACGCCGCCCCAGAGACCGAGCACCAGTTGAGGCACCCCGAAGGCGATCATCACGGCGCCGAGTGCGCTGTTCTTCCCGGTCAGGTCATAGGCGAGGTAGCCGCGCGCCACGACCTGCATCTGCATGCCGAGGAACGAGAACAGCGTGCCCAGCCAGAGGATGCGGAACAGGCCATTATCAAGCGCGTAGAAGGTGCTCTTGAACCAGGAAAGCGTGATCTCACCCTCACGTTAAGGTCGAATGACAGCCTATCACAACGCTCCCGCTACGCGTGCCGCGAAGCGCACTACTGGATGGCCAGCGGGACCAAAGCGGAGGCCAGCATGCGGCTGTCGCGGGTGAGCAGCGGTGCGCGATGGACAAGGCTCGTGGCGGCGATGATCTCGTCCGCGGGGTCGGCTTCGAAATCGAGGCGTTGAGACGTTCGGGCGATCTCGACAGTAATCGGAAGGATGGTCACATCCGTCAGGAGTCCCCGCACCGCTTCATGCTCCATGTGGTACGTGATGCGCCGGCGGCGGAAGAGTTTCTCGATCTCCCAGAGGACAATGGCGGAGATGGCGCGTCGCTCGTCCCGCTCCAGCGCCCGCCGCTCGTCTCCACGCAGCGTCCCCTCGAGGAACGCGACAACGACGTTGGTATCAAGATTCAGCATCCCATTGAATCCCCGTGGAGAGAAGTTCATCGCCGGGGTCCGTCCGGATATCTGGCAGTGCACCGTAGTAGTCCCAGAACCCACGCTTTGGCTGCTCGCTTTCAGCGACCAACCGAGCGACCGGGCGGCCGTGCTTCGTGATCACGATGTCTTCCTGGCTGGCTTCTTCCACGTACTGCGAGAACCGGGCTTTGAACTCGGCAATGGGCACACGCTTCATCGGGCATCCCACCGGATCCCTGTCGAAAGCAGGTCATCGTCGGGGTCCGTCCGGATATCTGGCAGTGCACCGTAGTAGTCCCAGAACCCACGCTTTGGCTGCTCGCTTTCAGCGACCAACCGAGCGACCGCGCGGCCGTGCTTCGTGATCACGATGTCTTCCTGGCTGGCTTCTTCCACATACTGCGAAAAGCGAGCCTTGAACTCGGCGATAGGGACGCGCTTCATAGGTCCAGCCTAATTCAGGTCAGAAGTTTTGACCAGATTGGTGGCTGGTGTGAGTATCCCACGCCCTCCCGGTCGACAGGTCGTCGGGCGGCGGCGGGTACTTCCCTTCGAGCGACGCGTAGAACGCCCAGGCATCGCGCACGGGCTCGCATTCGGCGACCAACCGCGCGACCGGACGGCCGTGCTTCGTGATGACGATGTCATCCTGGCCGGCCTCTTCCACGTACTGCGACAACCGGGCCTTGAACTCGGCAATGGGCACACGCTTCATGCTCCTAGCCTAATTCAGGTCAGAACTTCTGGCCAGAACTCGGCGTGTGGCCTTTCCCGCGCTCCCCCGCGCCCCGTTCGTACTAGTGTACTGTAACCATATTGTCTAGTACGATAGTAGTATGGCACATGGGATACGGTTCGAGTTAGCGGGTGATGACCGGGCGCGGCTTGAGCGGCTGCGACGGAGACCCTCCACACCGCGCAAGG
>JADYYG010000055.1 GCA_020853755.1 Dehalococcoidia bacterium | reverse complement strand
GCCCCAGCCGGGAAGATAGATGCCTGGCTCAATGGTAAACACCAGTCCCTCTTCCAAGGTATCCGTTGAGGTTGTACCGAGGTAGGGCGCTTCGTGAACATCGAGGCCGACGCCGTGGCCGAGCCCGTGCCCGAAACGCTCGCCGTAGCCTGCCCGGTCGATGACATCCTGGGCGAGTTTGTGCGCTGTTGAGCCCTTCATCCCGGCTTCGACGCCTTCGATCGCGGCCCGCTGGGCTTCGAACACGATCTCGTAGATCTCGCGGAATTTCGCATCCGGTTTGCCGAGGACGATGGTGCGCGTGAGGTCGCTGCAGTACCCGCCGTAGCGGGCGCCGAGGTCGCAGACGATTGGCCGTCCTTCACTGACGGCATCCCCGGTCGGTCGAGCGTGGGGCATGGCGCCGTTCGGCCCGGCCGCGATGATGGTTTCGAAGGAAATGTCTTCAGCCCCTGCCGCCTTCACCCGCGCGGCGAAGACGTCCGCCGCTGCCGTCTCGGACATTGCGGGGGTCAGTCCCTCGGTCATCTGTTCGAACGCGGTGTCGGCGATGTCGATGGCCCGCTGGAGCAGCGCCAGTTCTTCCGCTGACTTCACGTGGCGAAGCTTCCCGAGGATGTCCTTGGCCGGGACCCAGGTTGGCCTTTCGCCAGGGGGCAGGCTCCGGGTGAGGTTCGAAAGCGCGATGCGGGCGGCGTACGTCAGGTCATGGGTCGAGATGCCGACGCGTTTCCCGCCGAGGCCGAACTCCTGGACGAACCGCCGGAACCACTCCTTGCGCGCCCCAAGCGCTGGGAAGACTTCGAAGCCGCGCGGGCCGCACTCTCGTTCCGCCTGCTCGGTGTAACGGAAGTCGGCGGCGAGGGCGGCGCGTGCAGCCGTGACGAGTACGACCCCGGCCGACCCGGTGAAGCCGCTCAGGTAGCGGCGGGAGGTCACACCGATGTTCTCTTCGCCCGGCGCGCAGACGAGCAGGGCATCGAGGCCCGCCTCGGCGATGGCAGCTCGCGCGCGGTCGAGCACGGTCATTTCGGGCGTTTCGCGTCCAGGCGCTGTTCGAACCGGGGGCGATCGACGACGAAGCGCTGGTGAGTGCCGTTGCCAACTTCATCGACCCCGTCGGTTGCCGTCCAGGTGAAATCGAGCTTCCGCCCCTCGACCGCAGCCAGGGTGACCGTGGCCGTTACAGTCAGACCTTCAGGCGTGGCGGCCGTGTGATTGATCACGATCTGGGTGCCGACGGTCATCTGGCTGGCGTCCAGGTGCCGCCCGACCCACTCAGCCGCGGTCTTTTCGACCAGGGCGCCGAGTGCTGGTGTGCTGAAGACGTCGGGCGTGCCCGTCACGATCTTGCTGGCGAAGTGTTCCGGCGCGGCGGCGACGGAGAGCGATGCGGTCTGGCCGGGTTTCAGGTCTTCGAGTGCCAAGGTGACCTCCTGTGTGGGAGCGAATGATAGAGGTTCAGTGGGCCTGTAAGCCGGATTCTGTCCGTCCCTCGAAGAGGGAGTGTGCGACCATTTCTCTCGACGCCACATCGCTGTGGCGCTCTAGCAGCCAACCCGGGAGTCCGAGCGGGGCGGGCGGCCCTTCTCCCCTATTTGGCCTTGCTCCGGGTGGGGTTTGCCCGGCCGGACTGTTGCCAGCCCGCCGGTGCGCTCTTACCGCACCATTTCACCCTTACCGAACCGAAGCCCGGCGGTATGTTTCTGTTGCACTTTCCGTCGGCTCACGCCGCCCAGGCGTTACCTGGCACCCTGCCCGCAGGAGTCCGGACTTTCCTCCCTCCCGAAGAAGGGCGGTCGCCCGGCCCACTGAACCCTTGGATTGTCGCACAGGGAGGGCGGAGGGAGTTGGGGCGCGTCTGGAAGAGCCCGGGTAGGGGTGCTTTCCTCTGCCGCTCGCGCGACAGCGGTCAGCCGGGTAGGGATTCTGACTGAACGGATGGATTGTCGCACAGGGAAGGCGGAGGAGTTGAGGCGCGTCTGGAAGAGCCTGGGTAGGGATTCTTTCCTCTGCCGCTCGCGCGACAGCGGTCGCCCGGGTAGGGATTCTGACTGAACCCTTGGATTGTCGCACAGGGAGGGCAGAGGGATTGAGGGGCGTCCGCAGGAGCCTGGGTAGGATTCTTTCCTCTGCCGCACGCGCGATAGCGGTCGCCCGGGTAGGGATTCTGACTGAACCCTTGGATTGTCGCACAGGGAAGGCAGACGGGATGGGGCGCGTCTGCAAGAGCCCGGGTAGGGATTCTTTCCTCTGCCGCTCGCGCGACAGCGGTCGCCCGGTTAGGGATTCTGACTGAACCCTTGGATTGTCGCACCGGGAAGGCGGAGGGGTTCAGGCCATCTCGCCCCAGTTCCGGCCCGTCTTCAGGTCCACCTTCAGCGGGACCTTCATCGCGAGGCTCGCGGGCATGATGCGGCCGGTCATCTCGGCGATGGTCTCCACTTCGTCCTTTGGGCACTCGAAAATCAGTTCGTCGTGGACCTGCAGGATCATGCGGCTGCGAAGTTCCCGCGCCCGCATCTCCTCGTCCACGCGGATCATCGCGACTTTGATGATGTCGGCGGCAGTGCCCTGGATGGGCATGTTGATGGCTTCACGTTCGGCTGCCGAACGGACCTGGAAGTTCGTGCTGCGGATGGCTGGCAGGTAGCGGCGGCGCCCGAAGAGCGTCTCGCCGTAGCCGTTCTCCCGCGTGAATGACAGCGTCTTCTGTTGCCAGAGAGCGATACCGGGGAAGTTCCGGTAGTAGCTCGTGATGAAGGCTTCGGCCTCTTCGCGGGTCATGCCGGTGCGGCTGGCGAGGCCGAATTCGCCCATCCCGTAGGCGATGCCGAAGTTCACCATCTTCGCCGTGTCGCGCATCTGGCGGGTTACCTCTTCGGGCGCCACACCATAGACGGTGGCCGCGGTTGCGCGGTGGATGTCCTGGTCGGCGAGGAAGGCCGAGATAAGCCCTTCGTCTTCGGTCACGTGGGCGAGGACTCGCAATTCGATCTGCGAATAGTCGCGGGTCACGAAGACCGCATCATCGAAGTGGCTGGCGACGAAGGCGCGGCGGATGTCGCGGCCGGTGTCGGTGCGCACCGGGATGTTCTGGAGGTTCGGGTTCGTGCTGCTGAGCCGGCCCGTAGCCGCGACCGTTTGCTGGTAGTCGGTGTGGATCCGGCCGTCGGCGGCCACGGTCCCGGGGAGGGCATCGGTATAGGTGGACTTGAGCTTTGTCAGTTCGCGGTACTGGAAGATGAGGTCGATGATTGGCGCGACCGGCCGCAGGGCTTCGAGAGAGCGCTGGTCGGTGCTGTAGCCCTGGGTGGTCTTGCGGGTCTTCGGCAGCTGGAGCTCGCCAAAGAGGATGTCGCTCAGTTGCTTGGGGCTGCCGATGTTGAATTCGTGCCCGACGACGGCGTAAATCTCGCGCTCGGCCTTTTCGGCGTCGGCGGAAAGGCCGCGGGAGATGTCCCGGAGAACGGTGACGTCTGCGGCGACACCGACCGCCTCCATCCGGTAGAGCACCGGCATGAGCGGCATCTCCATATCGCTGAAGAGCGCCCACTGGCCGCGTTCGTTGAGTTGGTCCGTGAGTTGGGGGCGCAGGCGCAGGAGCGTCTCGGCGTGCTGGACAGTGTGCCGGGCAACCTGGTCGAGGTCGGCCTGCGCGAGGAGGATGGCGTTGCGGCCGCTGCCGGTGAGCGAAGCCGTGGTCACGAGTTCGATGCCGAGGCGTTCGTTGACGAGCGCGCTCAGGGTCGATGATGTTTCACCCAGCAGGAAGGCCGCGATGGAGACATCGAAGTCGTAGCCGTCGAGGGCCATGCCGTTGGCGGCCAACTGGTGGATGACGTACTTCGTGGTGTACGCAGTCTTGGCCATAGCGGGGTCGGCGAGAACCGGCCCGAGGTGCTGGCGAACTGACTCGAGGGTCGCCTGTGCAAACGGCGCGTCCATCCGCGGGCTATGGCCGATGGGGACATACCAGCCCGAGCCGGGCGCCACGGCGAAGCCCAGCCCGAGGAGCAGCGGGTGCGCAGGGTCACCGGTCGAGGAGACGGTTGAGATGGCGAACGAACCGGCTTCTCGCAGGCGGGCGGCCAGGCCATCCAGTTCCTCCGGCGTGGCCGCGATTTCGACCGTGGTCTCTGCTTCTGCGAGCTCTTCAGCGGGTTTCGAACCGAGGACCTCGTCGAGGCGTTGGGCGAGCACGCGGAACTCGAGTTCCCGGAAGAGCGCCATCACCCGGTCGCGGTCGAAGTCGCGCAGCCGGCATTTCTCGAGGTCGAAGTCGACCGGCAGGTCCGTGTGGATGGTGACGAGGTCGAGGTTTCGGAAGGCGGTTTCGCGGCCGTCGATAAGCTTCTGCTTGAGTGCGCCTTTCGTCAGTTCGATGTTCTCGTAGATCTCCGGGACGCTGCCGAACTGGCGGATGAGGTCGGTCGCCGTCTTTTCGCCGATGCCGCGGATGCCCTCGACGTTGTCGCTCGTGTCACCTTTGAGGGCCTTGTAGTCGATCATGTACTTCGGGCTGAAGCCGTACCGTTCGGCCGCGCGCGTTTCGTTGTAGTCGACCACGTCACGCTGGTAGGGGCGGAACATGAAGAGGTTGATGTTCGGGCCGATGAGCTGGACGAGGTCGGTGTCCAGCGTGGCGATGTAGACCTCCATCCCGGTGGCCGCGACCTGTTTCGCGATGGTGCCCGCGATGTCGTCGGCTTCATATCCGGGCATTTCGAAGATGGGGATGCTGAAGGCGTCGAGCATCTCGCGGACGCGCTGCATCTGGGTGAGGAGTTCGGGCGGCGTCGGCCGGCGCGTTGCCTTGTAGTCGACGCTCGCTTCGTGGCGGAAGGTCGGCCCGCCGGCGTCCCATGCGGCGCAGATATGGGTGGGCTTCAGCAGGTCGAGCACGCGGATGAGCGTCTCGGCGTACCCGTGGGTGGCGAAGGTCAGTTCGCCTTTCGAGGACATCAGCGGGTTGTCCGAGTTCGCCATCGCAAAGTAGGCGCGGAAGAGGATGCCGTGAGAGTCGAGGACGACGAGGCGTGGCTTGGAAGAGGCGGCAGGTGCAGGCACGAAGGGATTATAGGCCGCGGCCGTTCATAGCCGGCCGGCCACCACACGAGGCCCGTTCCGCCAGTCCGGCGGATCAGGGTGGCGGGTTCGCCACCACGCGAGGTAGCAGGCATCCGAGCAGAAGACCAGCGTGGCGCCCACGTCCGGCGGTTCGATACGGATGGTGCGCTCGGCCTGGGCGGCGCACGTGGTGCATTCGCCTGCCGTGGCCCTTGCGACGGGGGCGGTAGGCCCGTCCCAGGGGATGCGGCCATGGTAGCCGGGGCCGCCAAGGCCGTTCGCCATCACCGGAGGGAGGGACATGCGGTTCTCGGTCAGATACCGCTGGACCTTGCCGACGAGGTCCAGCACCTGCTCGGGGTCGAGGCCGAACGCGCTCGGCCGTTCATCGATCACCCGCCGCGCCTCCGCGAGGAACGGAACATTGCGCGCCGCGAGAGACTCACCGTGGAAGAGATCGCAGTAGGTCCACCACGGGTCGTTGGTCGTGGTTCCTCGCAGGACGCATTGGGCGACCCGTGGGCGCTTTTCTTCGCGTTCGGGGTCGAAGTAGCTGCCCCAGTGGGCGTTGAAGATACAGTTCGCGCAGTTGTCGCTGCCGCCATCCGGCATGGGCTTCCCTCCGAAGCCACAGGGTCTCTCCGCACCGCGACATCTGTTGCCGGATTCGGCGGGGTCTTAGCCCTCGACCATCGTCCCGGCCATGCGATCCCAGGGTGACCGCCCGTCGCCGCAGAGGATGAGGATGGCGACCGGGACGGCGATGCAGCCAAGGAGCGCGACCATCATCGCCAGCGGGATGAACACGCCGAAGACGACCTGCTGTGAGGCCCACCGGCCCACTGACTGGACGAGCGTGATGGGTTCGCCTTCGAGGGTGACGATGCGCAGGCCAAGGAGACGCTTGCCCGGCGTTCCCTGCCACGCACTCGCGGGGAAGCCGATGAAGTACCCGGCGTTCAGGACCATGAGGATGGCGCTCCAGAGCCAATCGATCTCGATGCCGCCCGAGAGGCTGCCCCGCCACGGGCCGTGGCCGGTGAGAGCCGCCAGCGCGACGGCCGGGAGCGCCAGGATCGCTGCGTCCACGAGCGCGGCCATGATTCGCTGGAGGCGTGAAGCGGGATAGCTCGCCAGGTGTGTGGCGGGCCGGGGTTCGAAGGCAGCCCAGCCGGGAACACCTGCCGGCGCGACCTCGAGCCGCTCGGCGCGCGCGACTTTCGCCCTCAGCACTTCGCCACAGGCAAGGCAGACGCGGGCGTCTTCACGTACGTTCGAGCCGCAGGCCGGACAGTTCATGCAGGTGCTCCTGCTCTGAAGATTCGGCAGGAGCGGGCCGGTGGCTCACTTGCGGAGATCCGCCACATTGGCAATACGATAGAATGACGGAATGACAACGAAGGTCCGGATGAGCAAGACTGGCCGCATAACGCTGCCGGCAGAGATCAGGAAGGCGATGGACCTCGAGGGCGAGGCCGAGTTCCTCGTCGAAGGTTCAGATGACGGTTTTGGCATCGTGCTGCGCCCGGTTGTGACGGTCCTTCGCGACGGCGCATGGACGTACACCGCGGAGGACATCGAGAGCATCGAGCGCGGCCTGTGCGACCTCCGCGAGGGCCGGGAACGCGTGATGACTGAGGCGGAACTCCGCGCAATGGCTGAAGTCGCCCAGGAGTGAACCTCGACGCGCTGACATGGTCGGACCAGTGCCTGCGGGACTTCGCCGACAAGAAGTTCTCGGCCCAGAACCGCGCTCGGATCCTCAAGACGCTGGAGCTCCTGGCGAACAACGAACGACACCCCTCCCTCCGCATTCACGCGCTCTCGGGGAACCTCGCCGGTCTCTGGTCGGTGTCAGTCACTGGCTCCATTCGCATACACTTTGTTCGCCTGCCCCACGGCCGGAAGCGGCTTGCCAACATCTCCAGGCACTACGAGGACTAAGCGAATGAACTTCCACCTGAACCCGGAGCAGGCGGCTTTCCAGGCCGAGGTCATCGACTTTATCGAGCATTCACTGCCCGCGGGCTGGAACGACGAACACGGGACGTTCGCCGAACGGCTGGCCGTGGAGCGCGAGGTGATGACGCGCCTCGCGGCGAGGCACTGGTTGGCGTTGCCGTGGCCGAAGGAGTACGGCGGGCTCGGCGCTTCGCCGATGCAGCAACTCATCTTCAACGAGCAGATGGCGTACCACCGCGTTCCCGGCACGGTGAACATGGGCGTGGCCTGGGTTGGCCCGGTGGTCATGCTGTACGGGCGCGATGACCAGAAGCAGCAGTACCTCTCGCGCATTGCCGACGGGACGGACCTGTGGTGCACGCTGTACAGCGAACCCGGCGCCGGGAGTGACCTTGCAGCGATGCAGACGCGCGCTGTCCGTGACGGTGACGACTACATCATCAACGGCCAGAAGATCTGGACGTCGTTCGGGCACTATGCCGACTGGGGCTGGCTTGCCGCCCGAACGGACCCGGACGTGCCGAAGCACAAGGGCATCTCGACGTTCGCCATCAAGATGGACACGCCGGGCATCACGGTGCGGCCACTCATCAACATGGCTGGTTCCCACGAGTTCAACGAGATTTTCTTCGAAGACGTGCGCGTTCCTGCGGCCAACCTGGTGGGCGAAGAGAATCGCGGCTGGTACAACGTGGCGGTCGGCCTCGACTTCGAGCGCTCGTCCATCGGCGCAACGTCTGGTTCGCGGCGGCATGTCGACGAACTGGTCGCCTACCTGCGCACACAGAAACCACGCATCGACCCGGCGATCAAGCATCGCCTCGTGGACGAAGCCATCGGCGTGGCGCTGCTGCGCAACATGGCGTACTACATCGCGTCCCAGCAGGAGAAGACCGGGATCGCTCCGACCCGGGAATCGCAGATGGCTAAGCTGTTCGGCGCGGAGTTGCAGCAGCGGATCGCCGCGACCGCACTCCAGGTCTTCGGCATGGAAGGGCAGGCCGCTCGTCCCGGGTCGGCGAGTTCGGACTACCAGTACTCGCTCCTGCGCAGCGTGGCGAACACGATCGAAGGGGGCACGAGCGAGATTCAGCGCGCGGTCATCGCCACACGCGGACTCGGGCTCCCGCGCGAGTAGGCTGACTCAACTGTCCTTGCGGGCACGGGTGCGGGTCGCAGCGTTCGCCTTTCGCTTGGCGAAGGCCGCCTTGCCGCGGGCGCTCCGTTCGAGCAGCTTGCGGTTCGCCTCCTCGCGCTCCGCAGGCGGGCGTGCCGGCGCCATCTTGCCCGGTTCGAGGGAGTTCGTGGTGTAGCTGCAGTTCGGGTAGTTCCAGCAGGCGTAGAAGACGCCCCGCTTGCCGGTGCGCGCTGTCTTTTCGACCAGCTGGCCGGTCTCAGGCTCTTCCGGGCAGGCCACGCCGACCGGGACGCCGCCACGGAAGTCGCAGGTGCCCTTTTCGCGGTTCTCGCAGTCCACGTACGCGCCGTACGGCCCGCTCTTTTGGACGAGCGCGCCGCCGTCCTTCGGGCAGGTGTAGCCGATGGGCTTCGGCGCTGCGACCAGCAGGGGCTCGCCGTCGGGACCCATGGGCAGCGAATTCGTGCACTCCGGGTAGCGGGGGCAGGCGAAGAACTTGCCGTTGCGGCCCCACTTGATGACGAGGTTCGCCTGCTCACAGACATTGCAGAGGATGTCCGTCTCTTCTTGCTGCTTTGCGGCCGCATCCTCGGCGGTGTCGAGTTGCCCCTTGAACTCGGGCCAGAACTCCCGGAGCACGGAATCGTAGTCGCGCTCCCCGGACGCCACTTCGTCCAGTTCCTTCTCCATCGTGCCCGTGAACGGGACATCAACGTACTTCTTCACGTGTTGTTCGAGCAGGTCGTGGACGATGAAGCCCAGTTCTTGCGGGACCAGCTGGCGGCCCTGGCGCTGCACGTAGTCCCGCTTCATTACCGTCTGGACGATGCTTGCGTACGTACTCGGCCGGCCGATGCCCTGCTCCTCGAGCGCTTTCACAAGCGACGCTTCGGTGTAGCGCGGCGGTGGCTCCGTCTGGTGGCGCCGCGGGTCGACCGTGCGGCGGGTCAAAACATCACCGGCGGCCAGTTCCGGGAGGGCAGCGACCAGGCTCCCGTCTTCTTCGTCTTCGGCCTGCCGGTCGTTTGCGTCGATGCCGTAAGCCTTGAGGTGCCCTTCGAAGACGAGCGACTGGGCGCCGGCCCGGAAGACCCCCGTGATGGCGGCGCCCTCCCGCGCTTCGACTTCGACCTTCATCGTTGCGTAGCGGGCATCGCTCATCTGGCTGGCGACGAAGCGCTGCCAGATCAGCTGGTAGACCTTGAATTGGTC
Source organism: Dehalococcoidia bacterium (assembly GCA_020853755.1). Classification (GTDB taxonomy): domain Bacteria; phylum Chloroflexota; class Dehalococcoidia; order Tepidiformales; family Tepidiformaceae; genus Amarobacter. The sequence goes on along the minus strand of JADYYG010000055.1, from coordinate 23,924 downwards.
GGCGCTCAGGCTGGGGCGGAGCATCGCCGGAGTAGCCGTTGGGTCCGTCGGGCGGATGGCTTCATGGGCCTCCTGCGCGCCCTTCGAGCGGGTGGCGTAGACGCGCTCCTTTTCGGGCACGAAGTCCCGGCCCCACTGTGAAGCCACCCAGTCGCGGGCCTGGCGCCGGGCAATCGGGGAGATGTTCACCGAGTCGGTTCGCATGTAGGTGATGAGACCGGCCTGGCCGCCAACACCCTCGTAGAGCTCCTGGGCGATGCCCATGGCCCGTGCGGAACTCATCCCCAGGCGGTTTACCGCCGCCTGCTGGAAAGTGCTGGTGGTGAAGGGCGGCACCGGGCTGCGCTTCTTCTCGCCGCGGGTAACCGAGGCAACAGTGAACTCCGAGCGGAGAAAGGTCTCCGTCAGGCTACGCGCCAGTTCTTCGCCGGGAATGGCGGGGCCTTCTTCGCGGAATGGCGGGTGCATCGCGGACCGGCGGGTCATCCCTGGGAAGGTCGCCAGTTCCACTTCGAAGCCGCGGGACGCCTTCTCGAGGGCGGCGTGGATCGTCCAGTACTCGACCGGCACGAAGCCGCGGATCTCCTTCTCGCGCTTCACGATGAGGCCGAGCGCGACGCTCTGGACGCGCCCTGCGCTGGCGCCGCGGCTCACCTTCTTCTGGACGAACCAGGTGAGCGGGAACCCCATGAGGCGGTCGAGCACACGGCGGGCCTGCTGGGCATCCACCAGGTCCATGTCGATCAGGCCGGGGCCCTTGCGAGCCGGCGCGGCGTCTCCGGAATCGCCGTGGCCCGCCGCTTCGGCGAAGGCCTCCTCGATCGCGGGCTTCGTGATCTCGTGGAACACCACGCGGGTGACCTTGTCGTCCGGGATCTCCGCCGCTTCTTTGATGTGCCAGGCGATCGCTTCGCCTTCGCGGTCGGGGTCGGTGGAGAGGAAGACCCGCTTGGCGCGCTTCGCCGCCCGGGCGATGTCTGCAATGACGTCTGCCTTGTCGACGCCGCGGTTCTTGTCCTTGACGACGACGTACTTCGGGCGGAAGTCCATCTTGTTGACGTCGGCGACGCCGTAGCCGTACGGCGGAAGGTCACGCACGTGGCCGACCGAGGCGATAACCTCGTAGTCGTCGCCGAGGATGTTCTGGACGGTGCGCGCCTTCGTCGGGGATTCGACGATGACGAGGTTCTGAGCATGCTTGCCGCGGCTATGACCAGCCGGCTGCGAGGCGTCGGCGGCACGCCGCGGGCGTCCCGCCGAGGTTGTCTTGCGAGGTGTGGAAGGGGCGTGCGCGGCCCGCTTACGGGGTGTGACTGCTGCCAACGAATCTAACCTTTCGCCGGTGTAGTTCGACCGGCGCGTTTTTCGAGAGTAGAGAGGGACTTCGATCTCTGTCCAGTCCACCCCATTCGAAGAACCCGCGAACTGGCGGTTTCAGGCGCTCGCGTAGGTCATCGGGGCCGTGCTGCGGACGCGGCCTTCGAGTTCCAGGATCTGGAGGGCCGCACTGACGTCGGCGATCGGCTGGCCTGCGGTCCGCGCGATTTCGTCGATGTGCAAGGGGCCATCGGCGAGGAGCCGGACGAGCGGATGGGAGTCAGCGGCCCTGGTGGCTGGCTTCGGCGCGTCCGGGGCCTGCGGGCGTTCGAAGAGCGCGGGCTGGGGCGCTTCAAACCGCATTGGCGGCTGTGCGCCGCTGCTCCGCAGGTTCAGCTCCTGGCAGAGCTGCTCAGGGGTGGCGACGAGCTTTGCCGTGTTCTCACGGATGAGCTGGTTTGTGCCCTGGCTCTGGCGGCTGAAGATGCTGCCGGGGATGGCGAAGACGTCGCGGCCCTGTTCGAACGCCCAGTTTGCGGTGTGCAGTGCACCGCTGCCTTCGCCCGCTTCCACCAGCAGTGTTGCGCTGGCCAGCCCGGAGAGGATGCGGTTCCTTCGCGGGAAGTAGTCCCGGCGGGCCGGGATGCTCACCGGATACTCGCTCACGAGGCAGCCGTTCTCGACGATGCGTTCGGCGAGGCCGGCGTTTTCGCGCGGGTAGACCTGATCGATGCCGCCGGCGAGCACGGCCACCGTCGGCGCTCCATTTTCGATTGCGACCCGGTGGGCGATGGCGTCAACACCGCGGGCGAGGCCGCTGATGATGGCGACCCCGGAGGTGGCCAGCACCGAACAGAACTGCTCCGCCGCCTGCCGCCCGTAAGGCGTGACGTGGCGGGTACCGACGACCGCGACGGCCTGTTCGAACTCCGGACCTGCGTTGCCACGGACGAAGAGGACCGGCGGGCTCTGGGGAATGTCGCGCAGGCTCTTCGGAAAGGCGTCGTCGAGCCAGGTCAGGGCGCGCGCACCGTGCCGTTCCATCAGCGAAAGCTCGGCGTCCGGGTCGAACGTGCTGCGCGCTTTGGCGACGGCACGGACGTACTGGCGGTCGATACCGGCGGCAGCCAGCGCTTCGGGCGAGGCAGCCCAGGCGGCTTCGACTGTTTTGAACGTGGCGAGGAGGAGGGCGAAGTTCGTGGACCCGAGGCCCGCCCGGCGTAACGCCAGCCAATACGGCAGTTCCGGATTCGGCTCCACAGCGCGAACTCTACAGCCTCGCCGCCCGAGAGGCGCTGCTCAGGCCGGCAGGGCGACATCCCGCGATGGCTCTGGCGCACCCGGGGTTACGACGAATCGTTCGGCGAATGTCGCGCCATCCGGTCGCGGTTGGTCGTCCGCGTCGGCCGCCCATTCGCGGAGGATGGCGGCGGCCACCTCGGCCGGGTCTGGCCGGTACAGCCCTTCGCGGACCAGCCGGCGCAGTTCCCTGACCTTCCGGGCCCGCGGGTCAAACGTGACCGGTTGCCGTTCGTTGCTCTCTGGTGACTGGCCGGTGTTCGCCATGGTGCTGCGCCCTCCAAAACGGTTACATCTGAGGTGACGACAGGTTGAAGAGGTTTCTTGAGGGGTTCTAACAGGGTTCTGTCGGATTCTTCACAAACGTGAAGGAGGGTTCACCCCGATGCGACTCGTGGACACTCAGCGGAGGTCGCGGGAGAGGAAACGCGGGGTGACGGCCAGAGCGATTACCAGCGATAGAAGGCAGGCCGGCAGCCAACTGCTGAGGTTCGGGCCGTTGACCAGCATGTTTTCGTGGAGGAACCAGTACCAGGGAGTCAGGTTGCGGACAGCAGCAGGCGCATCGATGGCCGAGAACAACCCGAGGAGGACGTAACCGCCGGCCGCCACGGCGCTGGCGATGGCGATGGCCGGTGTGCGGCGTCCGAACCAGGCCCCGGCAGCGAAGGCAATCGAAGCATGCAGCAAGGCCAGTGCGCCGCAGCCGAGACAGGCCGTCACGAGTCCTCCCGCACTGACCCCGTCGAGCGCCCCGAAGAGCGGACAGAGGGCGAAGTTCGCCGCAAGCAGGACGACGGTCTGGGCTGTGATGACGGCGAAGACTCCTGCGAACCGGCCCGCAAGAAACCGGAGACGGCTGACCGGATACGACAGGAGGAACTCGGCCGATCCATCTTCTTCTGCGCCGCCGATCGCCCCCGAACCCAGCGAAATGGCAAGGACAAGGAGCAGGATGGGCGCGACCGAAGAAAAGAGCTGCGCCTGGAGGTAGCCCGCCGCGGACCCGACAGAGATACCGGACTCGACACCGAACATCGCCTTGAGTGCGGGCGGTAAGTCCGCCAGGGTCTGGTCGAGGTCGGCTTTGCCCTTGATGCCGGGGAAGAAGGCCAGGTTGACCGCCACCATCGCGACGATGCCGAGCGCCCACCAACCGTCGGTGCGCCAGCGGTCGAGGATGAAGCGGCGCGCGAGTATCATCGTTCAACCTCGCTTTCACCGCCCTCGTAGAAAGCGCGGAAGATTTCGGCCAGGTCGTCGCCGGGCGTTTCGAGCCTCGTCACCGTGAGCGTTGCCGCCGCTTTGATCACGGCGTCGATGCTCCCTTCTGCCACGACGGTCAGGTCCTGGCCGCTGACCGTGACCTCGACCACTCCCGGGAGGTTACGGAAGACGCCCGCGTCGAACGGGCCATCGATGCTGAAGACGATGCGGTGACGCGCGCGGGCCCGGAGTTCGTCCATGGTGGCAACCACCGCAAGGCGGCCGTTGCGGATGATAGCGATCCGGCTGGCAAGGGCTTCGACTTCGGGGAGCATGTGGGACGAAAGGAAGACGGTAGCGCCCGCGGCCGCAACTTCGAGGACGAGGGCCTGGAACTCGGCCTGCAACAGCGGGTCCAGCCCCGATGTTGGCTCATCGAGGATGAGGAGGTCCGGCTGGTGCATGAAGGCCTGGACGATGCCGAGCTTCCGGCGGTTGCCGGTCGACAGCTCCCCGAACGGCCGCGTGAGGTCGAGGCGGAAGCGGGCGGCCAGCACTTTCGCGCGGGCCTCATGGTTCCCGCCACGCAGCTCCTGGAGGAACGCGAGGGCCGTCGTCCCGTTGTACCGCCGGTTCAGGGGGAGGGCTGCCGGGAGGTAGCCAACGCGCGCCCGGATCGCCGGGTCGGCGCCGGAACCGCCAAGCAGCAGGCTCCGCCCGGCTGTGGGCCGGATGAAATCGAGCAGCATCCGAATCGTCGTGGTCTTGCCTGCGCCGTTCGGGCCGAGGAAGCCAAAGATCTCGCCCGGTTCGACGTCGAGGTCGAGGTGATCGACGGCGACGAGGTTCCCGAACTTCCTGGTGAGTTTGCGCGTTTGGATGGCGGGCGCACTGGCCACGGGGCCACGATACTCCGCGCGGTCGCGTCTAACCACTTAACGAAACAGAATCCGTTATGGCCACTGCCGGCGCGCCCCACAAGACCGCGGATGCGTTTCTCGACGCCTACCTGCGGGAACTGTCGGCAGTCGGCAACCGGTCGCCCTACACGATTCGCAACTACCGGAACGATATCGGCGCGTTCCTGCGCTGGTGCGCCGAGCGAGAACTGGAGCCGCTGTCGGCCACGCGGGCGCTCTTCCGGGAGTACCTTACCGAGCTGAAGGACGCCGGGATGGCATCGGCGTCGCTCACCCGACGGACCAGCACCGTGCACGGCTTCTACAAGTATCTCCTGGCCGAAGGCGCCACGGAGCGCGACCAGCTGTACGGCGTGGCCCTGCCGAAGCGGCCGAAGCGGCTGCCCAAGGTCATCGACCCGGCGACGCTGGACCTGCTGATGCAGCAGCCGTCCACAGAGACGCCGGCTGGACTGCGCGACCGCGCCATGTTCGAACTGCTCTACGGCGGAGGGTTGCGCATTTCGGAACTGGTGTCGCTCGACCTGGGCCAGGTCGACCTCGGCCAGGGCGAGGCCATCATCCACGGCAAGGGCGCAAAGGAGCGGGTGGTCTTGTTCGGCGAACCAGCGATGCAGGCGCTAGAACGGTACCTCGAAGCCGGGCGGCCGTGGTTGCATGCAGCCGCATCCGGCAAGGTTGGGCGAAAGCCCGGGCCGGCGCTCTTCCTCAACCGGTTCGGCGGGCGACTCACCGCACGGTCTGTGCAGTCGATCATCAAGCACCACGCGATGGCAGCAGGTATCAGCGTGGACGTGCATCCCCACCTGCTGCGGCACTCGTTTGCGACCCACCTGCTCGACGGCGGCGCCGACCTGCGCATTGTCCAGGACCTGCTTGGCCACAGTTCAGCGAACACGACCCAGATCTACACGCATGTCAGCCAGGCTCGCCAGGCGGCAGTTAGCGCGGCTGCCTGGGAGAAGCTCGCGGAACAGGCGCTCGAGGGCCCCCGGCGAGGCCGGCGGGCGCGGTCAGCCTGATTCCGTCTTCGCCGAACCTGCCGCGGATGATGGTTCGACAAGCCAGTGCCTTCCGCCTCAGAATCGGCGCGTGAACCTGCTCCTCGTGCACGGCCCGAACCTCAACTTGCTCGGAGAGCGAAAGCCCGAGGTCTACGGCCGCACCACGCTGCTCGACATCGAAGGGGACGTCGCCGCCGCGGCAGGGGCGCGCGGTGCGGCGGTGCTCTGCTTCCAGTCGAACCACGAGGGCGGCATCATCGACTTCCTCCACGAGCAGCGGAAGCTCGCGGATGGTGTCGTCATCAACGCCGGGGCGTACACGCACACATCGGTCGCCCTCCGGGACGCCATCGAGGCAATCACGCTCCCCGTGGTCGAAGTGCACATTTCGAACACGCACGCGCGCGAGGGCTTCCGCCACCGGTCGCTGATCTCCCCCGTGTGCATCGGGCAGGTCACCGGGCTCGGTCGCGGCGGCTACACGGTTGCGGTAAACCTGCTGCTCGACCACCTTGGAGCCGGCCGGTAGAGAGTCCGCGCAGATTTTGCGATTGGTATACGCAATCCCACCCAAATTGGTGAGGCAAACCCAATTAACCCCGGAGTACTATCGCCCCTGACGTCCCGTACGGAGGCCGCCCGTGGCCGAGTTCGAAGCAACTCCGAGTGCGTCACTGCCGGCATGGCTGGTTCGCTTCATCACGCGCGCAGTGTGGTTCGGCGTCGACATGCTGGTCTTCATCGCGCTCTTCGCCCTGTACTTCCTCGGGCGCGGCCTTCCTGACGACCGCATTGAACTGGCAACGCGTAATGCGTTCCGGATCATCGACTTCGAACAGTCGCTGGGGGTGTTTCATGAGCCGTCCTGGCAGCGCGCTGCGATTGGTGATTCGACCCTCGTGGACCTCGCGAACTTCACCTACCTCACGCTGCACATGCCGCTGCTGGTGGTCATCGGGTTCGCGTTCTTCCTCGCCGACATCCGGAAGCATCGCCTGATCCGTAACGCCATCCTGATTTCAGCGTTCCTCGCCATCCCGATCTACGCCGTGTTCCCGGTGACGCCGCCGCGCCTGATGGGCAGCGCCGGATACCCGATGGGTATCTTCGACACCATCCCGGCGGATGCCCGGACCAAGCCGGGAGTGCTCGCGAACTGGTATGCGGCGGTGCCGTCGTACCATTTCGGCTGGATTTCGCTGGCAGTCGCCGGGGTCTGGTGGACGTGGAAGCCGTGGGCGGTGCGGCTGGCCGCTGCCGGGTTCGGAGCGCTCATGTGGTGGGCAATCGTCGTGACCGGGAACCACTATTTCGTGGATATGGTGGCGGGCGCGCTGATGGTCACCCTCTCGTTCGGTCTCGCGCTCGTATTCGAACGCTGGGCCGAACGAAACCCGCAGACGGTGGCGCGCTTCACCGTGAGGGCGGGTCCTCTCCGCCTGCCGTTCTGAGGCGCCTGCCTGCGCTGTGCGTGAACCGGGTTCGGGTTCGTGTTTGACAGCCCCAAGAGGGTGTCCAAGAATCCTCGTGCTTCATAGAAGGAGGAGCCCCGTCAAATGAAAGCTGCCGTGCTCTACGCGCCGAACCAGCCACTCGTCATCGAAAACATCGAACTCGATGAGCCGCAGGCCGATGAAGTCCTGATCAAGACTGCCGCCACAGGCGTCTGCCACTCCGACCTTCACTTCATGGAAGGCAAGTGGATGTGCCCGATGCCAGTCGTGCTTGGCCACGAGTCGGCCGGCGTCGTCGAGAAGGTCGGTTCCGCCGTGACGAACGTCAAGCCCGGCGACCGCGTGGTCGTCGCCTTCGTTCAGTCTTGCGGGGCCTGCGACAACTGCATCACCGGCCGCCCGAACCTCTGCTCCAACGGCCAGTCGCTGAACCGGATGGGCCGGGTCAAGCTGAACGGCCAGCCGCTCCCGCAGTTCGCCGGCATGTCGGCGTTCTGCGAATACCAGCTCGTGAGCAACAAGGCGTGCGTCCGTGTGCCCGATGGTGTGCCGATGGAAGTGGCCGCTCTCGTTGGCTGCAGCGTCATGACCGGCGTCGGCGCCGTGACGAACACCGTCAAGCTGCAGGTCGGCCAGACGGTTGCCGTCGTCGGCTGCGGCGGCGTAGGCCTGAATATCATCCAGGGCGCCAAGCTCGCCGGGGCCTCACGTATCATCGCCGTCGACCTCGTTGAATCGAAGCTCGCGGCGGCGAAGGAGTTCGGAGCGACCGACGTTGTCGATGCTTCGTCTGGCGACGCCGTGGCCCAGGTGACGGGCATGACCGGCGGCGGCGTCGATTACGCGTTCGAAGCCATCGGCCTGATGAAGACGGCCCAGCAGTGCTTCGCGATGGCCAAGCGCGGCGGCCAGGCCGTTGTCGTCGGCATGTTGCCGCTGATGGAAGAGCTCACGCTGCCGGCAGCCGGGATCTCGTTCCTGGGTGAGAAGGGCATCGTCGGCAGCTACTACGGCTCGACGCGTCAGACCTACGACATGCCGTGGCTGATGGAGCTCTACCGCCAGAAGCGCCTGAAGATCGACGAACTGATCTCGCGCCGCTACGAACTCGGCCAGATCAACGAGGCGTACGACGCGCTCAAGGGCGGCGAAGTGAACCGTAGCGTCATCATGTTCTGATGCGGCCGGGGCGCGTTTGCGCCGGCAGGGAGAACCTTCACCGAACGGCCCGCCAGTAATCTGGCGGGCCGTTTGCTGTTCCCGTGAAGGTATCGAGACCTTTACTAGAAACGTGTCAAAGTCTTCACCCAGGCCAGCGGTTCAAATCTCTTCTTAAGGAACCGCCGGGACACTGGCGAACGCCGGTGTGGCATTAGCCGAAACAAGGCTGGCAGGGAAGGCAGGACGAACTATGGGGAATCGGAAGGTGTTGCTTGGCGCCGCGGGCGGGCTTGTGGCCGTTGCGGTCCTGGGTGTGTTTGCGGTGTGGTTCTTCCTGTTGCGCAGCGACGAACCGGCGAAGGTGAACCTGGAAGACGCGGTCAGTTCGCTCAGTTCGCCAACGGCGAAAGCCTCCACGACGGTACAGGCATCGAACAGCTCCGCAGCTTCTACGACGGCAGGCGGCGGGAGTTCGACGACCCCGGGTCTGGCCGGGACATGGGCGCCTGACACCAGCAAGACGAACTTCCTCGGTTACCGGGTTGTCGAAGAGTTGGCCCGCGTGGGCACGGCCACCGCTGTCGGACGCACCTCGGCCGTCACCGGCTCGGTGGTGCTGACCGAGACCGAGGTGAAATCGGCGAAGATCACGGCCGACCTGACCCAGCTGAAAAGCGACATCAACATGCGCGACGGCCAGTTGCGGAACCAGGCCATCGAGACCAGCAAGTTCCCGACCGCGACGTTCGAACTCTCGGGCGCGATGCCTCTTCCTGCGGGCCTCGCCGCGGGCCAGGCAGTCGACGTAACGCTGAAGGGGAAGCTCACGCTCCACGGTGTGACGAAAGAGGTCTCCGTGCCTGCGCAGGCTCAGTTGAAGGACGGCTCGCTAGTCGTCGTCGGCTCGATCGATATCAAGTTCGCGGACTATGACATCGAGAAGCCGCGGGGTGCATCGGTCCTCAGTATCGAAGACCACGGCATCATGGAACTGCAACTGGTGCTTTCGAAGAGTTAACTGCACGTCGCTCCAAAAACAACAAGAGGGCTCTCCACGGAGAGCCCTCTTCGCGTGCTGTGTGCCTTGAATTAGTCCTTCGAGCAGGCCATCACAGGGTCATAATCGGGGATATCGGTGATCTTCTCGGTCGGCTGGATCCAGGCGACCTTCCCGTGCTTGTCCACGACGATGACGACGCGGTTCGCGATCATGCGCGGTTCGATGACGACGCCGTACTTCTTCGCGGTCTCACCGAGGGGGTGGAAGTCGCTGAGGATGGGGAAGTCGACCCCGAGTTCCTTCTTCCATGCAGCCTGCGCCCAGGCGCCATCGCTGGAGATCACGACCGGGATAGCGCCCTGAGAGGCGAACTCCTTGGCCTTCTTCTCGATCAGCGGGAGCTGGTTGCTGCAAACCGGCGAGAACGCGGCGGGGACGAAATTGATGATGACGGCGTTCTTCCCGGCGTAATCACTGAGCTTGAACTTGTCGCCGGTGGGGCTGGACGGGAGTTCGAAGTCAGGGGCGAGGTCACCCACTTTGAGGGTTGCGGTTTCGGACAAGTGCGGCCTCCGTGCCGAAGTAGTCCTTCGAGCTTAGCAGCGAAGGGCGTTTAAACGTCGAGTCCGAACGGGTCGAGGCTAGCCCGCGGCCCACCTGGGGGGACGCTTCTCGGCGAAGGCCGTCATCCCTTCGAGCGCTTCTGGCGAAGCGAAGTGCGCCGCGGAACGGACAGCCATTTCGGCGAAGGCTTCGTGCATCGGCATGCCGGGGACGTCGCGCACCAGCCGCTTCGCCCCGCCCAGGGCGTTCGGTGCACCGAGGCGCAGCATATCCAGGTAGCGATTCACCTCGCTGGCCAACTGGTCAGCGGGGACGGCCGAGTTGAGAAGGCCAATCTCGACTGCCCGGCGTCCGTCGAACGTTTCTCCCGTGAGGAAGAGTTGCATCGCGTCGCGGCGGGTGAGTTTCTGGACAAGCACCACTGAGATGAGTGCGGGGATGACGCCGATGCGGACTTCGTTGACGGCGAAGGTCGCCGTCTCGATGCCCACCGCAATGTCACAGGCCGCGACGAGCCCGATGCCCCCGGCGCGGGCGGCGCCGTTGATGGCGCCGATAACCGGCTTCGGCGACTGCCACATGAGTTCGAGGATGGGCGCCAGCGGGCCGGGCCCGGTCTGGGCGCCTGCCTGGTTCGCCTCGCGCTGCTCCTTCAGGTCGGCGCCGCTGCAGAAGACGGTGCCGGTTGCGGTGAGCTCGATGATGCGCACATCAGGGTTCGCGATTGCCGCGCGCAGGTGCGCATCCAGTTCGGTGGTGAGCTGGCGCGAGAGCGCGTTGCGGTTCGCAGGCGAATCGAGCGTGATGACGCCAACGCCGTCATCGATCGTGAAATGGACAATTTCGGTCATGAGGTGGACTCCCGTGGGAACTGGCCGGGCTTCCGACCGTCGCCGGGCGGCCCCGCGAACGCCTGGGCGATCGCCATCCACTCGGCTGCAGCCGTTCCCTGCACGTTGAGGTTCGTGTCGTCGATGTGACGCCGCCGCGTGACGACGCGACAGAATTCGCCGGCCGAGCCGGTGACCCGGTTTTCGGCCTCGGGTTCGCCGAACTCCCAGATCGCTCCGGACGGTGCGGTGAGCGAGACGTGAACCGGCTTGTCCGGCAGCGCCATCCCGCGGTTCGTGTAGCTGTAAGGCCGCGCCCGCACGCCGAGGAAGGCGACATGCCGGAGGCGGTCTGTGTCCGGGCGGGGGACGCCAGCCACATCGATGACGTCCAGTCCGTGCGACCACGTCTCCATGAGCCGTGCGGTGATGAATGAGACTCCTGACATCGCGGGGCCGGCCCACGGCACCCGGACGGCAGGGTCAAGCGTGCGTGCGGCCCGGATAAGGTCACCTGCCTGGGTTTGCCACTGCTCGAAGAGTGCCGCCGGCGCGAGGTCACGCGCGCGAGCAAGGTAGGCCGTCTCACGGTTGCCTGGCTGGCGCAGGGTCTCTTGGAACGTTTCGGGCGCGCGAATGGCCGCCGCAGCGAGGGTGTCGAACTGCAGGAGATGCGCCACCTGGTCGCGGACGCTCCAGCCGGGCGCGTGGGTCGGTTTCTCCCAGGCGGCCGCCGGGAGGTGCTCCAGCGCGGCTTCGAGGGCCGCCTGTTCGGCGGCGAGGTCATCGATGACGGCATCGAGCGTGGATGTCATGTGCGGACTGTACGCGAACCACGCGCGTGGACGCAGCGGGTGGCGCTGGCATTCCGAATCTGTCACGCTCTAAGGCGATCCACACAACCTTAAGGGGGCAACACGAATGAATCTGCTGACTCGTCTTCTTGCGCCGCGCTCCGTGGCGTTCGCGCACTGCGACGGCCCGTGCGGCGTTTACGACCCGGCCTCGGCGCGCATCGCTGCCGAAGCGGTTCTCTCCATGGAGAAGAAGATCGCCGGGCTGGGCGACGGCCAGGACGCCGCGACCGTGAACACCCGGACGCGCTTCATCGCCATCAAGGAACAGCAGGCCGAGATCGTGAAGAAGGAACTCGACATCCTCTGGCACGATTACTTCAAGCCGGAGCACCTGGAGAAGTTCCCGAACCTGCACGACACCTTCTGGAAGGCCGCCAAGCTCGCTTCGAAGAACAAGACCGAGCAGGACCCGGCCAACGGCGAGGCCCTCATGGGCGCCATCGAAGAGATCCACAAGATCTTCTGGGCGACCAAGAACCGGGACGTGGCGTTCTACCGCGCCAACCCGTAGTCCCGGCACAGACACCAGCGAACGCGGCCTCACCATCAACCGATGGAACGGCCGCGTTCGTGTTTTGGGGAGGAATCGGCATGGATGACGGGCGGGAACGGCGCAGGGCGCTCGCACCGGGGAGCCTCGCGATGCTGGCGCCGATCCTGCTTGTCACAGCGGTTGCAGCCTGGGCATCGCTACGCTTCCGCGGTTTCGCCGTTGCGGGGAACTCGATGCTGCCCACCCTGGCCGAAGGCGACTGGGTACTGGTCGACGAGCGGGCCTACCGCGGGAGGCTCCCGCGGAGAGGGCACATTGTCATCGCGGATGACCCACGGCTGCCGGGCCGGCAGTTGGTAAAACGGGTCGAAGCGATCGATTTACACCGCCAGGTGATGCTGGCCGGTGACAACCCCGAGGAGAGCACCGACAGCCGGCATTTCGGGCCGGTTCGTTCCCAGACCCTCCGCGGGCGGGTCCGGTGGCGGTACTGGCCGCTCGCCCGTTTCGGCCCTGTCCGCTGACGGTCGCTACCCCTCGCCGGCCAGCTGACGGAGCACGAGGAGGTCCGTAGGGAAGGCGAGGTCCGGCGGTTCGCCCGGCGGGAACCACGCAAGCTCCGTGAGTTCGCCGTCCACGGGCTGCAGCGTCCCTCCGACCGCCGTGCCTTCGAACCAGATCCCGACCGTCTGCTTGTCGCGATTGTGAAAGTTCGAGTGCACCGCAGCGATGCCCCGAAGCACGACGGTCATCCCGGTCTCTTCTTCGAACTCTCGGCGAGCGGCATCGCGAACGTCTTCGTTCCATTCGACGTAGCCGCAGGGGATGCACCAGAGCCCGGCATACTCACCGGTCGCGCGCTGGCCGAGGAGCACACAGCCGCCCTCATCGCGGAGGATGACGGCCACGCCGACTGCCGGGTTCTGGTAGTGGACGTACCCGCATCCGGTGCAGGTCGGCCGTTCCCTGCCACGCCGCTCGACTGGCTGCAGCTGGTGGCCGCAATCGGGGCAGAAGGTCGCCGTCACGGTTGGGGCAGCCTGCCCTCGCTGCGCAAGGCGACCATCGCGAGGAGGTCCTCGGCGACCTTGGCGATGGCGATCTTCACATTGGCGTTCGCGGGTTCTTCGCCGGGGCCCCAGTGTTCGCTCGCGCGCGAAATCACGACGTCGGGGACGGCAGCGACCGCCCCGATGTGGCGCATCACCCGTGAGACGTCGGTCACCCCGGGTTCGGCGTCGCCCCCGGCGATGCCGATGAGCGCGAAGGGCTTGCCGCCGGCGTGCGGCAGGTCGATGAAGTCGAGCGCGTTCTTGAGCCCGCCCGGCATCGCGCCGTGGTACGAAGGTACCGCGATGACGAAGGCGTCGGCCGCGATGCAGGCGGCGCGGAAGGCGCTGACGGCCGCCGGATACTGTTCATCTGGCCTGCCATCGAGCAGCGGGAGTGAGCCGATTTCGAACGATTCGCACTGAGCGCCCGCTGCTTCGAGCGCTTTGAAGATATAGGTCAACGCCCGGTCCGCCGAACTGCGGGGGCGAATGCTGCCATTGATGCCGAGGATGCGTGCCATGCGCGGTAGCCTACGGAGGGCCGGGCGAAAGCGCATGCGACGCTCGCCCCTGGCCGACGTAGACTGCGGGCAATGCCGCCTCGCATCGTGGTCGTTGGTTCGCTAATGATGGACCTCGTTGTGCGCGCGCCCCGGCTTCCGCTGCCCGGTGAATCGCTTCTCAGTCACAGCTTCGAGACGTTGCCCGGCGGCAAGGGGGCGAACCAGGCGGTCGCCGCTGCACGGCTGGGAGCGGACGTCGCGATGATCGGCCGCATCGGGCGGGACCGTTTCGGCGAAATCCTCCGCACGAAACTCGAAGAGGCCGGTGTTTCGACCCGCGACGTTTCCGTGGACCCGGAAGTTGGCACCGGCGTTGCGGTGCCCATCGTGCTCGATTCGGGCGAGAACGCCATCCTCGCAGTGCCCCAGGCGAACCTCAAACTCACGCCGCGCGAGATAGAGGCCGCCGCCGGCGTGATCCGGAGCGCCGACCTGCTGCTCCTGAACTTCGAAGCCGGCATGGACGCTGTCGAGGCCGCGGCAGAGACAGCGACGCAGGCTGGAGTCCCGATACTCCTTAACCCTGCGCCGATCACGCCTCATTCGCCCGAACTGTTGGCGAAGGCGAGCGTCCTCGTAGTCAACGAGGTCGAGGCGGCGGCGATTGTCTCGAACGTGAAGGGAGACCACGCCGCCGAGTTGGAGGCACTGCGCCGGTTCGCGCCCCGTGCGGTGGTCACGCTCGGCGCCGGCGGGCTCGTAGCTGCGGAAGCGGACGGAGGCTTCGCCTTTCCCGCGTTCCCGGTGACGGCGGTCGATTCCGTCGGCGCGGGCGATGCCTTTTGCGCCGCTCTCGGTGTGCGCCTTTGCGAGGGCGCGAGCCTGTTCGATGCGGCCCGGTTCGCCGCTGCTGCGGGCGCGCTGGCGGTGACACGGCCCGGCGCGCAGTCAGCGCTCCCCTCACGGGAGGAAGTGGAGCGGTTCCTTGCGGACGGATGAGGGAACTTTCCCGGCGCTTTCGGCGTTTGCTGTTGAAGATGGTTCGCGCCGCCCGGATACTCAGCCTGCGCCCGGAGAAGCCCATTGAGCGCCCAACGCTTCTGCCCGCTTTGCGACCGCTCCTTCCAGGAAGGTGAGGCCGTTTTGCGCTGCGAAGGGTGCGGGGTGCTGCACCACCCCGGTTGCTGGGTGACGAACGGTGGCTGCGCGACGGAAAGCGAGCATCGTGTGTCGCCGGCGGCACTGGCGTACAGCACGCGAGACCGCCAGGTTGGCGCCCCGGCGCCGCACCCGGGCGAAGGCACCCGGCAGGGACCGATGGCGCCGCCGCCGGCGGAGATCGGCGCACCGGACCCCATTCCCATTCGAACGACCCGGCCGATTCCACCGCTGGAAGCGCCGCCAACCGTCTCCGAGGATGACGGCCCTGTGATTGGCGCAGCCGGGCCGCCGCCGATGATCCACCGCACGCTGCCTTCGACCGCGGGGACGCCTCCGGTGAACCGGCGGTACCAGCCGCCGCCTGGGGAACACCTGCCGCGGAAGCAGATGCCCCAGATTTACGACCGGCCGCGGATTTTCACCTACTGGTATGTGCCCGTGGCGGCGGTCATTGCGATCGTGGTCGCGTTCGGGGTCATCTGGGCCGTGGACAAGCTTGGCGGAAACAGTGGGAAGGCATCGCCGGCCGCGACGGCAACGCCAGCCGCTCCGACGCAGGCGGGCATAGCGACCTCGCAGCCAACTCAGGGCGCAACGACCCCTGGGCCGACTGCGGCAGCCACGGTTTCTACTGGTCCCGGCAAATTCCGCGGGGGCGAGACCGTGGTGGTGACCGGCACGGGCGACTGCCTGAATGTTCGAACCGGCGCCGGGCGCGAAAACGATGCAATCGTGTGTGTGAAAGACGGCACCGAACTGGTGGTCACCGGCGGCCCCGAAACGGCCGGCGAGTTGACGTGGTGGAAAGTGAAAACGGACCTGGGTGAGGGATGGGCCGCGGAAGATTACCTCAGCAAGAAGCCGTGAAGTGGATCGTGCTGTGGCTGTTGCCGGCCATCTTCCTCGGCGCGAGTGCGTGCCGTGGCGGCGGTGACCCGAAGCCGCCTTCGCCCACACCCGAGACCGCGACGGCGACTGTGGCGCCGGCAACGCCGACTGCAACCGCCACACCTGACCCGCTGGCCACCCTCCCGGAGACCGCAGCCGCGGCAATGGACTGGGTGAAGAAAGCCATCGCCACCTCCGCGGCCGGCGTCTGCCCCGGGCCCATCGTGAAGGCCGGCGGCGCCTGTGTCGCAGCATCGGCGAGCGGAAGCTCCTCTCCGGACCTGGCCATCTTGATGCCCGTGAAGTCACGCGCCGCGGTGTCGCCGGCGCCCGCTATCGTCTTCGCGTGGTCTGCCAGCCAGCAGAAGCTCACGCCGTTTTCCGAGGACCTCACCGCTGACGCGGCGCCGCTTGGCTCAGGGTTCTTCAGCTTCGAAGACCGCACCGGCGACGGGCTCGCGGACATCGCGTACCTGCAGAACGTGTGCGGGGCGACGGGCTGTAACTCGCGCGCCGTGGTGCTTTCGTGGGATGGGACCGCCTGGCGCGACGTCGGCCCGGGCGACTCCATTGCCAACGTGGATGCGGCGGCATGGGAAGGCGCGGGCGCGTCCAGCGAACTGACGATGCATGGCGGAAAGCTTCCGCCGACGGCGCCGCCGGAATCCGGCCCAACGCGGGCTTCGAAAACGACCTACACGCTTTCCGGCGGGCGCTTCCGGGTCGATGACGTCGTGAAGGACCCGCCGGAGTACCTCTACCACGCCGTTGAGGACGCCGATGACGCCTTCGCGGCGGACCCCGGCGGCTCGCGTGCCGCCTATGAGAAGGTCATCGCGAACACGGACCTCAAGGACTGGAAGCTCAAGCCCGGTGACGCGGACCGCCGGCCGTCGCTGGTTGGCTATGCCATGTTCCGCCTCGCGGTCATCGATGCTGCGCTCGGTCGCGATCCCACGGCAGCCCTCGACCGCGTGATCCGCGAGAGCAAGGAACCGCTGTTCGTGTACCTGGCAGAGTCATTCCGGAACGGCTTCCAGGCGCGCGGGGGCGTCGTTGGCGGCTGCGCGGAGGCGAACCTCTACCTGCGGACGCCGCAGGGCAGCGGGACCGACCCCGGCGGCTACGTGGCGCAATTATTCAACTATGGCTACGCGAACCCGCCGGGCAGCCGCTGGATCACGAGGCTGTGTCCGTACTGATCCCGGCGGTCTAGATAAGCCGGCGAAGGTTCGCCATTTCGATGGCCGCCTGCGCCGCCTCTTCGCCCTTGTGGCCGTCCTTGCCGCCCGCCCGGGAGAGCGCTTGCTCCACCGAATCGACCGTAAGCACGCCGAAGATGACCGGTACACCGGTCTCGCGCGCGGTGGCGCCGATACCGTCGGTCGTGCCACCGGCGACGTACTCGAAGTGCGCCGTGTCGCCGCGAATGACCGCCCCGAGGCAGATGACCGCATCGAACCGGCCGCTGCGAGCCGCCCAGTTTGCCGCCGTGGGGATTTCGAATGCGCCCGGCACCCAGGCCACCGTCACGTCGTCCTTGCGCGCGCCGCGCTCACCGAGGCACGACTCCGCGCCTTCGAGCAGCTTTCGCGTGACGAACTCGTTCCAACGGGCGACGACGATGCAGACGCGCAAACCCTCGGCGTCGAGCGATCCTTCGAGCACCGGCATCAGTTTGTCCCTGTGGTGCTGGAGGACTCCAGGCCGTCGAGCAGGTGGCCCATGCGCTGCCGCTTGGTGTCGAGGTAGCGGACGTTGTGGGGGTTCGGCTCGGTCAGGATCGGCACGCGCTCGACCACTTCGAGGCCGTACGCTTCGAGGCCGGCGCGCTTGGCCGGGTTGTTGGTGATGAGCCGCATCTTACGCACGCCGATGTCGCGAAGGATCTGCATGCCGATGCCGTACTCGCGCTGGTCGGGCGGGAAGCCGAGGGCGACGTTCGCATCGACGGTGTCGTACCCCTGGTCCTGCAGTTCATAGGCGCGCAGTTTGTTGTGGAGGCCGATGCCGCGGCCTTCCTGGCGCATGTAGAGGAAGACGCCGCCTTCGTCGGCGATCATCTTGAGAGCGCGGTCCTTCTGTTCGCCGCAATCGCAGCGCATCGAGCCGAAGACGTCGCCGGTGACGCACTGGTCGTGGACGCGGACGAGGGTCGGCTTCTCGGGGTCGATCTCGCCCTTGACGATGGCGACGTGCTCGTCGGGGAAGTTCTCGGCTTTGTAGGCGAGGATCATCATGTCGCCGACCGGTGTCGGCAGGCGCGTCTCGGCCACGCGCTTCACCATCTGCTCGTGGCGAAGGCGGTACTTGATGAGGTCGTTCACGGTGACGATGCGGAGGCCGTGGCGGCGGGCGAACCGCTTGAGGTCCGGCATGCGCGCCATTTCGCCGTCCATCTTCATGACTTCGCAGATGACCGCGGCGGGATAGAGGCCGGCGAGCTTCGCGAGGTCGACGCTGGCTTCGGTCTGGCCTGCGCGCACGAGCACGCCGTCGCGGCGGGCGCGCAGGGGGAACATGTGGCCCGGGCGGGCGAGGTCCTCCGGGCGCGTCTCGGGGTCGATGATGACCTGGACGGTGCGCGCCCGGTCGGCGGCACTGATGCCGGTCGTGACGCCGGTCCGCGCTTCCACCGACACCGTGAACGGGGTGCCGAAACCGGAGTTGTTCGCTGCCGGGTCGATCATAAGCGGGAGCTTCAGATGTTCCGCGCGGTCTTCAGTGATGGGGCAGCAGATGAGGCCGCGCCCGTACTTCGCCATGAAGTTGATAGACTCGGGCGTGACGAACTGGGCCGGGATGCAGAGGTCGCCTTCGTTCTCGCGGTCCTCATCGTCGGTGATGATGACGAAGTGGCCGCGGCGGAACTCCTCGATGGCCTCGGGGACGGATGCCATGACGGGGTCGCGTTCGGTCATCGCCGTGCCTCCTGCGTGTCCTTCACGAAGTTCTCGATGTAGCGGGCGATGATGTCGGTCTCGAGGTTGATCCGGTCGCCGGGGCGGCGGTTCACCAGGTTCGTGTGGTCCTGGGTGTACTGCACGAGCGAAACGGAAAAGCTGCCGGCGTCTTTGGCGACGATCGTCAGGCTGATGCCGTCGATGCAGACGGGGCCTTTGACCACCATGTAGCGCAGGAGTTCCGGCGGGGTGGTGAACCTGGCGATGATCGCGTCGCCTTCGGGGGTCAGGGAGTGGAGCGTCGCGGTGCCTTCGACCACGCCGCGGACGATGTGGCCGCTCAGCCGATCCGTGGGGCGGCAGCTCCGTTCGAGGTTCACGAGGTCTCCAGCCCGGAGTTCGCCGAGATTCGATCGGCGGTAAGTCTCGGGCATGAGGTTCGCGAAGAACGTCTCGGAGTCCATCTCGGCGACGGTGAGGTCGACCCCGTTGATGGCGATGGAGTCACCGAGCTGGCTGTCGGTCAGGATGTGCGGTGCGCGGATGCGCAGTATCCCTTCGGACGCCTCAACGACGGCGCCGACTTCCTCGATGATGCCGGTGAACATGCGGCAGAACCCCTGGCGGAGATTTCGATGTGCCAGGGGACGACGGGAGCCGCGCAGGCAAGCGCGGAGCGGGCGTCCGGTTGCGCGAAGACAACGGGTACGCCGCGGCTGTTCTCTCCCATCCGGACTCTGACCGTCGGCCCCGGAGTTTCACCGGATCAGTCCAGCTGTTGCCAGCCGGAGTCGCGGGCTTTCACCGCCGGTGGGGAATTTCACCCCGCCCTGAGAACATCTCATGCGTATCGTTAGCTTTACGCTAAGAAGATGTCAAGCGCCGCGTTTCGAAATCCCTGGACGCGGAGCCTGACCCTGGCCCTGGACCTTACTTTCGCTTCGTCCGTTCGAGCAGGCCTTCGTACATCGACGGCGTGATCGGCCGCACCACGCGACCCATACCGGTCCAGTACGGCCACTTCCAGTCTCCAGTGGCGCGGGGCTGGTCGGTTTCGAAAAGGAGCGGCTTCTCCTTCGATGCGAGCATGAGGTGATAGTGCTCGCCGAGGGGCACCGTCTCGTTCACCACGCCGATCCAGAAGGTCATGTCCGAGCCGTTCAGGGCGAACGTGGTGCCGAGGTAGCGGTACTGCCCGTTGAGCGGACGCGACGCGCTATTCACATAATGCGCGGACTCGCCAACGAACCGCCGGATCGCGCCGCCGCCGAGCGCATAGAGCCGGTTCGTGGCCAGCGCTTCTTCGAGCGGCACTTCGCCCAACCCGAGGATGTCGCGGAGGACGAACTCGCTGAACTCGTGGGCCACCGGATCCGGGTCGCCATCGAGCGCTTCGAGGACGTCGCTCCAGGAGATCGGGACCCAGGGGGCCGGTGCTTCCTCGTGCCGCAAGCCGAGCATCACGAATGAGGGCGCCTCGGACCACTGCCGGGCGACCGCTTCGAGTCCGGGGAGCAGGCTCTCATCGGCGCCCGCCTCAACCTGCACCTCGACGACGACGCGCTTGCCGCCTTCGTAGGTCAGCAGAAGGTCGGCGACACCGGCTTCGGCCAGCCGCGGCTGAACCTCGACGATCGCCAGTTCTTCGGCGCCGGCGCCGGCGGCGTGAGCGAAGAGCGCTCGCAACATGCGGTGGCCGCGCTTGAGAAAGTAGGCGAGGGCGCTCGTGCAGTAGTTTTCGAACGGAGTAGCGGCCGAGCCCTGGCGGTAAGCCGAGAGCATCGTGAACAGGTTTTCGGACATTGAGTCCAGTATTGAACGGGCTGGCTGGAGTAGCGAATCTCAGGCACCGGCGAATGGGGCAATGCGAGACGGGCAGGCGAGCAGCGGGCAGCGTTCGCAGGCGGGCCGCCGGGCGGCGCAGGTTCGCCGGCCGTGCTTGATCAGCAGCATGTGGAACGGGTAATACCTCTCGGGTGGGACGAGCGCTTCGAGGAGGGTGTGGGCCTGCTCAGCCGTTGCCGTTTCGGGGATGAGGGCGAGCCGCTTGGCGACACGCTCGACGTGGGTGTCCACCGGCAGCGCTGGCAGTCCGAGGGCGAAGAGGAGCACGCACGCGGCCGTCTTTGGCCCGACGCCAGGGAGTGCGCGAAGCCATGCGCGTGCGTCTTCGAGCGGGAGTTGTTCGAGGAAGCCGAGGTCGTAATCAGACGACTGCTCCGCGACTGCCCGGAGGATTGCCTGGATGCGCGGCGCCTTCTGGCGAGCGAGGCCGCCGTTCTGGATTGTCTCGATGACCTGCTCCAGCGGGGCTTCGGTGATGGCCCGCCACGATGGGTACCGGCGCATGAGCTGGATGAACGCCCGGCCACTGTTCGTGTCTGCTGTGTTCTGCGAGAGCACCGTCAGCACGAGTTCGGCGAGCGGGTCACGGCTCGGGCGGGCCACAGGCTGTCCGTAGACCGGGGCCAGGAGATCCATGACCTCGGCCGGGGAGTAGGGCGGCGCTGAGGGCGCCCGGGCCGGCTTCTTAGCTGCCATGGCGCTCCATCATCCGACGGGCGATGCCGGGAAGGAGCGGTACGCGCGCGGCCTCCCGGGCGTAGGTCGATTCGCCGCGCTGGACCGCGAAGAAGGCATCCCAGAGGTAGCCCATGTGGCCGCTCGCGAACATCCACGGGCGGGGGGCGCGGTGGAGCATGCCGTAGAACATGAAGGCGATGAGCCGGGCAGCCTTGAGTTCGGGCATGACCTCGCGGTCGATGTCCCGCTGGTAGCCGGTGATTGTGCCGCCGCCGAGGCCACGAAGGACGTTGCGTGCCGCCAACCGGCCGGATTCGACCGCGTACGAGATGCCTTCTTGCGTGAATTCGTCGGCGAGGCCCGCGCTATCGCCGGCGAGGAGCGCGTGTTCGTTCGCGATGGGTTCGGCGCCGCGGCGGAAGCGGATCTTGTGGCCGCGGGCGATGTCCACGTCTGCGTTTTCGAGGCCGAGGGAGCGGATGTAGGCGTTGACGCGGTCTTTCATCGTCCCGGCCTGTTCGCGCGGGAGGACGATGCCGATGGAGAGCACGTCCGCCTTCGGGAAGAGCCACGCATAGCCCCATGGCCGCCCGCCGAGTTCGATGAGGGCCGTGCCGCGGTAGGCTTTCTGCTTGAGCGCCGGGGCGCGAACCTCCACCTCCCACGCCGCGCATTCAGCGATGCCGCCACCGAGGCCGGCCATCTTCCCCACCGGGGAATGCGCCCCGTCGGCGCAGACGATGAATTGGGCGCGGGCTTCGAA
This sequence comes from Dehalococcoidia bacterium, assembly GCA_020853755.1. Classification (GTDB taxonomy): domain Bacteria; phylum Chloroflexota; class Dehalococcoidia; order Tepidiformales; family Tepidiformaceae; genus Amarobacter. The sequence continues at coordinate 2,026 of JADYYG010000055.1, read as the reverse complement.
GCCGTCAGCCTGGATGGCCACCTCGCCGTTGAGGTCGAGGGCGCGAACGGTCGTGCCGGGCCGGAACTCCGCCCCGGCGTGGCGGGCGTGTTCGAGCAGGAGGGCGTCGAACTGCTCCCGCATCACCATATGGGCGAACGGCTGCCCGGAATCGCGGACGAACGCACCCGAGCCGTTGTGCGCCACTCGCAACAGGCTGACCGAGTCCTCGACGACCGAGTCGATGGGGAACGGGAGCAGCTTCTCGGTGCGGAGCGGGATGCCGCCACCGCACGCCTTGTAGCGAGGGAACTCCGCCCGGTCGACGATGAGGACTCTTGCGCCGGCGGAGGCAAGTTCACGCGCGGCTGTGCTCCCGGCGGGTCCCGCGCCAACCACGATGCAATCGAACTGCGCCACGCCAAAACGGTAGCAGGCGCGCGCGGTCAGGTCTGTGTGCAGATACCCCAGGCCTGGGCGATGAGTCTGCGGGCGACGCGCGCACCGGGGCAGTGGTTCTCCACGCGGCGGCCTTCGAAGTCCCCATAGTAGCGGGTGAAGATGCTCGAATCGTCGTCCATCCGGGCGAGGGCTTCGGCGTAGGCGCGTTCTTCGGCCGGGGATGGACGCCACCCGTCGCCGACGGTGGGCCCGGACCAGAGCGCCGAGTCGAGCAATGCTGCGACGGAGTCCGTCCCGGCGCGAATCTCAGCGAGTTGGTCACGGTCGAGGTTGCGGCCGCGCCCCAACCGGTCCAGCAGTTCGGCCACCGATAGCCGCCATGCCTCGACTCGCGGGATACCCGCCCTCGTCGCGTATCCGTCCTGGACTCGTGCGCTGTCGAACAACTCGGGCAGGCGGTCGATGGCTTCGTGGAGGCGTGCCGCGAACCCGGGGTCGAACTTCGAAACGAGGATAACGTCCGCAGATTCGCGGCTGACCCGGCGTGGTTCTGTTATCCCGCGGTCCTGCAGCCAGCGTTCGAAGCGTGCGTGTTCGGCTTCGTCCATGGAGCGATCATAGGCGGGCCCGGCCGCACGCGTTCCCCCGCGGCGGAGGGGGCTTTGTGCTGGTGGCCGCTTTCTGGCCACAATCTTCCGGTGACACGCGAAGAACTCTTTCGCATGACCGAACTCACCACCTGCGGGGGCTGAGCATCCAAGGCGGGGCCCGAGGCCCTGGCGCAGGTGCTGTCGCCGCTCGCTGGTCTGTTCGATCCCGCCGGGCACCCCGATGTGCTCGTCGGCATGGGAGTCGCCGACGACGCCGCCGTCTATCGCATCAACGCGAAAACGGCGGTGTTGGCGACGCTCGACTTCTTCGCGCCCGTCGTTGACGACCCGTACACGTACGGGGCAATCGCTGCTGCCAATGCCCTCAGCGATGTCTACGCGATGGGTGGCGAAGCCGTGCTCGCGCTGAACATCGCGGCCTTCCCGCAGGACCTGCCTGCCGAGGTCCAGACGGCCATACTTCGCGGCGGCGCCGAGACCGTAAAGGCTGCCGGCGCGGTTATCGCCGGGGGCCATACCGTCTGGGACGCAGAGCCGAAGTACGGCCTCAGCGTGCTCGGGCTGGTCCATCCCACGCGCATCCTCTCCAAGGCGGGCCTGAAGGCTGGGGACCGTCTCTACCTGACCAAGTCGCTGGGGACGGGCGCCATCCTTTCGGGCCAGCGACAGGGCAAAGCGAAGCCGGAATGGGTCGAAGCGGCGACAGCATCGATGGTTCGCCTGAACCGGCACGCATCGCACCTCGCGCGGGAGGTCCGGCTCAGCGCCGCAACGGATATCACCGGTTTTGGACTCCTCGGCCACCTCTGGGAGATGGCAGACCGCTCCGGGGTTGGGCTCGAACTTGCGGCTTCGGCGGTTCCGCTCCTCCCGGGGGCGCGGGAATGTTCGGCGGCGGGCGTCCACACCGGCGGCGAAGAGCGGAACCGCGCATGGCTCGGCGGGCACGTCTCCTTCGCTCCATCGGTCGATGAGACGGTCGCTGCGCTGATGTTCGACCCGCAGACATCGGGAGGGCTGCTGCTCGCCGCGTC
>JADYYG010000054.1 GCA_020853755.1 Dehalococcoidia bacterium | reverse complement strand
CCAGTGAGAGGCCGCTCCCGAGTTTCAGGGGTTTCCAGATATGGGTAGCCGGGGCCCGGTGCCCAAGCGGATGGCCGAACGCCTGGGCCACGTGACCAAGGCGCAGAAGTCGGGCGTGGTGTCTGTGGCCATGGAGGGCGTGGTCAAGCCGGCGCCGTTGCCGCGCGGGGCGCACCCGATTGCGCGCCGCTGGTACGAGGCGCTGAAGGCGAGCGGCCAGAGCATGTTCTTCGAGCCGAGCGACTGGGCGGCCGCGGTGCTGGTTGCGGAGATGATGACTCGGCTGCTCAACTCTCGCAGGGTCAACGGGCAGCTGTTCACGGGAGTGTGGGCGGCGATGGATGACCTGCTGACGACGGAGCAGGCGCGCCGGCGGGCCCGGCTGGAAGTCCAGCGGGGCATGGCTGAGGCCGACGATGACGCCCCAACGGCAATCGATGACTACAAGAAAGCGATGGGCCTGGCGTGAGACTCGCGCTGGACCCGCGCCGCTTGGACCTTCGCCGGTTCGAACTCAAGCCGAAGTACGGCGAGAAGAAGGTCGCTCGCGAGACCAAGCGCGCGCCGCTGTTGTCCCAGATTCCGGGCTATCTGCCGTCGCAAGACGAGTACGAGCGAGCCGCGCAATCAGCCGGCACGGCAGCCATCGTGGCCCGCCGCGCTGAAGAAGCGCGGGCCTGGCGCCGGGTCCTGGCGTGGCGTCGCGAGGCTGGCCCCGACGAGCGGGCTCTTTTCAGGCGCCATTGGAAGAACCTGCCACATTCGCCGGAGTACGCCCTTGACCTCATTCGGCGCATCGAGGACGGCAAGGTATGAGAACCAGGACACCTGAACGGCGCGCGGGCGAGCCGGTGGCTGCGGTGGTGCCTGACCTGGACCCGGACGAGGAGCCGTTCGCGGCGGCCGAGGACCTGGACGCGTTGCTGGCGCACCTGATTCAGAAGCACCGGGAGCTGAACTGGCTTTCCGAATGGCGGGTGAAGGTGCTGTGGAAGGCCGAGGGCGGGATGTCTCGAGGGAAGGTGACGCTGGGCCGCTGCACGATGGTGACCGGGCTGTTGAAGCACTTCGCGGATTGCGACTGGCTCATCTGGCTGGCGGCGGACCATTGCCTTGAATTGGAGATGACGGACCACCAGGTCGAGGCGCTGCTCTACCACGAGCTGCTGCACTGCCGGCTGAGCGGGCGCGATGGCGATCGGCCGGGGATTCGCGGCCACGATGCGGAACTGTTCTTCGGAGAGGTGAACCGTTACGGGCTGTGGGACGAGGGTCTGAGCGACCTGGCCAAGGTCATGGCCCGGGCTGAGGAGATGGAGAAATGACCGACTTTCCCTACGTGTGGCGTTGGGCTGAGTCGCTCGGGTTGCCGTGTCTGCCTGGACGCAAAGGGAGCCGTTGCCGGGTTGTCGTGCGCGGATCCATGAACAAGGCGTGGATTGAGTTCGAAGATGGTTATCAGGCCGTGGTAAGCCGGAACGGACTGGTTCGAGCATGACGACGCTCGCGCCGCCTCGTGGTATTCACATCGGGCCGGAGGGCGTGCCGGCTGAGGACCGGACGCTGGGCTGGCATGGGCTGGCGTGGACTTCACGCTGGTTGCAGCACCCTGATGGGCCGCGAGCGGGCGAGCCATGGCGGTTCACGCCCGAGCAGGCGAGGTTGTGGTTGTGGTGGTACGCCATCGATGCGAGTGGGCGGTTCATCTACCGTCGCGGGCTGATTCGACGGATGAAGGGCTGGGGCAAGGACCCGTTCGCGGCGGCGCTGAGTGCGAACGAGATGCTGGGGCCGTGCCGCTTCGGCGGCTGGGGCCCGGACGGGAAGCCGATTGCGGTGGACCACCCGGCTGCGTGGATACAGGTGGCGGCGGTTTCGAAGGACCAGACCCGGAACACGATGACGGTGTTCCCCGGCCTGTTCACGAAGGAAGCGCAGGCCGAGTTCGAGATGGACATCGGCAAGGAGATTATCTATGCGCTGCACGGGACGCGGCGCATCGAGGCGGTGACGAGTTCGCCGCGGGCGATGGAGGGCAACCGGCCGACGTTCGTGCTGAAGAACGAGGCACTCTCGCTGGATACTCCGCTGCCGACCCCGACCGGATGGACGACTGTCGGGGCGGTGAAGCCTGGGGACGTGATTTATGGCTCGACCGGACCCGTACGGGTAGTGGGGGCGACGGCAATCCACGAGGCCCGAGATTGCTATCGAGTCCGCTTCGAAGACGGAACTGAGCTTGTGGCGGACGACGGGCATCTCTGGTACGTGCGGGTCGCCGGTTCGGGCGCGAAGGCCCGGGTGCGCAGCACGGTTGAGATGGTCCGTGATGGTCGCAGATTCATGGTTCCGCTCGTGGAACCTCTGGAGAGTGACGAGGTCGAACTCCCGTTTGACCCCTATGTGCTTGGGTACTGGCTGGGCGACGGTGACTCTCGTTCAGCAACAGTGACAGTCGGGGAAGCTGACAAGGAGACCCTTGTCACTGAACTCGCGGCCCGCGGCTTTCGAATCCGGGTGAGCAATGACACACACCCTGGAGCGCCCCGCATCTGCATCACCTCCAGCGGCTCGCGGAGAAATCGCAACGATCAACGCCCACTCGGGCCGCGAGGGCAGTTGGCGGCACTGGGAGTCCTTGGAAACAAGCACATTCCCCGCGCGTACCTCCGCGGTTCCCGGAACCAGCGGCTGGCGCTGCTACGCGGCCTGATGGACTCAGATGGAAGTGTCACGCCGGGGCAGAGCCAGGCGATATTCGTGAATCAGAACCTCAATCTCGCTCTGGGAGTCGTCGAATTGGCGCGTTCCCTCGGATATCGCGTCGGAATTAGTGAAACTCTTGACGAACGCTGGGCTACGCCGCGCATTGGTTGGCGAGTGACCTTCCGGGCAGATGAGTCCGTCAACCCGTTCTCGCTCGAACGTAAGGCCCACCGGGTAACCGGGCGCCGCTCCGGGTGGAAGCGCATCACCTCCATCGAACCCATCGAGAGCGTCCCGGTGCGGTGTATCGAGGTGGACGGCGATGACCACCTGTTCGTCGCGGGTGATGGATGGACGTTGACCCACAACACCCAGCACTGGAAGAAGGAGAACGAAGGCCACGCGATGGCGGAGGTCATCGCGCGCAACGTGGCGAAAGGCCGAGACGGCGCCTCGCGTTCGCTGGCGCTGTGCAACGCGTTCAACCCGGGGGAGGATTCAGACGCCGAACGGGACCACGAGGCCCAGGAGAAGATGGCGACCGGCCGCTCGCGCGGCACCGGTTTCCTGTACGACTCCCTCGAGGCTCCGCCGGATGTGGAGCTGGTGCCGCGGCCGACCGGCCCGGATGGGCGGGTTACCGACGAGGACCTGGCGCGAGCGCGTCAATCGCTGGCTGACGGCCTGCGGGCCGCTCGAGGGGATTCGGACTGGGTGGACATCGAACGGCTCATCGAAGAGGTGTACGACCCGACGACGAGCCCAAGTACCTCCCGGCGGTGGTATCTCAACCACATCATCGCGACGGAAGACGCGTGGGTGACGCCCCAGGAGTGGGACGTGCTGGCGCTGCCTGGTGAGAAGGTGGTGGCCGGTGAGATGGTGACGCTGGGGTTGGACGGTTCGAAGAACGATGACAACACCGCGCTCATTGGCTGCCGGGTGAGCGATGGCTATCTCTTCCGCATCGAGATCTGGGAGCCGGAGAAGTTCGACGGGGAGATTCCGCGGGCCGAGGTGGACGCGGCGGTGGCGCGGGCGTTCGGGACATATGACGTGGTGGGCTTCTTCAGCGACGTTCACCCGTTCGAGTCGTATATCGACAAGTGGGAAGAGGAGTACGCGGAGCGGCTGTGCGTGCGGGCCCGGGAGCGGTATCCCATCGGCTGGGACATGCGTGGCAGCAAGGCGGAGACGACGCGGGCGGCCGAGAGTTTCCACTCGGCGATCGTCGAGGGAGATGTGCGCCACGATGGCGACAAGCTGTTCGCGCAGCACGTCCACAACGCCCGGCGGATGCCGAACAACTACGGGGTGACGTTCCGGAAGGAGTCACCGTTCAGCTCGAAGAAGGTGGACGCGTGCGCGGCGGCGATGCTGGCGCGGGAGTGCCGGCAACAGTACATCGCGCTGCCGGATGGGAAGAAGCGGAAGGTGAGCGGTCCGAGTGTGTACGAATCGAGAGGGGTGAGACGGCTGTGATGGAAGAGAACGAGCTGACACCGCTGGCAGAGTTCGCCTGGCGGCTCTACTCCCAGTTGTTGCGCGCCGGGTTCGAGCGCGGCGATGCGATGCTCTTCACCGTTG
>JADYYG010000053.1 GCA_020853755.1 Dehalococcoidia bacterium | reverse complement strand
TTATCGGCCATAGCCTGGGCTCATGGGTAATTGATGCAGCTGCAGATAACCTACCAGCTTCTACGAGTGTCCACCTAACTTTCCTCGATGCATACTCTCCAACATCTGCAGAAGCTGGGAAGCTTGGTGATCGGGCAGATTTTGCCGAGCAATTCGTATCGAGGCCATTAATCTCGCTAGCATACAGGACAGACTGGAAGCTGCCAGAGGTACAAAACTTTGATGTAACTAACATCTCAGATCAGGTTTGGAGTGTACAGGATCTATTCAGTACTCAAGCCATCCCTGGTTTACCTCCAGTCGCCGACAGTCTAAAAGATGTCACAGGGCTACAGCTTACCCCTGTAGGTGTTGCCGGAATTATCCATGAACATGGATGGCCGATCGAGTGGTACCTGAACTCCACGTCCCCAGGGATGGCCGACTCCTGGGAGCTTGGGGGAACGCCATCCAACGGCCCTGACGGCAAGATCGAATGCTTGGTCACGGTGTGTAAGGAATCTTCCCCGGAGACCCCGGCGATCAGCATGGCAGACGTCTCAGTTTCGGGGGAAGCTGGGTACATCACGCAGGACGCGTTGGGCGTCACCTTCCATCCGCGATCGCCAGCTTCAGCAATGCTCAGCATCCCGAAGGCGTCGCTCATCGCGGTAGATTTCACGGCAACGTTCGCAGGTGAAGGGAAGTCATTTGTGGAGATGACTCTGGGTGGCGGGCCAGTTTCCCGCATGGAATGGGGGCCGGAGGGCTGTGAGTGCACGATATTCGTGATGGCGCCGGATGGCAGTGCATCGACACAACTGCACGTCCTGGTCGACAAACCGGACGGCACGCAAGCGCAACTGACAGTAACGCAAGCCCACATCCTTGGCGAGCAACGCACCGTTCCCCTCCCGCCGAATACGGGTAACTTCCAGCCTTCCGCGGGGGCCAGTAACAGCCCTGACGCAGTGAAGACAGCCCTCGTGGTCAGCCTGTTCCTCGCGCTCTTCGGGGCGTCGCTGATGGCGCTTCGGCGCCGCTAGCCGACGCAGCAGCCGAAGCCATTGGGCGGAAAAGATGGGCCGGGGCTCACCAACCCCGGCCTTTTCTTATTCCCACACCGGCGAAGCGCCGACCGTCACCGGACGCGCTTCGCCGGTTTTGGTGTCCAGCAGCCAGGTGAGCTGGAAGCCGTCCTTGTTCTCCGGGTTTTCCCAGGTGGCGAAGCTGACCAGGCCTGGAGCGGCGAGGCGGATGTCCGAGACCGTGAAGAAGGGGATGAGGCGGCGACCGCTGCCGTCGGTGCGGCTGAAGGTGATGCCATTGCCGCCCTTCTCGGCAAACGATTCGTGCCAGATGACGGTATTCGCATCGAGCCAGGCGGTGAGGACGCCCACCGACCCGCCGCACTTGCCTCCCACTGCGATCTGGCGGGCCCGCGGGATGCGCGAGACTGCGCCGCTGGCCAGGTCCACCACGACGATGTCGCCCTGGAAGGGACTCGACAGCAGCTTCGTGCCGTCGCTGGTGAGCACGAGTTGGCCCCAGGCGATTTCGGAGCCGGCCGGCTGCTTCGGGACGATGATGCGCGCCCGGCCGTCGAGCCAGACCTGCTTGAGCGCTCCGTCTTCGACCACGTAGAGCGATTCGCCGTCTGGCGCCCAGGCGGTCGTCCACCAGCTATTCGTCTTGTCGGTGAGCGGGTGGAGGACGCCTTCGGCCGGGTCGAGCCAGACGACGGTCCAGGTGCACTGCTGCGGGCAGTTCGTGTTCACCCGCACGAGCAGCCTGTTGGAAGCGCTCCACGCTGCGAAGTAGGCCTGGGGATACTCGCGCTCGGCGCCGGTTGCGATGTTGCGAACGATGAGGGTGGGCACGTAGCCCTTTTCGCCGCCGAACGCGGCCCACCTGCCATCCGGTGAGAGGCTCGGCGCGACGTCGCCGAGTCCGCGTAGGACCGCCTGGATGGATGGCAACGGCGTGACCTCGCCCTCGTCCGTGACGCGGGCGAGCCGAGCGGTCTCGCCGTTATAGGTGCTGACGGTAACCGCGGAGAACGGACCGAAGCCGGCGGCGGCGCCCGGGGCCGGCTGCACGTATTCGAGCGCGACCCAGCCTTCGCCAAGGGCGTACCGCCAGGTGTGGCCGTCAGCCTCGCGGGGTTCGCCGTAGAGCCAGAGGAGGAAGCCTTCTGGCACGCAGGTCCGCGGGTCGGACTGGAAGGTGGTGCCCGGCACAGGGCGCACATTCAGACAGTCGCCGTCGCCGGTGTGGACGCGGAACGGTTCGGCCGCGAGCGGGCCGAACGGCTTCCCGGCCGGGGGCGTCTCGACGGGCGGCGCGATGGATTCCGGCGTGGGCGACGGCGTTGGCGGCGGCGAGGGCATCGCGGTTGGCGTTGCCGTCTTCGGCGGCGGGTTTTCGGCGCGGCTCCCGGTCGCGGCGAGGCCGAGCACGCCCAGGATCGCGGCAACCACCACCATCGCCGAACCGGCAATCACGACCCTCTTGCGCGCGTACCTGGACATCGTTCTCTCCGCGGAGCTGCATTTCCGGTATGACCGGCGAAGCGCTGCTCTCTTACCTGACGTTCCCGGGAACCGAAAAGTTCCCGAACGGCAAGCTGGTCAAGAATCGACGGTGGTCGCGGAGGTCCGTCGGGACCGTGGGCCCGGCCGGAAAGTGCGGTTGGCGTGATTCGCCATGCGTACATGCCCAGCCGATCGAACCGCTCCTGCAGGAGCGCCGCCGCCCACTCTGGCGCATCCTTGAGCCTGGCCTGCAGTTGGACGGCGAACGGCCCGAACTGGAGCGGGTCGGCCACGTGCTCCCATCTCCCCTGCCCGGAGACGCTCGCCCACTCCCAGGGGCCGGTGACTACCGAGCTGTCGACCTGGAAGGCGACCGCCGGGTTGGCTTCACCCAGGCGCGTCTTCCGGCCGGGGGTCGTCAGGCCGCAGAGCGCGCCTTCGAACCAGGTATAGAAGACGGGAACGAGGAAGTGTTCGTCTCCGGCGTGGAAGGCGATGCGGACGATGCGCTCCTTCTCGAGCACGAGGTCCACCTGGTCCGGCGTGAGGTCGGCGAAGCCCATTGGGTGCAACGGTACGGCCCGCTACTGTGTGCCGGAAGTGCGCCCGCGCACCGTGGAGGCTCTATGCCCGGCTTTGACCTTGCCGTGATCGGCGCTGGCGCCGTGGGGTCGGCGGCCGCCTATGCGGCGGCGCGCGCTGGCAAGCGGGTCGTCCTCTTCGAGCAGTTCGCCGTCGGCCATGAACGGGGCAGCAGCCACGGCGAGAGCCGGATCATCCGCCATTCCTACGCGAGCGCTGCCTACGCCTCGCTTGCCCCGGCGGCGTTCCAGGCATGGCGCGAACTCGAAGCGCGCTCCGGGCAACGGCTCCTCACCATGACCGGCGGCCTCGACCTCGGCCAGGCGGATGACCCGGGGATGATCGCCTGCCGCGACACCCTCACTGAGGCCGGCATCGGGTTCGTCTGGCTCGAAGGCGATGCCGCCCGCGAAGCCTACCCGCAGTTCAACCACCGTGATGGCGGCGCGGTCCTCTGGCAAAGCGGCGCGGGCATCCTGAACGCGAACCGTTGCGTAACCGCGATGGTGGCCGACGCCCGCAGCCACGGCGCGGACGTCCGCGAGCACACCCGCGTCCTCGCCATCGAACCCGGCCCGGAAGTGACCATCCGGTTCGCTTCGAACGCAGGCGAAAGGCGCCGTCACCGCGGCCGCCTGCGTGGTCGCCACTGGGCCGTGGGCCGGCCGCTTCTTCAACGAACTGGGCGTCTCCACCCCGCTAACGGTCACCCACCAGCAGGTGGTCTACTACCCGGCCCTCGAACCTGGCCTCTGGCGGGTTGGGCGCTGCCCGGTGTACATCGCGCACGGGCGCGGCGGGTTCTACGGCTTCCCGGAGTGCGAACGTCCCGGCTTCATCAAGGTCGCGGTCGAAACCAACGTCGCTATCGACGACCCCGATGAACCGCCGGGGCCGTCGGACACGGAATCGCTCGACCGCCTGAACCACCTCGTGGCGACACGCCTCCGCGGGATCGACCCCCACCCGGCCGACGTTGTCACCTGCCGCTACACGGAAACAGCCGACCGCGACTTCATCGCCGCGCGGCACCCGGCGCATGCGAACGTGGTGCTCGCTTCGCCCTGTTCCGGCCACGGGTTCAAGTTCTCGATCCTCACGGGAGACCTCGCCCAGACTCTCGCGACGACCCCAGGTCCGGAGGATGCGCATCCGAACTGGCGGGCGTGCTTCGCGCTGGAGAAACCGGCAGGCGGAGAATTGGCGACGGAGTCCCGGGAGTGACCCGGGAAATGTGAAGGCCCGATTGCTAGCAATCGGGCCTTCAGGCCGAGTGGAGCGGACACTCGGCTAAGAGACTGGCGGGAGCCACGAGCGGAATGGCTTCCCGCGCCCGGCGACAATAGGAGCCTCGCCGAGGGCCGTCAACGGGTATGTCGAAATCTTTGCACTCGGATTACATTCCTTTAGCCTTCACCGAATGAACGAACGCGAGACCATCGAGCAGGTAGCCGGGTGGCTGAGGGATGCGCGCTCCGTCGTGGTCCTCACGGGCGCGGGCATCAGCACCGAATCGGGCATCCCGGACTTCCGCGGGCCGCAGGGGGTCTGGACGCGCGACCCCGCGGCTGAACGGCGCGCGAACATCGGCTACTACATGGCA
>JADYYG010000052.1 GCA_020853755.1 Dehalococcoidia bacterium | reverse complement strand
TACGGCGTCCTGCACGGTGGCGATCTTTTCCGCATCTTCATCGCCGATCTCGAGTTCACCTGCATCGCTGGAGAACTCCTCTTCGAGCGACATAATCAGCTCAACAAGGTCAAGGGAATCGGCGTTCAGGTCATCAACGAAGGAAGCGGCAGGTACGACCTCTTCCTCCTCGACGCCAAGCTGCTCGACAACGATTGCGCGGACTCGTTCGAATACTGTTGCCACTGTGGGGAGTACTCCTGGGGTTATTCCGGTTGTTGGGTTTCTGGAGATTCCGGCTCTTCCGGCCGGGACGTGGCCACCGCGGCGGCCTTGATTCGTTCGCTTACGGTCCGGAGCACACCGTTTACGAATGCTGGCGAGCTCTCGCCACCGTAGCGGTGGGCCAACTCGACAGCTTCGTTGACGACTGCTGCGACCGGCGCCGAATTATCGGTAAGCAGTTCCCATATTGCAAGGCGGAGGATGTTCCGGTCAACGACAGCGAGCGTATCTACGGGATACTGGGTCGCAGCCTCTTGAATGAATCCATCGAGTTCATCGCGACGTTCGATAACGCCCTCCACGAGGCCTCGCGCATAGCCGCTCGGCCGGGCCTCAGTGAGCTTCGGTTCCTCGTGGGCGGCGGTAGCCATCTGGCGCTCGAAAACGGCGAGCGCAGCGTGATCCGAGGTTTCGCTCTCATAGAGGGCTTCGAGGGCGAGTTGGCGCGCGCGCCGCATCGGGTTCTGGCTCACGCCATCACCATACCGCCATCCACGTGAATGCACTGACCCGTGATATACCCCGCGCCGTCGCTCGCGAGGAAGGCGACGAGCGGGGCGACTTCGGCCGGTTCGGCGATGCGGCCGAGCGGGATCTGGCCCATGACCGCGGTTGTGGCCGTCTCGGACATGCCGGTGATGATGTCGGTGTTGATAAAGCCGGGGGCGACGGCGTTGCAGGTGATGCCGCGCGAGGCAACTTCGCGGGCGACAGAGCGCGTGAACCCGATGATCCCGGCCTTGGCCGCGGCGTAGTTCGCCTGGCCGGCGTTGCCCATCACCCCAACGACGCTGGTGATGTTGATGATGCGCCCGCCGCGAGCCCGCAGCATGGGCCGCATAGCGGCTTTGGTGACAAGGAAGGTGCCGCGCAGATTGGTGTTGTGGACCGCGTCCCAATCGTCCTCGGTCATGCGCATGAGGAGGCCATCGCGAGTAATCCCTGCGTTGTTCACGAGGATGTCGAGACTGCCGAAGCGGTCGATGGTCGCCTTGACCAGGGCCGCCGCAGCATCCGAGTTCGCGACGTCGCCGGCCGCTGTGACTGCTTCGCCGCCCGCGGCAGTTATCGCCGCCACGACCTCATCGGCGAGGGCCGGGTTCGAATTGTAGTTCACGACCACCTTCGCGCCGCGCGCCGCCAGTTCGAGGCAGATGGCGCGGCCAATTCCGCGGGAGCCGCCGGTCACCAGCGCTACGCGTCCATCCAGTTCGGCCATGCCACTCTCCGGGGCGAGGTTTCGCGGACGACAGGGTACGGCGAGGCCGGTTTACGCGCCGCCGGGGCGGTTTGGGGCAAACAACCTCCTTGACCGGTCGAATTGCAGTTAGTTTAATCTTGCAACTGACTGGCCGACCGTGGCCAATGGAGTACCCACAGTGCCTGAAGAAGCCCCTCCCGGACGCGTCTACCACGAGCGCGTTGGCCACATCCTCAAGATCGTGATCGACAACGTGACGCGCCGGAACTCGTTCATCCCGGAAATGACGGAGCAAGTGTCGGAGGCGCTCACGCTGCTCGACCGGGATCCCGACCTGTGGGTGGGCGTGCTCTGTGCCGAAGGCGGGCACTTCACCGCGGGACTCGATATGCCGAAGTTCTTCGGTCCGGGTGCGAAGCCGGCCCAAACGCCCGAGGGCAACGTGGACATGTTCCAGCTTGCGAAGATGTGCCGGAAGCCCATTGTGGCGGCTGTCCAGGGTATCACCTACACCATCGGCATCGAGATGGTGCTGGCCTGCGACATCGTCATCGCTGCCGAGGACGCCCGGTTCTGCCAGATGGAGGCGAAGCGCGGGCTTGCGCCGCTCGCCGGGGGGAACTTCCGCTTCCTGACGCGCATGGGCTGGGGCGATGCGATGTACCACCTGCTGCTGGTGGACGAATTCGGCGCGGCCGAGGCCCATCGCATCGGCTTGGTGCAGGAAGTGGTGCCTGCCGGTCAGCAGGTGGATCGAGCGATGGAACTCGCGGAGATCATCGCCAGCAACGCCCCGCTCGGTATCCAGGTAACGAAGGCGACTGCCCGGAAGTTCTGGGAGGCTGGGGAAGCGGCCGCCATCGCGGCGCTCCCGGAGATTCGTGCCGCTGTGATGGGTACCGAAGACATGCAGGAAGGCATGCGCTCGTTCATGGAGCGGCGGCCGGCGGTCTTCAAGGGGAAGTAGCGTTCGGCGCGGCTGCGGGTCGCGTACTATCTGTTCCCGTAGTGAACCAAACAGCAGACCCGTCTTCGCTGCTTGCAATGCTCGCCCGGACACCGGTGAGAATCGAGGCCGCAGTGGCGCGACTTCGGGCCGAGCAGTTGCTTGCGCGCCCTGCGGAAGGGGTGTGGTCGGCCAACGAGGTCCTCTGGCACGTCCGCGCCTGTGCTGACGTCTACGGCGAGCAGGTCGCGCGAATCATCGAGGAGGACCAGCCCCGCTGGCGGCACGTCTCGCCGCGGGCTCGAATGAAACGTATTCGCTACGACGAGCTGCCGTTCGCCGACTCCTTTGCGGCATTCCAGCAGCAGCGAATCGAACTCGTCGAGCGTTTGGAGCGACTGCCCACCGAGGCGTGGCAGCGGTTCGCCTTCGTCACGACCGAGAAGGGGGAGTCCATGCTCACCCTGCAGCAGCGCGTGTCGGGCATGGCAGTGCACGAGGCGATCCACTGCGGCCAGTTTGAAGCGCTCGGTGAGATCGCAGCCAACTGGGGCTAAAGGCTTACGTTCACGCTCGCTGCATCGTTGACGTTGATGCAGTTCGACTTGCGCAACATCCGCTTGATGATCGCAGTCAGCACGCGGCCGGGGCCGAACTCGATAAAAGTCTCCACCCCCTGGCTGCCGAGGAACTCGACCGTGCGGCTCCACTGCACCGGGCGGCATACCTGGTCGACCAGTTCGTGGCGGATTTCCAGTTCGTGGTGCACCGGCGTTGCCGTGCAGTTTGCGACCACTGGGACCACGGGGTCCGACATCGCGGCGGTGGCGATGGGCTGGACCATGCCGTCGGCAGCCGGACGCATGAGCGAACTGTGGAAGGCGCCGCTGGTGCTCAGGGGGATGACTTTCACGGCGCCGCGGGCCTTCGCGTAATCGAGGGCGCGAACGACCGCTTCCCGCCGCCCGCCGATGACGATCTGGCCGGGGGCGTTGAGTGTGCAGATTTCGGCGCCTGCCTCGCGGCAGACTTCTTCACAGTCCGGGACGTCGAGGCCGAGGACGGCGGCCATGATGCCGGGGTTCTTGTCGCCCGCGGCCTGCATCAGTTCGCCGCGGGTGCGCAGGAGGCGGATCGCCTCATCGAACGCGAGCGTTCCGGCAGCGACGAGCGCCGGGTACTCCCCGAGAGAGTGCCCGGCGACAAAGGCTGGCTTTCTCAGCAGGTTCGGGTTGAGTTCGGTCGCTACTTTCAGGAGCGCGAGGCTGGTGACGGCGATCGCCGGCTGGGAGTTGCGCGTCTGCTGCAACTCGTCCTCAGGCCCTTCGAAACAGAGGCGGGAGAGCTTGAAGCCGAGGATCTCGTCCGCGCGATCGTAGAGCTCACGCGCGGAGGCGTACTCGGCGTAGAGGTCCTTGCCCATGCCAACGGCCTGAGCGCCCTGGCCGGGGAAAACGAATGCGCGGTCAGGCTGTACCGGTTCTTCGAGGGCGATGAACGGTTGCACCCGCGTTTCCGCGTGCGTCAGCTGTCCAGGTCGGGGTTCGGAAGATCGATCACGTTCCGTCCCCGGTAGGTCCCGCAAATCGGGCAGGCGGCGTGCGCCAACCTCGGGCTCTTGCACTGCGGACAGTCGATGACGTGAGGCATTCGGATCTTGAGGTGGGAGCGCCGCTTCCCCTGTCGAGAAGAGGCGTACTTCCGCTTCGGCAGCGGGGGCATAACGGGACTCCTTCAGGTGGCTACCCATTCGTCTTGCGCTTCAATGCGACCAGCGCCTGCCACCGTGGGTCTATGGGCGTGCGGTCACATTGGCATGGTGCGATGCTCATGTCCGCGCCGCAAACCGGGCAAATCCCCGGGCAGTCCGGACGGCAAAGCGGCTGCATCTCTGCAGCCATCTCGCTATATTGCCGCACTGCCTCCGTAATGTCGATTGTGTGGTTCGTATCGATCAGGAAAGCATCGGGTTCGGTTTCGAGACGGCGGCCCGTTACGGGATCCACCTGCTGGGCGAAAATCTCCTCGAACTCCACCGTTTCCTCGTACCCAAACGGGGTCAGGCAGCGGCTGCAGGCCGCTTCGATGCCCGCGACGGCATGGCAGCGGACGAGCACACCGCCGGGCATGCGGATCAGTTCGACGTGGCCGCTCGAGACGTTGCCCTCGGGTTCGAGGTCGTAACGGCGGCTGGCGCCGACTTCCTGGCGGAGGAGCTGGGAGACGTTGAAGAGCATCGCTGGCGCCTCTCGAAATGGGAGGTGTTTCAAGGGTACACCACGGCCCGTGCGAGGTTCGCCGGTGACCGTTGCCACATAACGGACGCCGGAGCGTGACTCTTGCGGGAAATTGGCCGCCGTTGAGGGCTCGGCGCGTTTACGAGTGGTGCTGCCGCACCTAGGCTTAGTGCTACGGTTAGCCCCCGGTCGCGACCGTATTCTTCCCCCGGAGTTCGCGTTGGCCCAGGTAACCGAGATCCGGACGCTCCAGGAAATCGACGACGAGTCTGCCGCTTTGCGTGCCGCACTGGAAGACGTCGAGCGGCGGCTTCGTGGTTCGGAAGAGCTGAATGAGGCGCGGCGGGAGGCGGCAGCGGTGGATGGCGAACTTGCCGATGCCCGCCGCGCCCAGCGCCGCATCGAGGGCGAGGTAGAGGGCCTGACTGCGAAAATCGAGCCGGAAGAGAAGCGCCTCTACGACGGTTCGGTTCGCAACCCGAAGGAACTCACCAGCATCCAGCACGAACTGGAAGCGCTGAAGCAGCAGCGCTCGAAGCTCGAAGACCAGTTGCTCGAGGTGATGACGAACCTGGATCGCATCGAACGCGACCACGGCATCGCGTTCCGCCGGTTGAGCCAGGAAGAAGCGCGCTGGGAGAAGGACCAGGGAGACCTGAAGCACGAAGCCGTGCGGCTGAACGACCTCATCACCCGGGCAGATGCGCGCCGTGAGGCCCAGAAGCTCAAGGTGACCCCGCGCAACCTCCAGGTGTACGAAGAGGTTCGCCGCCGGCGTGGAGGCGTCGCCGTCGCTCGTGTCTCGGGTGGGACCTGCGGCGGCTGCCGGGTCGGCATCCCGGAGTCTGTCCGGCGCCAGGCGTTTACCGCCGACCAGCTGGCGCAGTGCCCCAACTGCGAGCGGATCCTGTACGTGGGGTAGGCCGCGAATGCGAGCAGTCGGCTACTTCGCGGAGGGCGCCCGGCGCAACGGTGTGAAGCGCAGCATCGCTGAGCAGAACCAGGCGTTCGGTGACTTCTGCGCCCGCCAGGGATACGAAATCGCGGGGGCATTCCTCGATACCGCGGACGAGGGCGGCGCCACTGCCGGCTTCAACCAGATGCTCCAGTTCCTCGGCCGCGCGGATCGCGGCTTCACCGTTGTCGCTGTGGACAGCCTGGGCGCGCTTGGCCACGATCTCGGCCAGGCAGCGCTGCGCCTCCTCGAAATCGAACAGACCGGCTGCCAGGTGGTGATTGCTGCCTCCGGGAACGAGGCCTTTCGCGAACTGGTGGACACGTGGGCCGACAGGGGCGACGGCACGCCCGTCTCCGAGAAGGTTCGCTCGGCGATGCGGCGCAAGGCTGTGCGCGGTGAAGTGCTTGGCCGCCCGCCGTATGGCTACCGGGTCGGGCCGCGCCGCCGCCTCGAACTCGTTCCCGAGGAGGCGGTGGTCGTCCGCTACATCTTCCGGCTCTACCTCCAGGAAGAGATGGGCATCCGCAAGATTGCCGGCCAGTTGAACAGCGAGGACATCCCGACACGCCGTGGCGGCCGCTGGAGCATGGTCACGGTGCGCGACATCCTGCGGAACCGCGCCTACCTCGGCCACTACTCCCGCTTCGGCACCACCGTGACCGGTTCGCACCCTGCCCTCGTCTCGGCCGAAGATTTCCGCAAGGTGCAGGACCGCCTCCAAATCCACCACGGGGCGATTCGAACACGGACAGTGCAGCCGTTTCTCCTGAGCGGGCTCGTCTACTGCGGGAAATGCCAGAACAAGCTCATCGGGGTGAGCCGCCGCCAGTCGTGGACCACGAAAGCGGGCGAACAGAAGTCTGCCGCCTACCGCTACTACCAATGTGAATCGCGCACGAACCAGAACGCCTGCGCCTACAACACCCAGCGCGCGGCCGAACTCGAAGACCGTGTCCGCGAAGCGCTCAGGCGGGATGACCGGCCCGTGACCCGCTTCCCCCGGGCGGGCAACGTCGATGGCTACCTGGTGGACCTCATCGGGCAGGTCGACCGGGTTGAGGCGCGGATCAAGCGCAACCGCCGCCAGGTCGAAGAACTGGTGGCCGACGCTGCCCATGGACACATCACAGTCGAGCGGATGAAGTCGCTCGGCGGCGAACTCGCGCGCGAGCACCTCGAACTCGAAGCCGAACTGGCGGCGGCGCGCGAGCGGCTTCGCGCCCAGGAATCTGAGGCGGAGCGCCAGAAGCACCTCGAGTCGCTGCGCGAAAAGCTGCTGCGCGACTGGACCGGGCTCCCCTTCGATGCGCTCCAGTCGGCCCTGCGCGACATCATCGACCGCATTGAGGTTGATGGCGAAGACGTGCGCGTCTTCCTGCGAATCTAAACTTGCGGCTCAGGCAGCGGAGCCAGCGGCATGCCCGCTGGCCCAGGCCCACTGGAAGTTGTAGCCGCCGAGCCAGCCGGTCACATCTACAACCTCGCCGATGAAGTACAGCCCGGGGACGTTCCGCGCCTCCATCGTCTTCGAATTGAGGTCGCGGGTGTCGATGCCGCCTGCCGTGACCTCAGCTTTGGCGTACCCGGCGGTCCCAGCTGGCCGGAGCTCCCATGCGTCGATCTGCCGGGTCAATTGCTCGACCTCCTGCGCGGAGTAGTGGTGCATGGGCCGCGACGGGGCAACGGCGGCGCACCACGCCTGCGCGAACCGTCGCGGCCAGAGGTCACTGAGGATGCTGGCCAGTTCACGGTTCGAAGTGCTGGCGGCGGCGAGGATTTCGCCGATGTCAACCCGTGGCGCGAGGTCGACGGTGATGGCTTTGCCCGGCTGCCAGGCGGTCGAAACCTGGAGGATTGCCGGGCCGCTCAGGCCGCGGTGGGTGAAGAGCACATTCTCGACGAAGCGGTGGCGGCCGAAAGAGACGGCGGCCTCGACCGACACGCCGCTGAGCTCGGCGAAGAGCGTCTTTTCCGCCCCGCTGAAGGTGAGCGGAACGAGTGCGGGCCGGATGGCAACCTGCCGGAGCCCGAACTGCCGGGCAACGTCGTAACCGGAGCCGGTCGCTCCCAGCGGCGGAATCGAGAGCCCTCCCGTGGCGATGACCAGCGAGTCGCAGCTGATGGCTCCGGCCGTGGTCGCGAGGGTGAAGCGGCCTTCGCGCACGATCCCGCTTACCTGGCAACCGAGGCGGAACGTCAGGCCCGCTGTGCGGCACTCCCGTTCCAGCATGTCGACGATCTGCTGCGCGCTGCCGTCGCAGAACAGCTGCCCGAGCTTCTTCTCGTGGTACGCGATGCCGTGCCGCTCGACCAGGTCGATGAAGCGTTCGGGCCCGAAGCCTGCCAGCGCAGACCGGCAGAAATCGGGATTCTCGGAGAAGTAGTTGGCAGGCCCCGCGTTCACATTGGTGAAATTGCAGCGCCCACCGCCAGAAATGAGGATCTTCCTCCCGACGGCTTCGTTGTGTTCGATGAGCACTACCCGGCGCCCGCGCCTTCCGGCGGTGAGCGCGCAGAACAGCCCGGCAGCGCCGCCGCCGATCACGGCGACGTCGAAGGGTTCCGGTGGTGCGGTCGTCACGGGCAAATCAGGCCATCCCGGGCTATCTGGCGTCAAACGGCCATCCGGCCCGGCCGCCCGGGACCCGTCGGCCGTTGTGGGACGTGTAGATGCGAGGGAACCATGACGAGGCCGGCGACGTTGAAAAGGTGACGCGTTGGAGGGCTGCGATGTTGCGAACCCTGTCCATCATCCCGCTGGCCGCTGCGCTCCTGGCATTGAGCGCCTGCTCGGGCCGGGATGATTCGAAGCCACATGCCACAACCGCGACCACGACGGCCACGGCCACGGTGGCGACGTCGACGGCTGCCCCGACCAGTCCATCATCCCCAACCCCGCTCCCGACTGTGCCCACACCAACCCTGGGCCTTCGCGTGGTCGAAGTCGCAAGCGGGCGCAACATCACGTTGCCGGTGGAATTCGGGCGGGCGTCTGCCTGGGCGCGCGACAGCTCGTTTGTTGCCGTTGCTGGCGCCGGGCTGGCTGTTGGCCGGACTGACGGTACGCCGTTCCGGAGCTTCTGGCCTACGGAGTGCTATGGCGTCGAGTGGTCGCCATCCGCAGACCTCGTCGGTGCCATCTGCAAAGACGCTGTCGTCATCCTGGACGCCTCCGGGGGGGTCGTCGTTACGGCGCCGGTTTCGAACTCCTCGTTCTCGTCGAAACAGCCGCTCGTAGCGTGGTCGCCAGACGGGGCACTTCTTGCGTACGGACCGATCGATGGCCGAATCCGGTTCCTGGCGGTCGCGGGGCAGCCACCGCCCGAACTCGATGGCACGTCCACCGGCTTCCAGTGGATGGCCGATGGTCGCCTTGTTTCATTCGAACAGACCTACTACCAGTCTCCGGCTGTGGTGCGCTTGCATGACCCGAAGGCTGCGTTTCGCGTCGCTGAAGAGTTCATGAGTCCCGCCGGGGCATACGGCACTGGCGTTGATGCGCGGACCGGTCTGCTCGCCTACGCGCTCTACGGGTCACAGCTTCCCGGCAGCCGCGTGATGGAATCCACGACATTTCTTGTCAACCTCGTCGACGGTCGAAACATCGCGACCTTCGAGAACGCCTACCTCGCCGAATACACCTCCGGCCCCAGCTTCGGACTGGGCGGCAGCCTCGCCGCGATGGCGAACTTCTGCGACCCGCCATCGTGGACAGTCGACGCGTTGTACCCGGACGGAACCCGCTCAGCCATTGCGCGGGGTGGGGCGATGCGGATCGAGTTCTCCCCTGACGGAAAATGGTTGGCGTTCACACGCGGCATTACCCTCTGGGTTGCGGCGGTGGATGGGTCGGTGGCGCCCCGGCAAGTCGCCGACGAAGTGCATGGACCTGCCGAATTCTCGTGGTCGCCCGACAGCCGGTGGATCAGCATTCCACCGTACTTTGGCGGATTCGACCAGTGTTTGTGACTGCCGGAAGTTTGCCCGTTTCTCGACACGGTACATGCTTTGAAGCGTGACCGAGGAGTCCAGGGGCGCCGTCATTGCCGCGATGGGCGCGAACTTCGCCATCGCCGCGGGGAAGCTCGTCGCCGGGGTGCTGACCGGCAGCGCTGCCATGCTCGCCGAGGCCGGCCACTCTGTCGCCGACACCGTGAACCAGGTGTTCCTGCTTGTCGGCATCAACCTCTCGGACGGCGAAGCGGATGAGACGCACCCCTACGGCTACGGGAAAGAGGCGTTCTTCTGGTCGTTCCTCGCGGCGATTTTCATCTTCGTCGCCGGGGCCGCGTTTTCGATTTTCGAAGGCGCGCGGACGCTCCTACAGGAAGACGTGCACGAGCGCTCCCACCGGGAACTGATGATCGCGTTTGGCGTGCTGGGGATGGCGTTCGTGTTCGAAACCGCGTCCTTCGCGGTCGCTATCCGCGCCCTGTTCAGCAGCGCGAGGAAGCTCGGCTGGAGCGTCTTCCGCTACGTGCGCCATTCTCCCGACCTGACGACCAAGACCGTGTTCTACGAAGACGGCGCGGCGCTGACGGGTCTCGTCCTGGCGGCCGGCGGCCTCGCACTGTCAGAGATTTCGGGAAGCGAAGTGTGGGACGGTGTCGCGTCGCTTGGCATCGGGATCGTTCTTACGATAGTGGCGTTGATTCTCGGACTGCAGGCGCGACGCCTGCTCATCGGCGCTTCCGCGAGCGAGGAAACGCGCTCACGAATCGACGCGACGCTCGCCGAGTTCCCCGAGTTCAGGCGGGCCGTTCGCATCCTGACCATGCAAATCGGACCGCATAGCGTGCTGGTTTCGGGCGAAATCGAGATCGCGCAAACGCTTTCGCTGCCCGCCGCAGAGGACCTGCTCGCGCGGATTGACGCGCGGTTCGCCGAAGTGCTACCCGAGGTGCGCGAGACGTTCTGGGAGATTAAGGGCCCGGCCTAACGTCGTGAACCAGCACACGCTCTTTCCCCTTTCCCCAACCGCGCGTAGCGTTCAGCCCACAATCCCCCGCACAGCGCCCTGTCGTGGTGAGACGGCCGCGGCCGGGGTTCCTGTGCCGAAAGCAGGCGAAGCATGGCGTATACCAAGCCCATCCCAGAGATGGGCGACCCCCTGACGAAGCCCTTCTGGGACGCAGCGAAGGAGGACCGGTTCGTCCTTCCCCGCTGCACCAGCTGCAACCGGGTGCACTGGTACCCCCGGTTCATCTGCCCCTTCTGCCACGCCACCGAAATCGAGTGGATCGAAGGCTCCGGCATCGGCTATATCCACACCTTCGCGGTACAGCACCGTGCCTTCGGCGGCTGGGCTGAAGAGACCCCCTTCGTTACCGCCTACATCGACCTCGCCGAGGGCGACCGGATGTTCACGGTCCTTCGCGGCGTCGACCCGCTGAAGCCCGAGAGCATCAAGATCGGGAGCAAGGTCAAGGTCGAGTTCGAAGCAGCCAGCGAGGATGTCCACATCCCGTTCTGGCGCGTGGTCTAAGGAGTCACCATGCCAGGAGCACTTTCTCGCGCGGCCGCCATCGTCGGCGCCGCTGAAGCCGACTGGATCGGCTATCCGGAGACGCCGAAGACAGCGATGCAGTTGCACATGTCGGCAATCAAGAACGTTTCGAAACAGACCGGTATCCCGATCAGCATGATCGACGGCATTTTCAGCGCCGGTTTCTCGTCGGCCATTGCCGAGCATCTCGGGCTGCACCCTGCCTACATCGACACCACGTCGGTGGGCGGCTGCTCATTCGAAATGCACGTCCACCATGCCCTCGCCGCCATCCACGCGGGGATCGTCAACGTCGCGCTCGTTACTCACGGCGAAAACGGCTGGTCGTCGCGGGCCACCCGGGGCAACGGCACCGGCCGAGCGCGCGGGATGGACGGCTGGGACCCGGGCAGTCAGTTCAGCAACCCGTACGGCGTCTCGGGCGCGCCCTCGAACTACTCCCACGCGATGACGCGGCACAACCACCGCTACGGCAGCACGCCGGAGGACTTCGCGCACATCGCCGTGGTCACGCGCCAGTGGGCCACGTTGAACCCCCGCGCGGTGATGTTCTCGAAGGAAACGAACCCGGCCGGCGGCCCGATCACGGTCGACGATGTGAATAACGCCCGGCTCGTGTCCTGGCCGCTCACGTTGCTTCACTGCTGCCTCGTGACCGACCACGGCGGCGCGGTCCTCGTAGTCAGCCCGGAGATTGCGAAGAGCGTGAAGACGAAGCCCGTGTGGATTGCCGGCGCCGGCGAAAGCATGAGCCACTCGAACATGCTCGAGATGGGCGACTTCACTGCGACCTCCGCCGCGGCTTCGAGCGCAGCTGCCTACAAGATGGCGGGAATGGGCCCAGAAGACATGGAAATGGCCATGATCTACGACTCGTTCACGGTCACCGCGGGTATCACGGCTGAGATGCTCGGGCTGGCCCCGCGCGGCGAGGGTTTCATGCTCTGGAAGAGCGGCAAGGCCGCGCCGGGCGGCAGCTTCCCGATGAACACGAACGGCGGCGGTCTCTCGTTTAACCATAGCGGTATGTACGGCATGCAACTGCTCATCGAGGCCTACCGGCAGCTCTCCGGCACGGCGGAGGACGGCGGCTTCAGCGGCCTGCCCGGCAAGCAGACGAAAGCGCGCTCCTGCATCGTCAACGGCACCGGCGGCAGCCTTTCGACCACCGGCACCCTGGTGCTTGTAGCCGACTGAGCTTCGGAAACGGCGCACGAAAGCAAGCGGCCCGCTCGTGAGAGCGGGCCTCTTTGTTGTTCCGTGGAACTGCTGCCGGTTTCGGCGCGTCAGAGCGGGATGTTGCCGTGCTTCTTCGGCGGGTTGCGGTCCGCCTTGTTCTCGAGCATTTCGAGGGCGCGGATGACCCGGGCGCGTGTCTGGCGCGGGTCCAGCACATCGTCGAGGAAGCCACGCCCGGCAGGGATGTAGGGGTTCGCGAACTTGGCCCGGTACTCTTCGATGAGTTCCTTGCGGCGCGCTTCAGGGTTCTCCGCGTTCGCGATCTCCTCGCGGTAGACCACGTTCGCGGCGGCATCCGGACCGGCGACGGCGATCTCGGCGGTCGGCCAGGCGAAGTTCATGTCGCCGCGCAGGTGCTTCGAGGACATCACAAGGTGCGCCCCGCCATAGCTTTTGCGGAGGATGACCGAGATCTTCGGCACAGTGGCTTCGCTGTAGGCGTAAAGCAGCTTCGCGCCATGGGTGATGATGCCGCCGTACTCCTGGCTGAGACCCGGGAGGAAGCCGGGAGTGTCGACGAGCGTCACCAGCGGGATGTTGAAGCAATCGCAGAAGCGGACGAAGCGGCTGGCTTTGCGGCTCGCGTTGATATCGAGCGAGCCCGCCAGCTGGGCAGGCTGGTTTGCGACAAAGCCGACGACCCGGCCAGCCATCCGCCCGAAGCCGACCACCATGTTCGTGGCGAACAGTTCGTGCACTTCCATGAAGTCGCCGTCATCGACGAGCCGGTCAATCACTTCGCGGACGTCGTAGGGGCGGTTCGGTTCGGCCGGGACGATGGTCAGGAGGTCTTCGTCGGCACGGTTCGGGTCGTCGCTCGAACCGATCAGGGGCGGGTCTTCGGCGTTGTTCGACGGGAGGAAGGAGAGCAGGCGGCGGACCTCCTGCATCGTCGCTTCTTCACCGTCGACCGCGAAGTGGGCGACGCCCGAGCGTGAGGCGTGCGCGAGAGCACCGCCGAGTTCGTCATGCGTCACTTCTTCGCCGGTGACCGCGCGGATGACGTCCGGGCCGGTGATGTACATCTGGCCGGAGCCTTCGGTCATGAAGATGAAGTCGGTCAGTGCCGGGCTGTAGGCGCCGCCGCCGGCGGACGGCCCCATGATGATGCTGATCTGGGGCACGACGCCGCTGGCGAGGGTGTTCATCGCGAAGATTTCGCCGAAGCCGCGGAGGGCTTCCGGGCCGTCCTGGATGCGGGCTCCGCCGGAGTCGATGATGCCGATGATCGGGGCGCCGGTGGTCATCGAGAGGTCCATGACCTTGAGGATTTTCTCGGCCACAGCCTCACTCAGGGAGCCGCCGACGAGGGTGAAGTCGTAGGCGTAGACGTAGACAGGGCGGCCATCCACCTTGCCCCAGCCGGTCACCACGGCTTCGCCGGTGGAGTTGTCGATGCTGCGTGCGCGCATGAGGGCGTCGAGTTCTTCGAAGCTGCCCGGGTCAAGGAGGAGGTCGATGCGCTCGCGGGCGGTCAGCTTGCCACGGGCGTGCTGGCGCTCGATTCCTTTCGGGCCGCCGCCTTCCATCACCTTGTTCTTCAGCTCGACGAGCTGGGCAAGTTTCTGTTCGGCGGTCAATTGTTCCGGCATGGAGCGGTTCTCCCGAGGGCCGGGCGGTTGTGGCCCGGGCGCATGGATTGGAGGGCGCAAAGAACCCGGCCGAAGGGCCGGGCGTGTGGCTTACGCGTGAAAAAGACTACCATCGCTCCCGCTCTCAGTCTCTGTGCGGGAGGCTCAGCGTCATGCCTCGGCGAGGCGGTTTCGGAGTGCGGTCACTTCCGGACCAGCCTGCTGGTCCGCCGGTAGTTCGGCGAGCAGGGCCAGGGCGCGTTCGGGCTGGCCGATGTGGAGCAGGCTGTTCGCGAGGTTGAAGAGCGTCGTCGGGTGGCCCGGGCTCCGCTCCAGCGACCGTTCGAAGAAGGCTATCGACTCCGGGTAGTCGCCGATCGCCGCGAGCAGCACACCGAGATGGAACGGGATGTTCAGCTTCTCGCCGAGTTCGTAGTAGTTCTCCCAGATGTTGCGGACCATGAGGCGGATCTCGGGGATGGCCGATTCGGGCATGCCCTGCAGCTTCTTCGCGAGCTGGGGCCAGGCGATGAGGAAGGAGTGGCTGTCGTGCCGTTTCATCCGCACGAGGGCGAGCAGTTCGACCAGCGAGATCTCCTTGTTCTGCTCGGCCGAGATCAGGCCCGTGTAGTTGTCGTCGGGGCTGTTGCGTTCGATGTTGTCGCGGTAGGCCTGGCGCAGTTCGGTGGTGGAGGGCGCACCCAGCACGAAGGCGATGACGTTGAGACTGGTAGCCCGGAAGGCGGTGGTAAGCACTTCGCCCCCGAGATCCTCGAAGTACCGGGTCATCGCGTGGTAGTTGAAGGTGATCGAGAAACCGGTGTCGTGAAGGATGAGCGCCGGGAGGTCCCGGCCCTGGTAGTCCTCGAGACGGTGGTCGCCCTTGTCGCCGCTGAGGAGCAGGAGGCGTCCGCCCGAGAGCGCCCGCAGCCCGTCGATGCAGCGAAGGGCCGTCTGCGGGAAGGTCAGTACGGTCCCATCGAGTACTTCTCGGTAGTAGCGCAGGATCCGCTCGGAGGCTTCGTCGCCGTAGAACGACGGCTCGACCGGGAACCGGTCGTACTGCATTTCGATGCGGGTGATGACCTCCGGGTCGTGCCGGTCCGGTTCCTCCTGGGGTGACGTGAGCCCGACCGTCACCGCGTAAAGCTCGCCGTCTTCGACCGAGAAGAGATCCTGTGGGATGGAGTCGAACAGGTAGTTGGCGAAGATGACCACCGGGTTCGCCACGGCACCGGGCCTCAGTTCCCGGCCCGAAGCGCGCAGGCGGATCGTCCGGTCTGTCGTGGCGTCGAAGCGGGCGAAGTCCAGGCGGCCCTGCTCCACGAAAGGGCGCAACTGGGGATGCTGCTCCCAGAACGCAACGTTGCTCTCGACGAAGTCGGTGAGGACGTAGGTGAACCGGATGTCCTTCAGCGGCGAGGCGTCGTAGAACTCGGCCAGGGCGTTCAGGAAGTTGAAGCCGAGCCGTCCGCTCCCGGCGCCGAGTTCGATGATGTAAACCGGCTCACGAGGGTCGAGGTTGGCCTGCCAATCACGGAGGAAGCCGAAGAAAACGCGGGCGTACGCGGCTGCGATGTGAGGACTCGTGCTAATCCCGAAGGGGATGCGCCCTTCGCCCCAGGCGGCGATGCCCTGGCGCTCGTAGTACCGGCGCTGGAGCTCCCAGATCAGGGACTCTGAGAAGAGGACCGGCTCCTCGACAACGAACTGGGCGGCCGCTTCCTCTTGCGCTCCGTCTGGCACAGGCCCCCCTTGCCGCCCGCTACGGGCATGCGAACGAGTGTGTACTGCGGCCGAGGCTCAGTCGATGCCCTGCGGCGCCATCAGGTGGTCGAAGACGAGCGCAGTCTCGGCGGATTCGGCGGCTCGGAGCGCCTTCACGAGCGCCGCGCGCTTGGGGGTGGCGGCGAGCTCTTCGTCGCTGAGGGTGAGCAGTTCCCAGGCGGTGACGAGCAGGGCATGCAGGCCGTCCTCCACGCGCTGGGCGCGTGGCCTGAGCGCCGGGTCGAGGGCACGCGGGTCTGCGGGGTCTTTCGCCAGTTCTTTCGCCAGGGTGTCGGAGTGGAACTCCACGCCGCTCAGCCCGTCGCGCAATGCGGAACGAAGCTCTGCGCCGCTGCCGGCGGCCTCGATCATCCGGGCGGCGAGTTCCAGCGATTCGACGACACGGTTGCGTTCTTCAGCCATGGGAACCTCCTCAACCGGCGCGCGAGCGGCGCGGGCGCCTATTGTGTCCTACTTTCCGGTATCCGTGCGGTGTCCGGGTTTCAGACAGATGAATTTCTTGATGGATGTATAGCCACGGAGGTGGTTCCAGCGGTTAAGATCGTGCGAGGGAACGCGCCAGAAATGGAAACGCGGCCCGGAGGCCGCGCGTTGGTGTTGCAAGTTTTGGTGGAGACGAGGGGACTCGAACCCCTTACCTCAGCGATGCGAACGCTGCGCTCTCCCAGATGAGCTACGTCCCCGTAATAACAACGAACCGCCCCAATCGTATGGAGCGGCCCGCGGAAGGGTCAACCTTCAGACGTCAGGATCGGTGGGATGACCCGCGCCCGATGCGATAGCTCGTCTCTCCGGTGAATTCGCGCTCTTTCCCACACTTCTTGCAGCGGCCCGGCGACAGCTCCCCTCGCGGTGGTTCCAGGACCCAGTGATGAACACAGTCGGCGACCATTTGGAGCATTTCCGCTTTGGACATGCAGGACCCCCTCGAACTATTCGGTTGTGGTGAACGGCCGAGGGTGCTCGACACCCCGCCACCGGCCGCTCGCCAGTGTAGCCCTGCCTATAGAGCGTTTCAATTCCTTATTTCGATTCGTCCAGCAGTCCGGGCAAAGGTGTAATGGATATGAGCCCACCCGAGACATCGATCCGGTCGATAACTTCCGCGATCGCCGGAACCAGGACCTCGCCGCCATCCCCGCGAATGACATAAACATCGTTGGCCCCGGTCTGGAGCACTTCGACAACTCGGCCGAGCTCCCGGCTGTCCGCGGAGACGACCACGCGGAGGCCGATCAGTTCGTGGACGAAGTAGGACTCGTCATCGTCGCGGAGGACGTCGTTGTCGGCGGCTTCGAGGAGTTCGCCACGGAGGCTTTCGACTGCATCACGCCCACCGATGCCGGAGAGCTTGAGGATCCACTGGTCGTGGTCAGCGCGCGCCTGTTCGACGGTGCGGCGGACGCCCTGGAGGTAGACCGGGCGGCCGCGTTGCACGTTCCGAGCGGTGGGTGAGTAGACGAGGACGCGCATCTCCCCGCGGAGGGCGTGCGGACGCAGCACGCGCCCGACGGCGGTGAAGCCGGGACGCGGTTCTTTCGGGGTGCTCAGGGGATTTGCGGGCCGGGGACGCGGCGGCTTCGGCGTACGCTCGGGCTGGGACGGTTCGGGCGTGATCAGTCGCCGATCTCCAGGTTGACACGGACGTCTTCGCGCACAGCAGCGACTTTGACGAGAGCGCGCATGGAGCTGGCGATGCGCCCGCCCTTGCCGATGACCTTGCCCCAGTCATCCTCGGCGACATCGAGGCGGACCTGGATACGGCCGTCTTCTTCGCTTTCGCTCACGCGGACATCATCGGGACTATCGACGAGGGCCTTCGCGAGGTATTCGACGACCTCGCCCATCATCGTCTCGGCCATTGCTTACTCCTCGGCGGGGGCTTCCTCAGCGGGGGCTGCTTCGGCTTCAGCCTTCGCGGCTTCTTCGGCGGCCTTCGCGGCAGCGGCCTCAGCCTTTGCGGCCTCTTCGGCACGAACCTTCGCGCGGGCTTCGGCGGCCTTTGCCTGCTCGGCGCGCTTCACTTCGAGCTTCGCCTTCGGCTGGGGGGTCTTCTTCTCCATCACGCCAGCGCGGACGAGGATCTTCTCGGCCGATTCGGAGGGCTGGGCGCCCTTGGCGAGCCATGCCTTCACCTTCTCAGTGTCGATGATCACGGACGGCGGGTTCGCGTGCGGGTCATACGAGCCAAGGTTCTCGATGAATCGTCCGTCGCGCTTGTCAGGCTTGTCCGCGACAACGACGCGATAGAACGGGGTGCGCTTCTTACCGATGCGCTTCAGCCGGATCCGGATCATTCTTACTCCTGGGAATACACCCGCTCCGATGGCGGGCGGAAAAGTGCACTTCGAGCCACAGTACACGATCTTCGCATAACGCGCAGAGGAGCCGCCGGGAATCCCGTCCAAGGGGTTTGGGGATCCAGCCAGTCGGGTCGGGGATCGGGAGCTGGCCCAGCGTGTCGTCGGCTTCCTGCGCGGTGGCGGAGGCTGCTCCAACGACCAGCGCGCCGGCCAGTCCCAATGCAAGGACGGCGAGGATGAGGATGCGCATGTCTGACTCCGGCGGCCAGGTGGCCGTGATGAGTCAGCGTGCGAATTGGCGTTCCCTCAGCGTTCCAGGATCCGGCTCGGAGAGTTCCGATCTCGGAGGTCCTGTTCCAATCAGCCTCCCATTTCGTTCCAGGCCGATCGTCACGCGACCTCGCCGACGGTAGGTTCACTTCGAAAGCTCAAACCAGAGCCGGATCGTCGTCGGGCCGTTCAAAGACGGGTTGAACGGCCCGCTGAAGCCTGCGGGAATATGGCGTCGCGCGACGGGTGCAGCGCGCCCAAAGGCCGGTGATCGACTGCCGACGCCGGCACGATCAGTCCGCAAAGGACGGCCTGTCTGGGCCTCGTCGAACGAGCATCAACGGAGTCACATGGGGGGCGACGCCGGTTGGCAATTCTATGAAGGGCCAGCGGCTTCGGAAAAAGAGGTCCACACATGGCGATTGCAATAAAGCGATCTCGCATGGCGATGTTGGGAGCCGCCGCCGCTGCCAGCGGTCTCGCGGCTTACGCGGTTGCGGCGGCGCTGACTTCCACCGCCCCAAGTCCGCCCGGGATTACCCCAGAGGTTCAACAGGATCTCCAGATGACCAAACCCACGCACGACCAGCCAACGTTGTGGGGCGAGTTCCTCATCGTGCCTTTGTTCGAACCGAGCAGCGCCACGGAGTCCTTGCCTCAACCGGCTCCGGACTTCGGCGACGATGCGGTGACGACTGGCAGCGTTGCCGGGGTAGGCGCTGATCGCGAGGTCGCCGACATGGTTCCGCGGTTTGTTGACCTCCCACAGTCCGCGAAAAAGCTCATGGGCAGCAAGGGGCTCGCGCTCGTTGGAGCGGAGGCGTCGATAAATCCTGACGGGAGCTTCCTAAGCGGCCTGTTGTACGGTCGCACAGAGCCAACCAACGCGATGTTGCAGCTGACCGCGTTCACCGTCATGAACCCAGTCCAGGTCACGGAGTTCCCCCACACGGCTATCTATGATTTCACGGCCTCGACGGCGGTCGCCGGACACCCAACCATCACAAAGTTCCCTGCGAAGGGAACGTCGGACCCTAACGGTGATCGTGAGATCAAGTGGTCCCAAAATGGGGTGGCGTACTTCCTGAAGTCCTTTGGCCCGATCTCGGACGAAGAGCTGCTTGGCATAGCCAACGACATTTCAGCGATGGAGGCGAAGATGTGAGCGTCATGCCCCCGCCTCCAATGCGCCAGGCATATGCCCTCGTGCTCCTGGCGTCCAGCGTGATAGCTCTCCTCGGAGCCGCCTGTGGTAGCGGCTCCGAGGATCCGGTTTCACCCAGCGTCATCCCGACGTCAGGGACGAACGGTCCAAGCCCGACAGCATCCCCGTCGACGGCGGCCTCGACCTTTCCCACGACGGGCGAGAACGTGTCATTTCATCCTCCGTTGACGCGTAGCGGCATCGCGGACGTCGATGCCGTTCTCGGGGAGGTCGAGTCCGCGGATGTTGCTGCCTTGCTAACACGCTTGAGGTTCAGCGACGTGGCCTGTGCCGAAAATCCGCTCGGCATTGGCGCGCCGCCAAAGTGCCCACCCGGTATATCCAGCGGAACGCTGGTTTCCGTCTTCCCTCTGGACCGTTGCGAAGAAGGGTTCGCCTCCCTGGCTGAAGTGGAGGGTCAGGTTCGGTCGGCGATCGCACGCCAACCACGCCTGTACGCCGTCCACCGGCCCGATCGGCCCGGCACGGGCGGGGCGGCATTTGTCGCCGTTTTTGGGTTCCGCGAAGAACAGCCTTCCGGAGTGTTTAGGGTCTACGTCGGCGGGGATGGAATGATCGTGCGTCTCGGCGTTTGCCCGCCTCCGGCCACCCTGTCTCTCCAGAACGTGGGAGCCATCGTCCTGCCGCCACTGCCGTGATTTGGTTACTTGCCAGCAGGTTTCGCCAGAAGCACCATTACTTTGGGCCATTGATTCTTGACCGCGACCGGTGAATCCCCGTCCAAAAGTGAAGACGGTGAGGACGCGGATATCTGACTCCCGCGGCTCCAGTCGCTGCAGAAAGTCGGCTCCGAACAATCCGGGAGAGGCAAACCGAATCGCTCCAGCACCACACGGAACATGGGAGTGCACCTCGGGCCGCTTGCCCGGTCAGCGCGCGAGACAAGTAAAGCCCGCACAGCCCAGTCGGGCCCCTTAGAATAGAAGGGCCGACATTGGCACGGACCGGCCCGAATCCTGGAACTCCTGTGGAACCGCGACCAGCACGCTCTCCTCGAACACTGAAGAGGAGATGCCCGTGCAACGCCACGAAGTCCCTACGCACCTCAACATCGAGGACGACGCCTTTGCCGGCCTGACGATGCGCCAGCTGATGGTGGCCATCATCGGCCTGGCCCTGGCGTACTCCGCCATGAGCGAAGCGCCGCTGCCGCTCGCCGCCCCTACCGGAACGTAGCATCTTGCCGCTGCTGAGGGTCTTCGCAATCTTGCGGGCCTCGAAGAACTGCTTGAGGAGCTGGTTCACCAGCGTGTCGTCGGCCTCCTGCGCGGAGGCTGCTCCAACCACCAGCGCGCCGAACAATCCCAGTGCAAGGACGGTGAGGAGGAGGATGCGCATGTCTGACTCCAGCGGCCAGGAGGCCGTGAAGAGTCAGCTTGCGAAGCGGCATTCCCTCAGCGTTCCAGGATTCCGGCCCGCCCGCTCCAAACTCGGGGTGCGTGTTCCAATTACCCTCTCATTTCGTTCCAACGCCCACGTCGCCGATTGCGCGGTTGCCTGATGCACCGCGGCCAGGCTGCGCCGTTCCCGGCGCGGGTAAAGAAACCACGCGAGATGTGATCCTTGAGCCGCCGGTGCGTTCTATATGTGTGGCCCAATCATCAGTCGACGCTACCGGACTCACGCAGGTCGGCGTGGCGTCAGTTCCGCTAGTCGCACATCGCCGAGAGCCAGAAGTCGACGACGACTCGCTCGTGTGTGCCGCGCTCGACGACTCTGCTGCGTTCGACGAACTGTACGCGCGCTACATGCCACGCGTTTATCGCTACTGCCGCACCCGAACCAGCAACGACGAAGATGCGGCTGACCTGACTCAGCAAACGTTCATCCGCGCGTTCTCAGCACTGCGACGTTATCGCGTCGGAAGCCATGGCTTCGCGCCATGGTTGTTCCGAATCGCCCGCAATGCAGCGACCGACGCGCATCGCCGCGCGCGGCATACCGTTCCTTTGGATGACATCGCGGGTCTGCCCTCAGATGCCACAACCGATCCGGCTGCCAGGGCGTTGGCAAGCGACGACCTCGCCGCGCTGCGACGAGCCCTTGCAAGGCTACGTCCCGACATCAGAGACCTGATCACGCTGCATTTCACGGTGGGTTTGACGGTACGGGAGGTAGCGGTGGTGGTCGGAAAATCCGAATCCGCAACGCGCATGCAGCTTTGGCGGACGCTGCGGGCCCTTAGGGAGGAAACGCAACGATGAAACTCCACTTTCCGCGACACCGAGGCTCGGCCGTGTCCTTCGAAAGCGACCCCAGCCTCACCACCCTTCTTGATCAGCTTCGGTTGGTCGATTCGGTTCCCGTGCCTGCATTGCGGTTCGAATCGGCGCCGGCTCGACAGTCCGGCAGGCAGATGCGCCGTTCGCTTGCGCCAACACGTCGCCGAACCACGTACGTTTTCGTTGGGATTGCCCTGTTCGTGGCAGCCGGTTTCGGTTTGGTGGCCGGCTTGACGCGAGACGGCGCGCCCACGGTCAGTGCGGCAGCCATCCTCGAGAAAGCGAGGGAGCAGGCGACTGCTGGGGCCGCGAGCTCACCGTCAGTCTTTTTCCAGGTCACCAACCAGCAGATCGGCGTCGTGGGCCCTCCGTCAACGACCAACCAGACGCGAATCTGGTCCGATGGCAGGCGGTGGCGCATCGAGCAATACGCCATCACCGCTGGGACCGCCCCAGCGCTACGTAGCGTCCAAGTGTTTGACGGCCGGACGATGTGGGTCTACGACGCTTCCACTGGAGCAGTGTCAACTCCTCCTTCGGACTCCGGGCCCGGTCGCCCGTTCAGCATTTTGGAGACGCCTGGCGAGTCGCTGCAGATGCTCTTTGATGGACGCGCGGAGTGCTGGAGCCCAACTCTGGCGGGCTCTGAGCGAATTGCGGGTCGCGAAGCGTATGTCATTGATTTGGGAACTAATCGGTGCCTCGCACCTGAGCACGTCCATAAGGTCAACGGCCTCGACGTGACTGTCCCGTCGCTACGCAAAATCTGGGTCGACCACGAGACATTCGCGGTACTTAAGTCCGAGGCCAACGGATACCCACGGGAAGACATCGTCTTCACATTCGAACTGGAGGATATCCATTTCCCGCCGTCAATTCCGGAGGACGCCTTCCAGTTCGACGCAGAGTCTCCTGCGTATTGAGCCCGCGCTCCGATGTCGCCAGACAGATTTCCCAGAGTGTGCGCGATACTCGACCAGTATGGGCTGCGGCATCAGGCCGAGGTGATGGCCAGAGCTCGCCAAACCTGCAGCTCCTGCTCACCATGGCTGCCGCCGCGAAGACTTCAGGTTGTCGCGCTAATAACGATGGGCTATCAGCAGCGAATTGTCAGTCGGTGGGTGTCCTTGCAGACCAGGACCATAGAGTCCCAATTGGCGAGCGCGCGTCGGACGGTTCTCGCGTGCTCGCCCCAAGCATACACCAGACAGCTCGCGGCTTGGTTCTGGGCTCACATCGCCTGCTGCACTCACGCGGCGCTCGTTATCGTGAATTCCATGAACGAGTCCATCGCCGTTTGCGACTCGCCGGCACGCCGTCTGGAAGGCCTCGCTAACACGCACCTCCCACTCGCAGAGCGCACGCGAGCTGCGCTGACTCTGGTGGGAATCGGCTTGGAAGACCATGCCGCGGCCCAGGCACTGGCCGTTAGTGTGCCGACATTCCGGCGCGAGATCTGTTCGGCCCGCGAGAATCTGATCAGCCTGGCGCCTGAGGCCGTTGGATCCCTCGGGTTGGTCCCGTGGTTCTGGAACCACCTTGATTGCCAACGCCGCTGCGTTGATCAAAATCCGCATCTTTCATGACGTTCTTTCCACTGACAGCCCATGCCGCCGCAACTATGCTTGCGGCCCACACCGGCTCGGCAAGGTTGGAGAGGTCTACTATGGGCACCTTCAGGACCTTATCGCAGAACAAACGGTGAACACTTCGCTCGTCAACGGCAAGCGGTGTGTGACCTACATTGCTCGGACGCAGCCTCCTCCGGGTCTACCGTGCTCCAACGTGCATCACGCCCACATGGAGTGCTGTTTCGGGGCGGTCACCGAAGTCCGATGTCCAGATTCCCTGGTTGAGGCGCAAACCTGGATCTATCGCTGGGATGTCTGAGTCCGAACCGGTCTGGAGCCCCGGCGCGTACACGAAGGTCGACGTGGACGCGCCCTTGACTCCACACGATAAGATCTTTGGAAGGAGGTGCCTCAAGATGTTCCGACTCCTCCTCTCCCTCGGCGTCCTGGCGGTGGCCTCCGTGTTGTTCGCGAGTCCGCCGAACACCGCTAATGCTCAGCAGGGTGGGCAGTGTCCCGCGAGCCTCACTGTTGCACTGTCCATTCCCCCAGAGGGCGCGGCGAACGTTACCGCTACTGTGCTTCCAGAGGTCGCCTTGGCGACTCCCGGGCAGGGTGCGGCCGGGACATACTTCTTCGCCTGGCTTGCGGACCTCGACCCGGTGACGGCGCTTCCCGCGGGCCAGCCCGTGCCCGTCGACAACCCGCGCATCATCCGGGGTGCGAGTCGAACACAGAACTTCGATCATCTCGGCGCCGGCGATCACCGGGTCACAGCGGTGCTTGTGGGCTCGGACGGTGTGCCGTGCGGTCCATTCGTCAGCGCTGC
This sequence comes from Dehalococcoidia bacterium, assembly GCA_020853755.1. Taxonomy (GTDB): domain Bacteria; phylum Chloroflexota; class Dehalococcoidia; order Tepidiformales; family Tepidiformaceae; genus Amarobacter. Next base: position 18,522 of record JADYYG010000052.1, on the reverse strand, counting down.
AATTACATTCCGACTACAGGCGCCGAATCCTCCCGCCACTGGATCCGGGGAACGCGTGCCGAGCGCCACTGAGTCCATTCTCGTAGCTTTGGGCCTGATCCTGGTGGGCTCCTCTACAGTGGCTTTGGCCTTCTCAAGGCGACTCCACTAGCGCCGCGACGCGGACGCACGCGGCGCTGTCAGAACGGACGCCGCCTCGGCAGGAAGCTTCTCCGTCGGCGACTTCGGCAGCCAACGTTGCACCCAGATGCGGGTAACAGGCTTGCGCGATTCGTCGCTGAGTGGGCGTGGACCTCGTCACGACGACCGTCTGGCTCGCCCGTCCGGCGATGGGGTGCACGCGCTTCCAATCGCTCGTGTCCCACCGCCGATTGGAGCGAACTGAGAACAGAAGGGCCGAAGTTGGAATGGATCGGCCCGGATCCTGGAACTCCTGTGGAACCGCGACCAGCACGCTCTCCTCGAACACCGAAGAGGAGATGCCCGTGCAACGCCACGAAGTCCCAACGCACCTCAACATCGAGGACAAGGCCTTTGCCGGGCCGACGATGCGCCAGCTGATGGTGGCCATCATCGGCCTGGCCCTGGCGTGCTCCGCGCTGAGCGAAGCGCCGCTGCCGCACGCCGCCCCTACCGGAACATCGGCATCTTGCCGCTGCTCAGGGTCTTCGCGATCTTGCGGGCCTCGAAGAACTGCTTGAGGAGTTGGTTCACCTGCGTGGCGTCGGTGCCGCTGCCACGGGCGATGCGCTTGCGCCGCTTACCGTCGATCTTGTCCGGGTGGCGGCGTTCCCAGGGGGTCATCGAGAGCACGATGGCCTCGGCCTTGTTGAAGAACGAGTCGTCGATGTCATCGACGTTGAGCTGGGCTTTGATCTTGCTGAAGCCGGGGAGCATACCGACGAGCTGGCCAAGCGGCCCCATGCGGCGCACTTTCCGGAGCTGCTCGACGAAGTCCTGGAGGTCGAAGGTGCCCTTCTTCATCTTCTCCGAGAAGCGGTCTGTGTCCTCGTCGCCCATCGTCTCCTTGGCTTTTTCGATGAGGGAGAGCATGTCGCCCATGCCGAGGATGCGGCCGGCGAGGCGGTCCGGGTAGAACGGTTCGAGGGCGTCAGCTTTTTCGCCCATGCCGATGAACTTCACCGGCACGCCAGTCACCTGGCGGATGCTGAGGGCCGCTCCTCCGCGGGCGTCGCCGTCCATCTTCGTGAGGATGAGCCCGGTGGTTCCGACCTTCTCGTGGAACTCCCTGGCAGCGGTGACGGCATCCTGCCCGGCCATCGCGTCGGCGACGAAGAGGACTTCCTGGGGCGCAAGCTGGGCCCGCAGGCCGGCGACCTCGGCCATCATCTCTTCGTCGATGTGGAGGCGGCCGGCGGTATCGACGAGGAGGTGGGTGGCGTTCATTCGCTGGGCCTTTTCGAGGCCGTGGGCGGCGATCACCGACGGCTTCTCGTTTGTGCCTTCTTCGTGGTACGGCACATCGAGGGCTTTCGCGAGGGTCACCAGCTGGTTCACGGCGGCAGGGCGATAGACGTCGCAGGCGACGACGACGGGGCGGTTGCCCTGCTTCTTCAGCAGGTTCGCCAGCTTGGCGATGCTCGTCGTCTTCCCGGAGCCCTGGAGGCCAACGAGCATGATGACGGTGGGCGGTCGCGTTGACGTGGCCAGCTGTGGGGCCGCGCCGCCGAGGATGTCGATGAGTTCCTGGTGGACGATATCGATGACCTGCTGGGCGGGCGAAAGACTGCGCAGAACCTGCGCGCCGAGGGCCTTCTCTTTCACCCGGCTGGTGAACTCGCGGACAACTTTGAAGTTCACGTCGGCTTCGAGCATGGCCATGCGCACTTCGCGCAGCGCCTGGTCGAGGTCTTCCTCGGTCACGATGCCGCGGGAGCCGAACTTCTTAAAGGCGCCCTGGAGTTTGTCGGTCAGCGATTCAAACATCGTGGTTTATTGTGGGATGCGCGCGGGTACCCGGCCAGATCTGTGCTGCCGCCCGAACGGGCAGGATACAGCTCACCAGCTTCCGCCGCCGCCACGGGCTTCAAGCGCTTTGCGGACCTGGCGCTGGAGTTCGATGCCGGGGAGTTCGAGCGGATGGCGGTCGTGCCGGAAGCCACAGCGGAACTGGCCGGCGAGGTATCGCGGGTAGAAGCGCCACGGGCGCAGCATTCGAACCTGGCCGATGTGGACCGCTTCGTGGGCGATGAGCGCCAGCCCCCGGGCCGTGTCGAGGCGAAGGTGTCCCGGCCGGACGATGACGAATGGTGAGAACGTGATCGCGCTCATGCGGAGGATGACGGGCAGCCAGGCCAACGGGCGCCAGGTCACGAGCCGCATCGCCGCGAGGTCGGATTCGGGGACGAACTCCTGGAGAACCCGGACGGTCTCGGCGGGCAGGCGCATTGTCTGAGTCTAACGGAACCGGGACTTGCGGCAGGCCATCAGCGCACCCGGTAGATGGCGTACTCGCCGCTGCGGAACACTTCTTCGAGTTCCGGCATCTCGGCGAACTTGGCGATCCCCACGGGCGTGCCGTGGTAGATCTCCTCGGTTCCCACGACGACATAGCGGACGTTGTACTTCTGAAGGTAGGCGGCGGCGTACTGCTTGTCTGGCACCTTGTAGAACTGCTCGGTCTCGAAGCGCCTCTTCTGGATGAGGTCGGCGTAATCGGTGCGCTGCTGGACCTGGTGCCAGTCCCAGCCGATGACGGCAGGCAGCCCGGTGTATTCGGACATCCGCCCGGTCCAGCGGTAGAGCGGCCCGACGGCTTCGACGATCACGGGCGAGCCCTGGATGTTGTTGCGCAGCCAGTCGATCAGCGGCTTATCGTCTTCGAGCTTGATGGGGTAGTCGGCCGAAGGGTTGTTGTCGGTGGATTCGACGAAGACCGCACCCTTGAGGAATGCGAAGCCGTTGAGGGTCGGCCCCGAGTTGTTGAAGCGCGCATCCTGGCGGGCGGCCGTCCCGGAGATGAGGAAGAGCGACGCGCCGAGGATGAGCGCGCCCAGGATGCCGGTGGCCGTCCATGCGGCGAGCGTTCGCCCGGGCCGGGGTGATGGCCGCCAGCCTCGGGCCGACCAGAGCGCCGTGCCCGCGTACCAGGCGGCGTAGCCGGAGGCGAGGGCGAACAGTTGCCACGCCTGCAGGCTGAACTTGAACACGGTGTTCATCCGCTCGATGTCGTTGTTCAGCGTGATGATGTCGACACCCACGGCGACGGCGAACGCGATGGCGAAGAGGGCCGTACCGAGCGCCCGGGCGAGGTCTGGGGTGGGCCGCCGCAGTTCGAGCCAGAGCAGATTGCAGAGGAACAGTTCGAAAACGAGGCCCAGCGCGATGGTCGTCAGCCCGAATGGCCACGTCGCCGCGACGACACCGGCGAGGAAGATGGCCAGCGAGCCGAGTTCCATCCAGCCGTTGACGACGGCGAAGAACGGGTTGTGCCCGTGGTCGAAGTTTCGCTCGGCCAACTCCTCCCGGTAGCGGACGGCGATGAAAACGACGGCGAAGGTGACGAAGACGCCGAAGTGGACGAAGAACTGGTGCGCCTTCGTCGTTGCCACCGCGCGGTGGATGCCGGGGTCGAAGGTTTCGAAATGGGCCGTGTAGGGGCTGAACGCGACGACGGCAATGCCCCCGGCGAGCGCGAGGTGGGCGGCGGCCTCCCAGAAGCGCTCCTGCCAGCGTCGTTCGCGGGTAAGCAACTGGCCGAAGGGCACGCCGACCGCCGCCATCAGGACCGCCGTCGGGAAATCCCAGGTGTGCACGGTCCGAACGAGGCCGACGGCGGCCCCGAGCAGCGCGGCGATCACCCAGGTCTGCGCGCGCAGTTTCGCGCGAACCGATGCCGCGTAGCTGATGACGAGGACGATGACGGATCCGAAGAACGGCAGCCCCATAAGGTGCGGGTGCAGGTCCGCGAAGAGCATCGACCAGAACGGGAATTCGGTGATGTCGATGGTGCCGAAGTGGACGCGGCTGCTTCGCCACCAGTCGAACGGCCGGAGGTGCGCGCCGTCGACCAGCCATGCCCAGAGGCCGCCGGCGATGCCAACCGCGCCGCCAAGAACCGGTGTCCCGCTGAACGCGCCCCACGTGTTGACCAGTTGGAGCCGTTCGATCCACTGGTGCGCGCCGTCGAGGTTCGCCATGCCGACGAGGAAGAACGCCCCAAGCATGCTCGCAAGGAGCACCGGCCGGGACGAGCGGATGGTGTTCGCGCCCTGGCGTGCCCGCGCGCCGAGGCCCGCCAGCGCCTGGACGGCGGTGAAGGCGACCGTCGCGGCCATCGCGGCGTAGGTGGGCACGCCGAGGTTGAAGGCGACCTCGGGGACGATTCTCAGCGCCCGGATCGGGACGGCGAGGAAGAACCAGCCCATGTAGTAGTAGTTCAGCGTCCCACCGGCGAACCACGGATCGTAGGGCGGCATGATGGTCGAACGCGTGACGGCGGTCAGGTAGGCGATCTCCATCGGTTTTTCGCCGCCCTGTGGGTGGTGCCAGAGGTCCGGGTTGAAGGCGCGGAGGAGGAGGAACGCCATGAAGACGCCGAGGAACACGACTTCGGCCACGAGCCACGCGCGCCAGTGTTCGCGCAGGTCGTCGAGGAGGGTTCGACGGCGGAAGAACCCGGCGGTAAGCCCACCGGCAACGCTGGCTGCGAGCACAGCCCAGGCAAGCCCGCCGGAAAAATGGGGTCCGCCCCAGGCGACGAGCAGCCAGGTTGGGAGTGCGACCGATGTCAGCCCGAGGAACTTGCTGAGGCTGTAGCCGCGCGCCGGGAGCGCCCGGAACGCCCAGGTGACCCACGGCACGGTCGCGAGAGCGGCGACTTCGAGCCATAGGAGCCACCAGAGCCAGGGCAGCGAGCTGGCCCAGCCGTTCGCGCTGAAAACGTCCGTGAACGTGCCGCCGGCTTGCTGGATGGCCGCGTCTTCCGGCGTGAACTGGAGGCCATTGGTGCGGCCCTGCCGGGGCAACAGGTTGATCGCGCGCTCAGGGTGCGCTTCATCGAGGAGCGCCTCCGCTCGGGCCGGGTCGAAGTCCGCGGTCTTCCTATAGATACGGACCTCAGGGTGGTCGTAGACCGTGAAGGATTCCTCCGCGCTCGAGTCATCGACCGAGATGCCGAGGAAGGTGGGGTGCACCGTGAATGTCGCCACGCGTTCGAACCCGAGTGCGCCGGTGTCGAGCAGCTGGTAGTAGCGGATGGTCGCGGGGTATTCGCGTTCGAGTTTCTTGACCGACTCGCGGACGCGGTTCGAGGTGATAGCGACATAATCAGCAGAAACCAGCCCGGTCGCGTTCGCGTTCCCGGGGTCGCCGTAGATGAGTTTGTGGACCTTATCGAGTGAGTCGGTGTCGTAAGGGCTCGTCTCGACGATCCGGTAGCCGCCCTGCTTTCCGGGGATCGCGTAGGGAATGGTGTCGTCCCAGATTTCACCGGTGATTTTCGAGCCGGGCGGCACGTTGTCGTAAATCCAGCGGCTGGCGGCGATGCGGGGATGTTCCTGCGAGTAGACCGACTGGAACGCCATCGCCCACCACGCTGTGGCGAGCAAGACCACCACCATCGGCGCCCGCCAGAGCCAGCCTGCCCGGCCGCCGAGCGGGAATCGTCGCGCCGGCCATCGCCCCCAGCTGGCCCTTGCTGGGACGGCCCCAGTGCGCCGGTCCCAGAGTTCCAGGAGGAACCAGCCTGCGAACAGCGCCAGTACGGGGTACATCGGTTCGAAGTAGCGCATGAAGGCGACGAAGCGCGGCCCCTGGAAGAGGAAGACCGTGGCCACGAACGCCAGCGGCACCACGAGCGCGGCCTCGCGCATCTTGAACAGGCGGTAGCAGGCGAACGCCGCTCCGGCCCAGGCCGCGATACCCAGGGCGGGACCGAGCCCCCAGAGCACCATGTTCTTGAGCGGAGTGAGGAACGGTGTCGTCCCGGCGAACTGCACGAACGGGGGATAGTCGGCGTTGCCCTGCTGGAAGTCCCGCTCCCGCTGGATGTCATCCCACCAGCGCTGGTTGAACGACATATCCCAGAAGCTCGGGCCGGCGAAGGCGTACGGCTGGGCGATCCGGAAGACGACCAGTGCGATGACCGCCGCCAGGCAGAGCATCGAGGCGTCGGTGGCCCATTCCAATGGCTGGCGATTGCCGGGGGCCGCTGCCGGACTGCCTCGATACTGGAGGCCGAGACGAGGGATGTCGCGCACGCCGATGCGGACGGCCAGCGCTGCCACCGGGGCGACCGCGAAGACAGCGGCGTTGACCTTGCACGCGCCAGCCAACCCAAGCGACAGGCCGAAGCCTGCCGCATAAGCCCACGCCCCGATCCCATCCGCCCGTATCCAGCGCACACTCAGGAGGAGGGTGAGCACGCCGAAGAAGGTGAGGTACGGATCCATCGTCCAGAAGTGCGCGAGTTGCACCGGCAGGACCGACAGCGCATACAGTGCGGCCCCGAGGAGGGCTGTCCGCCGCCCGAAGACGCTCGCCCCGAGGAGGAAGACGAGGAGGATAGTCGCGGTATCGAAGCCAGCGGTGACGCGGCGGCCCCAGATGACCGTAGTGTCGTATGAGTTTCCCGGACCGGCCGGGTCGTCCCCCATCACCGTGGCCACGCCCTTCACGAGGAACAGGGGGAACGTGCCGTACACGTAGGAGTTGGTTTGGCCGTCGTTGTACGGGTTGAGCGGGCTGTGGCCGGTATCGAAGTAGCCGCCCACGCTGTCCGGCCAGTCGAGCCGGTCGGAGACGAGCGAGAGGAATCGCTCGTCGGGGTGCATCTGGAGGGGTGCCTTCGCCCCGGCGGGCTGGTCCCAGCCGAGGCCGTGGAAGCGCAGTGCACCGCCAACGACGACGATGAGCAGAAGCGCAGCGAGCCACGCCCACGCTCCCGCGAAGGCGCGCACGCGTTCGCCCCCGCCGGTCGATGCTGCTGCGCCGCGTTCCAGTGGCGTTTCGGCCAAGCGCCCTCCGGGTTCGCAGGTGTGCCCAAAAGAATACGCCCGACTCCCGGTAGAAAGGCGAAAAGCCGCGGATCCTGGGCCCTGGAGCGGGGGTTAGTGCGGGTGCCGCCCCGCGACGCCGGCTCCGCGCAGGGAGGCGATTTCGGCAGCCTCGAAGCCGAGTTCCTGGAGGACCTCGTCGGTGTGTTCGTCCAGCAGCGGTGGGTGGCGCCTGATTTGCGGCGGCGTCGCATCCATCTTGATCACCGGTCCGAACGTCCGGTACGGCCCGATGAGCGGGTGTTCGAGTTCGATGACGAACTCGTTCTCCACGAGCTGCGGGTCCGTGAAGACGTCGGGCGGGAAGTTGAGCGGCCCGCACGGCACTTTCCCAGCGCGGAGGGTGGCCAGCCATTCGGCCGTCGTCTTCGAGGCGAACAGCGCCTCGCATTCGTCGACGAGTTGCTGGAGGCGCTCCATCGCAGCGGGTGTGCCGAGCTGGAAGCCCTCGTCACTGCGGGGGTCATGGATGCCGGTGACCGCGCGAAAGCGAGCATTGAGCATCGGGCTGAGACAGCCCACGGAGATGAACCCGTCGGCCGTGCGATAGTGGCGGAAGTAGATGTTAGCGAAGCCGCCGCGCAAATAGTGGTGCTCCCAGACCTGCCGCTGGGTTTCGAAGCCGGCGCCGGCCTGGCGCGCTTCGGCAATGTCGGCGCGGTAGGCCTCTTCGACCGGCGGGTCCGTCGCCCCGAACCAGCTCAGGAGCTGATTGCCGAGGGCCATCGCCGTGCCGAGGAGCGAGGTTTCGATGCGCTGGCCTTCGCCGGTAGCGTCCCGGTGACGGAGCGCGGCCACGACACCAAGCGCAGAGAACGCGCCGGTACCCATATCGTTGAACGCGGGCCGGATGTTCACCGGCACTCCGCCCCGTTCTCTGGCGGTCAGCACGGCCGTGGCGGACATGCCCTGGACGATGACGTCATAGCCGGGTTCGCTGCCGAAGGGGCCCTTCTTGCCCAGCGGCGCGTGTTCGAGGAAGACGAGCCGCGGGTTCCATTCGCGGAAGTGCTCGTAGGTGAGGGCGTATCGCGGCAGGTCGGATGGTTTCATCGAGACCATCACGACGTCGGCCCACTTCGCCAGCCGTTCGAGCACGGGCCGCGCTTCTTCGCGCGTGATGTCGAGGCAGATCGAGCGCTTGCCGCGGTTAATGAGCGTGTAGCCCTTGGACTCGCCGGGGACGATCGGCTCCATTGTCCAGCGGATCCCGTCGCCGGCCGGCGGCTCGATCTTCACGACCTCAGCGCCCATCTCAGCCAGCAAAATGCCCGCAAACGGCACGGCCAGCGCCTGCGCCAGCTCGACCACCTTCACCCCATCGAGGGCGCCAGTCATCTGATTTTGGATTTCGGATTGGGGATTTTGGATTGATGGGCCATCAGCTCAACCTGCCCGGAGGATAGGGGAGGCGCAGGCAATCCACAATCCAAAATCCGAAACCGCGAGGTCGTGAATTTGGGACTGATGCGGCATCAGTTCAACCTGTGGGTGAGGAATTGGGGAGGTGGCGAATCCGAAATCCGAAATCCCCAATCCAAAATGCTTAGATCTTGGATCTGGATTGATGCAGCGCCAGTTCAACCTGCGGGAGGGGAACTGGGGAGGCGGAGAATCCACAATTCGAAATCCGAAATCCCCAATCCAAAATCCCTAGATTCCCTTGTCGACGAGGAAGCTGCAGAGGTCGCTGACGCGGCAGGCGTAACCCCATTCGTTGTCGTACCAGGCCGCAACCTTCACGAGATTGCCGCCAACGACGTTCGTGGACTGTCCGTCGACGATGCTGGACCGCTCGTCGCCCTTCATGTCCATGGAAACGACCGGGTCGAGGGTGAAGCCGAGAATGCCCTTCATCTTCTCGACTGAGGTCTCGCGGAGGAGGTTGTTCAGGTCGTCCTTCGTGGTGTTCTTCTCGGTGAGGGCGACGACTTCAACGATCGAGACAGTCGGCGTGGGGACGCGGTAGGAGATGCCGTCGAGGATGCCATCGACCTCTGGGATGACGAGACGGAGCGCTTTCGCGGCGCCGGTCGAGGTGGGGACGATGTTCATGGCGCCGGCCCGCATTTCGCGGAGGTCGTGGCCGGCGGCCTTGTCGAGGATCTGCTGGCTGTTGGTGTAGCTGTGGATCGTCGTCATCTGGCCCTTTTGCATGCCCAGGTTGTCGACGATGACTTTGACCACGGGGGCGAGGCCGTTCGTCGTGCAGCTCGCGTTGGAAACCACGTGGTGCTTCGCCGGGTCGTACTTTTCCGCGTTCACGCCGAGGACGATAGTTACGTCCTCGTTCTTGGCCGGGGCGCTGATGACCACTTTCTTCACGGTGTCGCGCTTGTGAGCCACGGCCTTCGTGGCATCGGTGAAGAGGCCGGTGGATTCGATGACGATTTCGGCGCCCACGCTGCCCCACGGGATTGCGCCCGGGTCGCGCTCGGCGAACACCTTGATCGCGCGGCCATCGACGATGAGGGCTTCGCTTTCCGCGCGGATGTCCTTGTTCCAACGGCCGTAGTTGCTGTCGTACTTGAGGAGGTTGGCGTTGACGTCGGTGGCGACGAGGTCATTGATGGCGACAACTTCGAGCTTGCCAGGGTAGCGGTCCGTGACTGCTTTGAGGACCTGCCGGCCGATGCGCCCGAAACCGTTGATGCCAATCTTGGTGACCACGTGGAACTCCTGGGGAATCGCGCCGATGTTGGTGGCGCAACCTGTACTAACAGGCTACAACTTGCCCGCTTTCAGCGGTACCGACGGACACGCAAAACCCCTCGGCCGGGGAGAGCCGAGGGGTCGCCCGTTCGAAGCCGGGAGGGCTACTTCATGCGGGCTGGCTCCACCATCTGGTGGCAGCCAGGGCAATAGGTCTTTTCACGCGCGCTCGTGAAGTGCAGATCGCAGTTGGGGCATACAACGGGTCGCCGGTTCATGTGGTTTCAGTCTCCGAATTCGCAATTTCAGGGAAGCGGCCCTGGGGTGGAGCGAACTTCCACCAGCAGAATCGCCCGACGCCAACAGGGGAGATAGACGAATGTTCCGATGGATTTCCGAGAACCCATAGGCCAGACGTATGGATCTATCAGCGTTCTAACAAAGGCAATCTGGACGCCGAGCGCCTCAGCCCCCGCGTTCGCGGCCAACCCAATCCCGGAGCAGGCGCGAAACGACGTCGCCGGGGGCGGGAATCGGGTCCTCGTCCGTCTCCGCGGCGGCGGCCCAGGCGGCTGCGTATGGCTGCAGTCCGGCGCGCCGAGTCTCCTCGCGGTCCCACCGGTCGCCGCTGACGAACGCGGCCCGCCCGGCTTCGGCTTCGAGGAAGGCGAGGCACTGGCTCGCACGGGCCCCCGGATCCCAGCGTTCGTTCGCGGGCGTGGTCGCGACCACGGCGAGAAACCGGTCGAGCCCTGTGGATTGGACTTGCTTGATGGCGACCGAGTGGGGCAGACGCGAGATAGCCCCGAGCTCGATCAGTTCGCTCCGGAGGGAGTCGAGCGCCATGCCCACACCCTCATGGACGAGGAGCTTCTTCATGGCGCTGCGGGCGAACATGATGTCGCAGAGGCCTGCGCAGCGAGCGGCGTTGCCAGGCTGGGTAAGGATGCTGAGGGCGTCGTGCCACGGCCGGGTGTGGTATTCCTCGACGAGCGGAGAGGCATCGACACGCTCGCCGACTGAGGCAGCGATCGATTCTTCGACGCAGAAGCGCCATGCGTTGCGCGCGTCGATGAGGCAGCGGTCGAGGTCGAAGATGACCGCCCGGGGGTGCGGCGTGATCCCCCCGGCGAGGCCCAAGGCTAGCTGCCCAGGCCGAACCGGCGGCGCGCCTGCTCGTACTCTTCCGGCGTATTAAAGCCGAGGTCGAGCAGTTCGCCGGCATCCACCTCGCCGGATTCGGTGACGTGCGCCCCAAGGACGCCGTGGAGGCCTTCGGACTCGTCGGTGGCGGCCATCAATTCTTCACGCAGGCGGCCCGACACGACGATCGGGTGTCCGCGGAGGCCGTTATGGACCGGCCGCGTGATCGCCAGTTCCGGGCGATGCGCTTCGAGCAGCTTTCGCAGGAACGCAGCCGGGCGAGGCGCATCGACGTCCATGATGATGATGGCGTCGGTTTCCCGGTTGACGGCCTTGGCGCCGATCCGGAGCGACCCGGCCCGGCCGTGCTGGTAGCGCGGATTGAGCATCGTCCGGCAGTCGGTCGCGCGCATCTGGCGCGAGATATCGTCGGCCTTGTGACCGAGGACGACGATGACTTCGTCACACCCGGCTTCGTGGAGTTGGGCGACCTGGTAGTTCACCAGCAACTCTCCGCCCCAATCGAGAAGAGCCTTGGGCTTGCCCATGCGAGTCGACATACCGGCGGCGAGGATAATTCCTGAATTCACAATCGTTGAGTGTAGCGGCGCGCCTCGCAGGTGGCGAACAACAGGTGCAGCAGTTCCGGTTCAACGATGCGCGAAGACAACGTCGCCACCCTTGATGACCATCCGCACCCGGTGGAGCGCGGAAAGGTCCTCCAGCGGGTTGCCCTCGACGACGAGGAGATCGGCGGCGCGGCCCGGAGCGATGACGCCCACGTCCTTTAGTCCCAGGAGTTCGGCCGAGCGGCTGGTGGCGAGTTTGAGCACTTCGACGGGTGGGTGTCCGGTCATCTCGTGGAGGACTTCCATCCCGCCCGCCAGGGATTCGTGGGGAACGCCGGGAATGCCACAGTCGGTGCTCATCAGCACTCGGCAGCCAGCGTTAAGGAGCGCCTTCATCACCGCGCCTCGCTGCTGCTTGCGGCCGTCGTCGGGCCAGTTGCGGAAGCCAATCGATACGGTTGGCGAAACGAGGATGCCCTTGGCGGCGATTTCAGCGATGACGGCGGCATCCGGTGCATAGCCCGTTGGGACGGTAAACGAGCAGTGTTCGATGGAGTCCACGCCAGCTTCGACCGCTACCTTGATGCCCGCCACGCCGTGGGCGTGGGCGGCAACCCTCCGGTGGAGCCGGTGAGCCTCTTCGATGAGGGCGCGAAGTTCGGGAACCGTGAACTGGGGCGCAAAGGTGTTGGTCCGCGGGGTCATGTTCCCACCCGTGGCCATCACCTTTATCCAGTCGGTCCCGGCCTTCACGTGTTCGCGCACGTTCTTGCGGATACCGACTTCGCCGTCGCATTCGCCGCCCATGAACCAACAATGTCCGCCGGTGGTAGTCACCGGCGCCCCGGCTACGAGGAGGCGCGGGCCGTCGGCGAGTCCGTCGTTAATCGCGTCCCGCAGTTCGATGCTGAGGCCAGTGGGCGCTCCGAGGTCGCGCACCGTGGTTATCCCAGCGTGAAGCATGCGCCGGCCGTTGGCGGCCATCCGGAGCAGCATTCGCCCGGGCGTGTCGCCGTCGTAGGTAGCCCGCCAGCCGGGAGTGGCATCGAAGCAGAGGTGGGCGTGCCCTTCGATGAGGCCCGGGAGGATAGTGCAGCCCGAAACGTCGATGCTGTCGCTCGCTCCGTCGGCCGCCGCGATCCGGCCTTCTTCGATCACGACCGGGCCTTCGACCGAATGCTCAGCCAGGCCGTCCCATATGCGTGCGCCACGCAGCGCGAAACTGTTCATGGGCGGCGATTCTACGCACCGTTTGGCGAAAGCGGCTCGACGCCTCGCGAGCGGCTGCGGTGGCGTGGCACCATGCAGCGATGCCGCCATGGTTCGACACCCACGTCCACCTCGACCGATACGATCCCGCCGAACAGGCCGCGTTGCTCACCCGGGCTGGCGATGCCGATGTCTGCGTCATCGTGGTGGCGGACAACCTCGAACGGTCGCGGCATTTCGAGGCAGTGCCGGGACTCGCGGGCTACCTCGTGGGCGTGCACCCGCTTCGCGCAACAACCGAGCCGCTGCGAAAGGCGCTTGCCCGCGACGCGTTAGTCGTTGGCATCGGGGAGTGCGGATTCGATGGGGCAGCGGGGAACCTTCGTGCCCAGGCGCCGGTGTTCCGGGCGCAGTGCGTGCTCGCCCGTGAACTCGAACTGCCGCTTGTCCTCCACGTCGACGGCGAAGCGGCATGGTCTGCGCTTTTCATGGAGGCTGCGGCGATGGACGGCCTGACGGTGGTGCGCCACTACTTCACGGGCGGTCCCGAGCAGGCACTCTGGCACGCCGCACGTGGCCACTACGTCTCGTTCGGAAACCCGCTCCGGCGCAGCCCGGAACTGCAAGACGTAGCCCGTAGCTATCCCGCAGACCGGCTGCTCATCGAGACCGATAGCTACCCGCTTCCGGGCCGGACGACCGAGCCCAGGGACGTTATCCGGGTTGGCGAAGCGCTGGCCCGGGCGCGCGGGTGGACCGTCGACGAGACGAAAGCGCTACTCGCGGCGAACACCGCTGCTGCTTTTCCGAACCTGCTGCCGGGGTGAGCTACTTCACCGGGTAGTCGACGCCATAGTCCGAAGCGAGCAGGCGGAGGAAGTCCTTGATCGGCGGCGCGAGAATGCGCCCACGGAGGACGTGGACGCCGACTTCCCGCTGGGCTGGCTGGTCCATGTCCTTGATTTCGACTTCGACCAGCGTCCCCTGGGCGACCTCCCGGCTAATGGAGATACGCGGGAGGATGCTCACCCCCAGGCCGGCTTCGACCATGTATTTGGTGGCTTCCATGAGGTCGAGTTCCATGACTGATTCGGGCACGACGCCGGCGCGGAGGAACATGCTGTAGATGAGGCTGTGGTAGGTGGAGTTCCGTTCGAAGAAGATGAACGGCTCCTTGCCGACCTCCGCGATGGTGGCCCGGCCCCGCTTCGCGAACGGATGGTCCGGGGCGACGACGAGGGCCAGGTCGTCGTTGTAGAGGTGGAGCGATTCGACCTCGGGGTGCTGGGTGAGCCGCGTGACGGCGACATGGATTTCCCCGGCGATGAGCTTCTCAATCGCATCTTCGGTCAGGCCGGCCGAGAGGTGTACGTGGACACGCGGGCGTTCGGCACGGAACTGGCGCAGCACGGCCGGCAGGGCATAGGTGGCGATCGAAGAACTGGCGCCAATACGGATGCTGCCGATGTCACCGTGGCGAACCGCTTCGATGGCGTCGGTGCCTTCCTGGACGGCGGTGAGGGCGCGCTGGGCGTGCGGCATGAAGGCGTGCCCGGCATCGGTAAGGGTGACGCTGCGGCCGGTCCGTTCGAACAGGCGGTCGCCGATTTCGCGTTCCAGCGACTGGATGCGGGCGGTGACTGACGGCTGAGTCAGGAAGAGCGCTTCGGCGGCGCGGCTGAACGAACGGTGGTGGGCCACCTGGATAAATGCTTCGAGCTGGGCCAGTTCCAATGATTTCTCCCCCGGGGCCTTGGCCCGGCGATTCAGAACCTATTTATAGAAGTCGGCGTTGATCGCGATGAAGCGGCGCTGGTCCCCTTGCAGCGAATTCTCGTCGAAGATTGCCGAAACCGGGCAGGCAAGTTCGCAGGCGGCGCAGTCGATGCACTGCTCCGGGTTGATGTAGTACTGCTCAGCGTCGTCTGTGGTGCTGATGCAGTCCACAGGGCAAACCTCGACGCAGGAAGCATCCTTTACACCGATGCATGGCTCAGTGATGACGTATGGCACTCTGGGCTCCTTCAGAATGAGTCGCGGCGAACCCCAAGTTTATACACCACTACGTCGCCTTCCACCCGGGCCTGGCAGGCCAGCCTGAGGCGGGGATCCTGGACAGAGGCCTGCCCCCGCTGGCGGACCAGGTTCGCGCGTTCGAAGCGGCCCATCTGGCTCAGCCGGCCAACACCGGAGAGCACCTCCATGGCGCAGTTCGTGCACTCGCCGTTGCGGTTGCAGCCCACCGGCCACCAGTAGCCGGCGGCGTTGGCCGCGTCCATCACCGTCTCGCCGGGAGGTGCTTCGAACTCGATGTTGAGCGGTTCGACGCGGATGCGCGGCATGGCGCAAATTGTGGAATGAGCGGATAGCTCTGTCGATCCGGTCAGCGCCGAATCCAGGTGCGGCGAACCACCACTGTTTCGCTGACTGCGGCGGCGTACGGGAACGGGTCGGCAGCGGGGTGCTGGGCCGCCGGGGTCACCTGCTGGGCTGGCGCCGGTTGGCGCCGTGGCTTCGAACGATTGCCGACGACCGCGTTGACGGCCTGCTTCCCCGCCTGGCGGGCGAGGTACTTCCCGGTCAGGCTGACGCCGATCTGGAGGGCGGTTCCCACGGCCATCGCTGTTGCCGCCTTCTTCACCGGCGCTGGGAGCGCGGCACGCTGCCGTGGTTGCCTGGCCGGCAGTTCTGCGGCAGGCGCGGGGACAATCGCGGTGTCGCGCAGGGCGGCGAGGTACATCCCGCACTTCCGGCAGTAATTGTCGTCCGGCTGGTAGCCGTTCTGGCAGTCAGGGCAGGCGGGCAGCGAAGAAACCATGCGCGGAATTATACGGACCCTGGCAACTTCACCGCCCGCTCGACCCGGCCGGTCAGGTCAAGCGGCGTTTCCGGGGGCACTTTCAGCGTCTCCTCGGCGATGGCGCGAAGCGTTTCGACGAGGAACGGGCGCTCCCGCGAAACCCCGCGGGCGCGGATGTCGGCATAGAGCGGAAGCCCCATGATCTCGTCGAGCGAGGCAGCCTCGATCTTGCTGTCCGGGAGCGCCTCCCAGGCGTCGTGGTTCAGGTCATCGTGGATGGGGAAGCGGCAGAAGCTCGTCGCCGGGCCCCGGTCAACGTCCCCAGTGACGATGTTCATCATGCAGCCGGATTCGAGTGCGCGATTGCGCATGAGTTCGGCGATAACCTCCTGGTACGTGCCGATCGGCCCGTCGGGAAGCGCGGGATGGTCGTTGATGAAGGTGAAGCGGCCGAACAGCGGCTCAGTGGCGATGAGCATGTAGCCAAACATAACGCCTAACTGGAAGTCGTAGCGAGAAAGGATGTCCGCTGCCTTCCGGTCGTAGTCGAATCGCCACGGCTGGAGCGGGTCACCAGGCTTGCCGATACGTCCCCCGGCGGCCTTGCGAAAGCGGACCGAAGAGTGCGCCTCGACCGGGATGCCGCGGCCTTCAACCATTGCGATGAGCTTATCGGTGGCTTCGGCTTCGCCGCGGTCACGGTTCACGAGGACGACGGCGACTTCCACCGGGAGGCCGGCGTCGATGGCGTCAAGCGTGTACTTGAGCGCGCCAAAGGAACCCGGGCCGCGGCCAGTGGTCAGCCAGGCGATACGGAGCGGGCTCAATCGCCGGCCTCGTAGGCTTCTTCGGACTCGCGTAGTTCAAACTGGTCTTCTTCGAGGCGGCTCTGCAATGTCTTCACCTGCAGTTCGGCCTTCTCGAGGATTTCCCGTAGCCGGTCCACGAGGCCGGCGCCCTCCTCGTACAGACGCAGGGATTCCTCGAGGGGCAGGTTTCCGGCCTCGAGCTTGCGCGCCTTCTCTTCGAGGTCCCCATAGAGTGCATCGAACGATGGTTCAGGCATGTTTCAACTCACCTCGGCCCAGAATGCCCCATCACCCACCGAAACGGAAAGGCGGTCGCCGGGCTTCACTTTCTTCGTGCTGTTGACTACGGGTTTCTTTGCAGCGCCCTCTTTCTGGACGATAGCGAACCCGCGGGCGAGCGTCGCCATCGGGTCGAGCGTGGCGATGCGCGCGGAGGCGGTTTCGAAGCGGGCACGGTCGGCAGCGCAGCTCCGTTCGAGCGACCGCTGCATCTCGCGCAGCAGGTGGCTCACATCGCGCTGCGCCCCGGACGGGTCGGGTGCGTAGCGTTGCAGCTTCCTGATCTGGGATTCGACGGAGGACGCGCGTTCGCCGAGGCGGGAACGGACCGCGGATGCCATCTGGCGGTCCATAAGCCGGATAGCGCGCACGAGTTGGGCGATGTCCGGGGCGGCCCGTTCGGCAGCTGCGCTCGGCGTGGGCGCACGCAGGTCGGCCACCATGTCGGCGATGGTGACGTCGGTTTCGTGCCCGACGCCGGAGATGACCGGGACGGGGAAGCCGTAAATTGCCCGGGCGACGCCTTCGTCGTTGAAAGCGGCGAGGTCCTCCGCACTGCCGCCGCCGCGAGCGACGATGGCGAGGTCGAGGTCCGGTTCGCGGGCGAGTTGGCGGAGGGCCGCGGCAACCTGCCCGGCTGCCTGCGCCCCCTGCACCAGCGCCGGGGCGAGGACGACCGTTGCCAGCGGCCACCGCCGCGTGAGCACGTTGCGAATGTCCTGGAGAACCGCTCCCGTGGGCGACGTGACGAGTCCGATGCGGTGAGGAAAGCGCGGCAAGGGCCGCTTCCGTGCGGGGTCGAAGAGGCCTTCAGCTTCGAGTCGCAGGCGCAACTCTTCGAACTTCGCGGCGAGGATGCCGACGCCCTCGGGCCGCACGAAGTCGGCGACGAACTGGAGTTCGCCGCGCTGGGGATAGATCGTGATGCGCCCGTGGGCGAGCACGCGTTCGCCGTCCTTCAACTGGAACCCGGCCATGTTGTCGCGGAAGAGGACTGTGCGGAGCGCTGCCTGCGGATCCTTCAGCGAGAAGTAGCGGTGGCCAACCTGCGAGCGCGAGTAGTTCGAGACTTCGCCCTGGATCCAGAGGTCGCTGAAGAACTCGTTCGCTTCGAGCACTTCGCGCAAGAAGGAGACGACAGCCGAGACGGAAAGCGCCGCAGGTGGGTTCATGGGAGTGACAGGGTACCGCCCGGGGCCGTCGATCGCGAAGGCGGCCCGTCACCCCGTGACGCGCCGCCTCTCGTTGGTTCGAACCGCGGTGCCGGAAAGCCTACGAAACGCGCTCGATGTAGCTCCCGGAATCGGTGTTGACCTTGATCCGCGCGCCCTCTTCGAGGAAGAGGGGGACCTGGACGACGAGGCCGGTCTCGAGAGTCGCCGGCTTCGTGCCGCCGGTGGCGGTGTCACCCTTGAAGCCGGGGTCGGTCTGGGTGATGGTCAGTTCGACTGAGATGGGGAGTTCGATGCCGATAACTTCGTCGCCGAAGAGGACGACTTCGCAGGTGTCGTTCTCCTTCAGGTACTTGTTGGCGTCGCCGACTTTCTCGGAGGCGACCGGGATCTGCTCGTAGCTCTCGGTGTTCATGAAGTAGTAGAACTGGTCGTCGCTGTAGAGGTACTGCATCTCGCGGCGTTCGACGCGGGCGCGCTGAAACTTGGTGCCAGCCTGGAACGTCTGCTCGGTGATTGCGCCGGAGCGGACATCGCGGAACTTGATGCGGACCTGGGCCGACCCGCGGCCCATCTTGATGTGGTTGTAGTCCATGATGGAGAAGAGCTTGCCATCGAGTTCGATAGTCGCGCCCTTCTTCAGTTCGCCAGTAGAAATCATGCGGTCAATCCTGCAGGGGTGAGTTTCGGAGCCTTGCTGAGCACCCTGGCCCGGCCATTTTCGAGGACGACGACGTCCTCGATGCGGACGCCGCCCCAGCCGGGAAGATAGATGCCGGGCTCAATGGTAAACACCATTCCCTCTTCCAAGACATCTTCGGACGATGTTCCAAGGTACGGGTCTTCGTGGACATCGAGCCCAACCCCGTGCCC